>JBGOVA010000301.1:0-3641 GCA_041477875.1 Micropepsaceae bacterium | reverse complement strand
GTCTCGCTCGGCGGCACCGCGAACGGCTATCCGCGCCAGGACGGATTCGACATCGTGGTGGCGTCGGAGGTGATGGCGATCTTCTGCCTCGCGATCTCGCTCGAGGATCTAAAGAAGCGCTTTGGCAACATCGTGTGCGCCTACACCCGGGAGGGCAAGCCGGTGCGCGCACGCGACCTCAGCGTGCACGGCGCGATGACGGTGCTGCTCAAGGACGCCTTGATGCCCAATCTCGTGCAGACGCTCGAGAACAACCCCGTCTTCGTGCACGGCGGGCCGTTCGGCAACATCGCACACGGCTGCAACTCGGTGCTGGCAACGACGACAGCGCTCAAACTTAGCGACTATGTGGTGACCGAAGCGGGTTTCGGCGCGGACCTCGGCGCCGAAAAATTCTTCGACATCAAATGCCGCAAGGCAGGTCTCAAGCCCGCCGCGGCCGTGATCGTCGCCACCGTGCGCGCGCTCAAGATGCACGGCGGCATCGCGCGCGAGGCGCTTGGCGTCGAGAACGTCGCCGCGGTCGCCAAGGGTTGCAGCAACCTCGCCCGCCACATCGCGAACGTGAAAAAATTCGGCGTGCCGGCAGTCGTCGCGCTCAACCGCTTCGTCAGCGACAGCGAGGCCGAGATCGAGGCGGTGAAGAGCGCCGCGCGCGAGCACGACACCGAAACCGTCGTCTGCACCCATTGGAGCGACGGCGGCAAGGGCTGCGCCGATCTCGCGCACACCGTCGTCGACCTCTGCGATCACGACGGCGTGCTGTTCCGGCCGCTTTATCCCGACGACATGAAGCTGTGGGACAAAGTGCAAACGATCGCGACCTCGCTCTATGGCGCGAGCGAAGTTGCCGCCGACACGAGCGTGCGCCAACGCTTCCGTGAGCTTGAGGCCGAAGGCTTCGGCAAGTTCCCGATCTGCATGGCCAAGACGCAGTACTCGTTCTCGACCGACCCGCGGCTCAAGGGCGCGCCGTCGGGCCATGTGGTCGCGATCCGCGAGGTGCGGCTGTCGGCTGGCGCGGAGTTCGTGGCCGTCATCACCGGCGACATCATGACAATGCCCGGCCTGCCGAAAGAACCTTCGGCCACCGCGATGCATCTGAACGACGCAGGCCAGATCGAGGGTCTATCCTGAGCGGCACCCCCCTCTTCGAACTCAGCAGTTCACGGTGCAACGACATAGATCAAACTTCGAGAGCTCTCAGCCGAGAGCGAACGCGGCCATCGCCGCGACCACCGTCGAAAGTAGATAAAGGTAGAGCTCGACCGTCTGAACGCGCTTACCGGGCTATGCGCAAATGCCTCATTTCGCGTCGAAGGTGCGGGCGGGGGGTCGATTCGGGTCAACCGCCGCGCGCGTGTATCGGTGTGCGATCCGCCGGATGGGTTGTGGATAAGCGCGAGCCGCAACGGGCGGTCGCACGCGTTCAACTTTCGCGCGCATGGATTGCGGCCGCGTATCATTTCGCTTCGGTTTGCGATTGCTATCGGTGCGGCGACAAGAGCGGGCGGCCGATGAACTGGAGCGAATGAAGCCTCGGCGGTGCGGTCCTGGTCTCCGCGACCGGACGAATAGATCTTTCCAATGCCGATGCCTTCAAGGACGCGCTGTCCGCCGCGCTTTGTGATAGACACCGTCGTCGGTGAAGTAGCCGACGATTTCGTCGACGTTGAGCGTTCGCCATGACGCGATGAAGTCTTGGACGACGCGTTTGTTCTCAGTCACTGCTTCCTCCTTGCGTATTTTCAGGCGCCCAGCATCGCCGGCTCGGCGCGTGGGTCTGCGACCCGGGTGACGCGACCCCGCGGCGCCAGAAGCAAGTACATCACGGGCGTGACAATTCGCGATAGCAGCGTCGACGTCACGAGGCCGCCGATGATGACGCAGGCAAGCGGCGAATAGAGGCCCGACCCTTCGACTGCCAAGGGCAGCAATCCGCCGATCGCCGTCGCGCTGGTCAGCAACACGGGGAGAAAGCGGATCTCGCCCGCACGCTCGATCGCCTCGCGCAGGGGCACGCCCTGGCGCTGCAGTTGCACCGTGAAATCGACGAGCAGGATTGAATTCTTGATCTCGATCCCGACGAGCGCGATGAAGCCGATCACCGCAGTGAACGACAACGTGTAGCCCGTGAGCCAAAGCGCGACGATGCCCCCGATGATGCCGAGCGGGATCACGCCGGCAACGACGGCGCTGGCGCGGAATGAGCGGAACTCGAGGATGAGAGCCGCCATGATTCCAAACAGCGCGAGAAGCATCGCGTTCCAGAGGCCCCCGAAGCTGCGCAGTTGGGCCTCCGCCTCGCCGCCCGCCGCGATGCGATAACCTGGCGGCAATTTGAAAGCGGCGAGTCTTGCAAACACGTCCTCAGTGACCTTCGAAGTTACGTGGGCTGTCGCCACTTGGGAGGTGATCGTCACCACGCGCTGGCGCCCGAGCCGATCGATGCGGTTCGGCCCGGCCTCGAGGCGCGGGCGCGTCACCAGCGACAGGGGCACGCCCGCACCGTCCTGCGTCGGCAGATAGATGCGGTCAAGCGTGTCCAGATCGTGCCGTTCGGCCAAGGGAAGGCGAATTGAAACGTCGTACGCCCTGCCCTCGCCCGTTCGATATTGCGCGAGCGTCTGACCTTCAAGCGCTATGCGCATCGTTCGATCGATCGCGCCGGCCGGTACGCCGAGAACGCCGGCCTTCGCCTCGTCGACGCCGAGGTCGAGATCGGTTCGTTTCAGCCGCACGGAGTTGACGACATCGCGCGTGCCCGGGGTTTGCTCGACGATGCGCGCGGCGTCGACGGCAAGTCGGCGCAAGGTCGCGATATCCTTTCCCAATATGCGCACGGCGATGGGCGCTTCCATCGGCGGGCCGTTGCTGAACTCGCGCAAAACGATCTGAGCGCCGGGAATCTCGCGGAAGCGCTTGCGCAACGCATCGAGGATCTGGGGGCCGCGACGGCTGTCCCATTCGCCGAGCGAGGCGAAGACCTCGCCGAAGTTCGTGGCGGTTTCGCGCTGGCGCATGTTGTAGAAAATCTGCGGATTACCGTGTCCCAAGTTCGACATGAACCAGCGCACGGCTGGCTCTTCGGCAAGCACGGCTTCGACGCGGCGGAGCACTTCGTCGGTGCGCGACAACGCGGCGCCGTCGGGCATTTCGACTTGCACGAGGAAATTCGGCGCGCTCGCCGGCGGAAACATACTGAAGCCGATGATGGGCACGAGCGGCAGCGATGCGGCGACGAGAAGCGCAGCAAGGCCCAGCGTTCGCAACGGATTGAGCAAGGCGCGGTGGAGGATGGGATTGTAGACATAGCGGATGGCCGCGTGCACGGCTTGCAGCGCGCGGTTGCCCTCGGGCTTCTCGCTGTCGGCCAACAACCTGCTCGCGAGGAACGGGATGATGGTGAGCGAGACGAAGAGCGAAGCCGCCACCGTGAACAAGATGCTGACCGGCAACGAACGCGTGAATTTGCCGGCCCCCTCGGGAAGAAACAGCAGCGGCAGGAAGGCGAGCACGAGCGTCGTCGTGCAGCCGAGAACCGCGACGGAAATCTGCCCCGTCGCGTCCATTGCCGCACGGCGGCGCGGTGTTCCTTCACGCAGGTGGCGAGAGATGTTTTCGGTGACGACGATCGAATC
>JBGOVA010000139.1:0-12215 GCA_041477875.1 Micropepsaceae bacterium | reverse complement strand
GATGATGTACATCGTGCCGATGTCTTTGTGGTTCGTCGAATAGACGAAGCGGCGCCAGCCAGTCGGATGGTGGCTGTCGTGTGCGTCAGCGTGTTGGGCAGTGGCCATCGCGTTTGGTTCCAAACTTTTTCGCTAGCGGGCGGCGGTTCGTGACGGCGCCGATTGCTCCGCCTGGGGATATTGATAGATGTCGGGCTTGGTCTTCGTCTCCGCGATCCACTCGTCGAAGCGCTCTTGGCTCACGACCTCAACCGCGATCGGCATGAAGGCGTGGTTGACGCCACAGAGTTCCGAACATTGTCCGTAGAAGACGCCCTCGCGCTCGGCCTTGAACCACGTTTCGTTCAGCTTGCCGGGCACGCCATCGATTTTCGCGCCGAAGGCCGGGATCGTCCAGGAATGAATGACGTCTTGCGACGTAATAATCATGCGAACGGTTTTGCCGACCGGCACCACGACGCGATGATCGACGCCTAGAAGGCGCGGTTCTCCGGACTTCTGGAGTTCCTCACCTTCAAGCATCCGGGCATCGAACGTGAAGTTGCCCTGGTCGGGATATTCGTAGGCCCAGTACCACTGGTGACCGATGGCCTTGACCGTCAGGTCTACGTTTGGAGGGATGACCTCACCGTCATAGAGAAGGCGGATCGAGGGAACGGCGATGAGGCCCAGAATAACGACGGGGATGATCGTCCAGATGACCTCGATCAGCGTGTTGTGCGACCAGGTTGCGGGCTTCGGGTTGACGCGGGCGTTGTAGCGCACCATCACCCAAAGCAAGAGCCCGAGCACGAAGGCCGAAATAACCGTGATGATGACGAGCAGGAGATTGTGGAAGTCGTGTATCTGCTGCATGTGCTCGGTCGCCGCCGGCATCAGGCCGATCTGTTCGGGCACCGCGAAACTGCCCTCGACGGCGAACGCCAAGTCGCTGCCCAGTGTGAGCGCGGCGAACGCCGCAAGACTCGTGAATCCAATTCTCAAGGATGCGCGCATGCGCCTGATCAGCCCCGTTCAACCGAATGATTGGAAAACCCGAAGGGGAATCGCCCCTTAGGCAGAACCACTGGCAATTTTAGTGAAGGGGGTTTAGCGGCGGAGGTGGTGCCTCGTCATTGCGACCATATGCCACAACTCTTGAGCGAGCCCGATTGACCTCTGCCACGAACGTCCTACCTTCCGATTTCAACAGGTTCTGAAAGAGGCCCCGATGAAAAACACCGGCGATTTGTTCTTCACGCAAGCGGGTCTCGATCGGCACACCGTCGAACGCATCGCGGCCGATGCGCTGAAGGGCGCGGACGACGGCGAGTTGTTCCTCGAATATAGGCTGACCGAAAGCTTCGTGTTCGACGACGGGCGCATGAAGTCCGCGAGTTTCGACACGACCCAAGGGTTCGGCTTGCGCGCGGTTGCAGGCGAAGCGATTGGTTTTGCGCATTCCTCCGAACTCAGCGAAGACGCGATGCGGCGGGCGGCAAACGCGATTCAGGCGGTCAAGAGCGGCTACACCGGTCAGTGGGCGGCGGGACCCGCGCGCACCAACGTGAAGCTTTATTCGGACGAGAACCCGATCGACCGCACGCCGTTCGAAGTGAAGACGAAGCTTCTGGCCGACATCGACGCCTATGCGCGGTCGAAGGATCGCCGAGTGCGGCAGGTGTCGTGTTCGCTCTTCGGCGAGTGGCAGGCCGTCGAAATCCTGCGGCCAGACGGCATGACGGTGCGCGACGTACGGCCGCTCGTGCGGTTGAACGTGTCGATCGTCGCTGGCGAAGGTGACAGGCAGGAGTCGGGCTCCTACGGAACTGGGGGGCGTACCGCTTACGACGTTTATCTGCGGCCGGAGGCTTGGAAGGGCGCGGTCGACGAGGCGTTGCGCCAAGCGTTGGTCAATTTGAAGTCGGTGCCTGCGCCAGCAGGGGTGATGCCGGTCGTGCTCGGGCCCGGATGGCCCGGCATTCTGCTCCACGAAGCGATTGGTCACGGGCTTGAAGGCGATTTCAATCGCAAGAAGACGAGCGCGTTCGCTGGGCTCTTGGGTCAGCGCGTCGCCTCGCCAGGGGTGACTGTCGTCGACGATGGGACGATCGAGGCGCGGCGCGGCTCTCTCTCTGTCGACGATGAGGGCACGCCGACCGGGCGCACGGTCTTGATCGAAGACGGAATTCTCAAGGGCTATTTGCAGGATCGGCAGAACGCGCGGCTGATGGGCATGAAGGCGACCGGCAACGGGCGCCGGCAATCTTATGCCAACACGATCCTGCCGCGCATGACGAATACGTTCATGATGGCCGGTGCGCATGACCCGAAGGAGATTTTGTCGAGCGTGAAGAACGGCATCTATGCCGTGAACTTCGGCGGCGGCCAGGTCGACATCACCAGCGGCAAGTTCGTTTTCTCGTGCACCGAAGCCTATCGCATCGAGAACGGGCAAGTCGGCGCGCCGGTCAAAGGCGCGACGCTGATCGGCAACGGGCCGGATGCCCTGACGCACGTGAAGATGGTTGGCAACGATCTGCAACTCGATGCCGGGATCGGTACCTGCGGCAAGCAAGGCCAGGGCGTGCCGGTCGGCGTGGGCCAACCGACATTGCTGATCGACGCAGGGCTGACGGTCGGCGGCACGGCCGCGTAAGCTCATGCCTGTGACTTCGGCCCAGGCTACAGCACCGGCATCCGTCTATCGCGAAGCGACGCGCTATGATGACGAACGGCGCCATGTGTTCGGGCGGTCGTGGCTGTTCATGGGGCACGTGTCGGAGCTTGCGGGCGACGGCGACGTGATCGCGGCGACGATTGCGGGCTATCCGTTGCTCGTCGTGCGAACGGCGAACGGGCTCAAGGCATTCCACAATGTTTGCCGGCATCGCGCAGGTCCGTTGTTCGACGAAGAGCGCGGGAATTGCGGCAACACGCTGACGTGCAAGTATCACGGCTGGGCGTATGCGCTCGACGGGCGATTGAAGAACGCGCGGGATTTCGGCGTGGCGCCGGGGTTCGATCCGCGCAATTTTGTGCTCTTCGAACTCAAGGTCGAAACGTGGCGCGGCTTTGTCTTCGTCAATGCGGAGAAGAGTGCCCCTGTGCTCGCCCGCCTTCTCGCGCCGCTCGACAGCCGGATCGGCAAGCGCGATTTCGACGCTCTTGTTCACGCCGACCGCCGAGTCCACGACATCGCCTGCAACTGGAAGGTCTATGTCGAGAATTATCTCGAGGGCTATCACATTCCGGTCGTCCATCCGGGCCTCAGCGCCGAGGTCGACGCTTCGAAGTACCAAGTGACGGTTGAGGACGGCGTGTGTTTTCATTCCGCGCCGCAGAAAGTCCAAGCGGCAGACACCATCTATGACGGGCTGTGGGCGTTCGTTCAGCCCCATCTTGGTTTGAACATCTACGGCCATGGTCTGATGGTGGAGCGAATGGCGCCTACGGCGGTGAATTCGACGCGGTTGATCTACGACTACTATCTCACCCGCGAGATGGCCGATGACCCGCGCGAGCGCCATCGCATCCTGTCGACCTCCGGCATGGTCACGGCCGAGGACAAGTGGATTTGCGAGCGCGTGCAAGCGAACCTCGAGGCCGGGGTCTACGAGAACGGCGTGTTCTCGCCGCGCCACGAGCAAGGCGTGGCATGGTTTCAGCACTTTGTTGCAGGGGCGCTGGGGCCGCACGGATAGGCCTTCCGCTCCCCGGCGCACACGATAAGATAGCTCCACGTTTCGCCATTGAACCTTGAGGAGCCATCACGTGAGCGTGCGCGCCGAAACCGTCGGACTGTCCTCTTCGCGCCTTGAATCGATCGACCGCTTCATCCAGCGCAAATATCTCGACACCGGACGCATGCCGGGCGCGCTGACGCTCGTCGCGCGGCGGGGCGAGGTCGCGCATTTCTCGGCGGTCGGCATGGCCGACGTCGAGCGCAAGAAGCCGGTGCGCGAGGATACGATCTTCCGCATCTATTCGATGACGAAGCCGATCACTTCGGTCGCGTTCATGATGCTCGTCGAGCAAGGGCTGGTGGCGCTCGACGATCCCGTCCACCGGGTGATCCCGGCGTGGAAGGACCTCGCCGTCTATCAGGGCGGGTTCATGGAGACGTTCCGTACGAAACGTCCCGACCGGCCGATGCTCATGATCGATTTGCTGCGCCACACGTCGGGTCTGACTTACGGCTTCCAGCAATCGACGAACGTGGATGCCGCCTATCGCAAGCTCAAGATCGGCGAGATCGAGAAGCACGGCACGCTCGAGGAAATGGTCGAGAAGCTGGCGCGCTTGCCGCTGGAGTTCTCGCCCGGCACAGCGTGGAACTATTCGGTGTCGACCGACATTCTGGGTTACATCGTCGGCAAGCTGTCGGGGCAGAAATTCGAAGATTATCTGCGCACGAAAATCTTCAAGCCGCTCGGCATGGTCGATACGGACTTCAACGTTCACGCGGGCAAGGAGTCACGGTTTGCGGCGTGCTATGCGGCAACGCCGAAGGGTGGCATGGATCTGCAGGACGACCCGGCGAAGAGTCCTTATCTTGAGGCGCCGAACTTGGTTTCGGGCGGCGGCGGCTTGGTTTCGACGGCGAGCGACTATCTGAAGTTCTGCCGCATGTTGATCAACGGCGGATCGCTCGACGGCGCGCAGATTTTGAGCCCGAAGACGATCGAGCTCATGACCAAGAACCATCTGCCGGACGGCAAGGACTTGCCGGCGCTGTCGCGGTCGCTGTTCAGCGAGGCGACGTATAACGGCATCGGGTTCGGGCTGGGGTTTTCCGTCACGATGGATCCCGCGAAGACGATGATCCCGGGCTCGGTCGGCGAATATTCTTGGGGCGGTGCGGCGTCGACGTCGTTCTGGATCGATCCGACGGAAGATCTGATCGCGATCTTCATGACCCAACTTCTGCCGTCGTCGACCTATCCGATCCGACGCGAGCTTCGCACGATGGTCTATTCGGCGTTCACGGACTGAGTCCCACCGCATGACCCGCGTGAAAATGGGCCTTGGGGCCAAGCCCTGACGGCCGAGCCTTGAGGCGGCGGGGCAGACAGGGTAAGTCCGAAGGAACACAAAAAAACCAAGCCTTCGAGGAACCGCCTGATGTCTGCTGCCGCTACGAGTTTGCCTGCCGGGTTTCCGGCCATGCCGATCGCGCAAGCGCACAAATTGCTGATGTCCGCGCCCGCCTCGCCCTTCGAGGTCGAGGAGCGCGAAATCCACGGCGTGAAGATCAAGACGTGGAAGAACGCGCCGCCTTCGCTGGCGGCGGTGTTCGAGGCGAGCAAGCCGTTTGGGGCGCGCACCTATATGGTTCTGGACGACGACCGCGTGACGTTCGATGCGCACCGGCGCGCGGTCAGCCAGTTCGCGAAGCGGCTTGTCGCCGACGGCGTGAAGAAGGGCGATCGCGTCGCCATCATCATGCGCAACCTGCCGGAGTGGTCGGTCGCGTTTTGGGCGGCGGTGTTGGCGGGAGCGATCGTCACGCCGCTCAACGCGTGGTGGACGGGGCCCGAACTCGAATACGGGCTGTGCGATTCCGGCACGAAACTTGCCATCATGGATGCGGAGCGCTGGGAGCGCGTGCGCGAGCATGCCGACAATTGCGGCGATCTGAAGCGGATCTATGTCAGCCGGTCGAGCGACGACATCGCCGATCCGCGCGTGCAGAAGCTCGAAGACGTGATCGGCGTGCCGAACTCGTGGGCCGCGCTCGCCGAGGTTCCCCTGCCGAACGTGACGTTCGAACCGGAGGATGACGCGACGATCTTTTATACGTCGGGTACGACCGGGAAGCCGAAGGGCGCGGTCATTTCTCATCGCAACATCATTTCGAATTTCTTCAACGCGATGTGCGCGCAGGCGCGTTCGTTCTTGCGCCGCGGCGAGGCGTTGCCGGTGCCCGATCCGACGGTTCAGAAGTCCAGTCTGATCTCGGTGCCGTTCTTTCACGCGACCGGGTGTTTTGCGGTGATGATGCCGGCGGTGTTGGGCGGCAGCAAGCTCGTGATGCAGCGGCGGTGGAATGCGGATCAGGCCCTCGAGCTCATCGAGCGCGAGCGGATCACGACCGCCGGCGGGGTGCCGACGATCGCGTGGCAGATCATCGAGCATCCGCGCTTCCACGAGTTCGATTTGTCGTCGCTCGAGACCATTTCCTACGGCGGCGCGCCGTCCGCGCCCGAACTCGTGCGGCGCATGAAGGAGCGCTTCCCCAATCTCAAACCCGGCCAAGGTTGGGGCATGACCGAGACGTCGGCGACGGCCACGAGCAACTTCGCGGAGGACTACGAGCGCAAGCCGACGAGTTGCGGTGTCCCCTCGCCCACCGGCGAAGTGCGGATCGTCGGCGACAAGGGTCAGGACATGCCGGTCGGCGAGGTGGGCGAGCTCTACTATCGTGGGCCGATCGTCGTGCGCGGCTATTGGAACAAGCCGCAGGCGACGGCGGAGACGTTCGTCGACGGGTGGGTGAAGAGCGGCGACCTGGCGCGCGTCGACGAGGAAGGTTTCGTCTACATCGTCGACCGGGCGAAGGACATGCTGATCCGCGGCGGCGAGAACATCTACTGCGTCGAGGTCGAGAACGCGCTCTACGATCATCCGGCCGTGATGGACGCGGCGGTGATCGGCATTCCGCATCGCACGCTCGGCGAGGAGCCGGCGGCGGCGGTGCATTTGAAGGCGGGCGCCAAGGCCAGCGAAGAGGAATTGCGGCATTTCGTGGCGCAGAAGATCGCGGCGTTCAAGGTGCCGGTGAAAATCCTGTTCCTGCCGGAAACCCTGCCGCGCAATGCGAACGGCAAGATCATGAAAAAGGAATTGAAGCCGTTGTTCGGAGCGTGAACGCCATGACCAGCTGGCGCGTCGGCGACGTGAAGGTCACCAAAATCGTCGAGCTTGAGGCGACGGGCGGGACGAGGTTCATCCTGCCGCAGGCGACGCGCGAGGCGGCGCTCGCGATCCCGTGGATGGCGCCGCACTTCATGGACGAGGACGGGCGCTTGAAGATGAGCATCCATGCGCTCGTCATCGAGACGCCGTCACGGCGGATGATCGTCGACACCTGCCTCGGCAACGACAAGCAGGGGCGCGGCGTGCCGACGTGGAACAATCTGTCGGGGCCGTTCCTGCGCGACCTCGCCGCCGCCGGCTTCGCGCGCGAGTCCATCGACACCGTGATGTGCACGCATCTGCATGTCGATCACGTCGGCTGGAACACGATGCTGGTCGACGGCAAGTGGATGCCGACGTTTCCGAACGCACGCTATCTGATGGGCGCCAAGGAGTTCGAATATTGGCGCGATCAGCGCGAGAACGAAGAGCTGATCAACGTGTTCTCGGATTCCGTGCGGCCCGTGTTCGAGGCGCGGCTCGTCGATCTCGTCGAGACCGATCATCGGATTTCGCCAGAGGTCAGCTTCGTGCCGACCTTGGGTCACACGCCGGGGCATGTGAGCGTGCGCATTTTGTCGAAAGGCGAAGAGGCGCTGATCACGGGCGACTTCGTGCATCATCCCTGCCAGATGGCGCGACCCGACTGGGCGGCGACGGTCGACTATGATCGAGCCGCGTCGACGCAGACGCGGCGCGATGTGTTCGGACGGCTCGCCGGAACGCCGACGCTCGTCATCGGCACGCATTTCGCCGGACCGACGGGAGGGCGCGTGGTGCGCGACGGGGACGCGTTCCGGCTGGTTGTGTGAATCAGATCTTCGCAACTCTGAGAAAACAGACGCAATCCGATCCATCACGCCATCACATTGGCGGATCTCAGCGCTTTTTGCCATCACGCTGCCATCACATGTGATGCCACGCAGTGGAGTGACCCCTCGTCGGCCAGAGTTCGTGGACACACGTCGGGACACACATCGCGCTTTCGGCCGCGACAACCGTTGGGGCGTAAGAACAATGTCAAATCGCAGCGGCGCCTGCACATTCCATGAGGGCGGAAATGCACGCACCGAATATCGGAACAAATATAGAACACACTCGCTGTGTTCGCAAGAAAAATGGCAACAATCCGATCGCGCAGCAGTGCATCGCGCGGACCGGAACCCGTCGCCGGAGTTCGTGGAATCTGTATTGGACTGCACCCCGTCGATGAGACACGGAAATTGGAGACAGGTTGGCCGGCACGGGAGCGGGGCGGGCCGGCGGCGAACCTAAGGGACCTCGGTCGGTCGGCCTTGCGTCCTGGAGGCGCGCATGACGCTTGGACTTAAGCCCGTCCAACGCTTGAAGGCGCGCGAAAAGGCGGCCGCTTCCGAGAAACCGATGAGGTAGGCGATCTCATTCACCGAGACTGTTTTGCCGTCCAAATAATGCAACGCCATTTTGTGGCGCAGTTCGTCGAGCACCGTTTCGAACGTCGTGCCTTCCGCCTTCAGACGGCGCAGAAGCGTGTCGCTACTCATGCCTAGCTTGGCGGCGATCGCGTCCTTGCCGACGTCGCCGGTATGGAGGATCGGCAGCAACAGACTTTCGACCTGGCCCCGCGTCGTTTTCGAACCTTCAAGACCCTGGAGCAGCGCATCGGCATGCCGGCTCAAAACGCCGAAGACATAGCGCGGCCGGGGCGCGAGTTTGTGCATCGGCCACGTCGCGTCGACGAGGATCGCATTCCGGTCGGATTCGAAGACAACGGACGTGCCGAAAATCCGGTCGTATTCGGCGCGATATCCCGGGTCCGCGTGGGTGAAATGGGCCGCTTTCACCGATGGAATTTCGCCGGTCCAGCCCGAGTCGAGGATCATGCGCAGGCAACCGCTGGTCACGCGGGCCATGGTGGATTCCGTAAGTTCGGGAAACTCGTTCGGATTGCGGCGCGTGTCGATCAGCCAAAGCCCGCCGTCGGCGGGTGCGAGCTGAAACCGACCCGTCGTCCCCAAATCCACTTCGACGACAAGCCCCCCATAGCGATTGAGCTGCATGAACGCTTCGAGCATCGTTTGGGAGGCGCGGCCGATCAGTCCGACGACCGACATCTCGGCAAGATCGACCGCCTCGCCGAAGTGGAGTGCGAAGGCCGGGTCGCGGCATAGATCCTTGGCCGCACGCATAAGCGCCTGGTACTTCGCGAGCGGGATGCGGTTGTCCTGGTCGGCCAAGTCCCGCGGGTCGATGCCGGTTCGCTCGGCCAGCACCGTCGCGACAGCCCCCTTCGACACCGCAAAGTCCATCGCGCCGCGGGCCAGACCTGCGGCAACCGTGAATTCAGCCATCGCGGCGCTGCCTGCAATTTGCGATCAAGTTTTTGCGGCGTGGCGTCATGTTCGGGCGGGTTCGTCGCCGATAGATTGAACGGCACAAACCTAAGAGGCGGGGGCGACGGCCGCAACGCTTTGCGCGGCTGCGCGCAAATCCGCCACGTTTCGCTTCGTTCCAGTGGCCGTTCGTGCCGGCATGCTCGTTTGAACGTTCTTTTTCCGACGGAGCCTTTCCAATGTTCAGCCGCCTCTTTCCCCCGCAAATCGACAACAATTATCGCGGCTACTGGCTTGCAATCTGGATTCTCGTCCCGATCCTGTTGGCGAAGTTCTTTATGGGATTGAACGTCGCCGGTTTGAATCCCTGGATCAGCAACCGGCAGATCGCGCAAACCGCCGACGGTATCCCGCTCGAGTCGTTCGGCGCGGAGGCGGCATCCACCGTCATGTTTCTATTCGCGAGTTGGGGACTCATTCTTTTTGTACTCAGCTTGCTCGGCATCGTTGTGCTGATCCGCTATCGGGCGATGATCCCGCTAATGTACCTCCTACTTTCGATCGAGCAATTCGGTAGAACTTGGATCTCGCTGGCCAACCCCATCGTAGGGGCGGTCAAAGGGGCGGCCAAAACCGGCGAATATTCCGTCGGCTTCATTGTCAATTGGGGGTTTGTGGCGGCGCTCGCGATCGGTCTTGCGTTGGCGCTCGGCAAGACAGACCAGGCCAAATCCCAAGGCGACGGTCCTGCTTGATGCATACCGGGATCTTGGCCATTCACGTCGGCATGGGGACGCTCGGCGTTCTGACGGGCGCGGCGGCGCTGCTGTTTCGCAAAGGAAGCAGAGCGCATCGCGTTGTGGGCACCGTCTTCGTCCTCTCGATGCTGTTCATGGGGGCGAGCGCCTCCATTCTGGCGGTGATGACGTCGCAGCCCGGTTTGGTCATCGGCGGTCTGATGACGATGTATTTCATCGCCACGGCGTGGATGGCGGGCCGCCGCAAGGATGGCGAAACGGGCGCCTTCGAGATCGGGGCTCTGAGTGCGGCAGTTGTTATCGGGCTGGGTGCGATCGCCCAATATTCTTTCAACGGCATCATGGCGCTCGCGGCCGTCGCCGACTTGAGCGTCATCCTGCGGCGCGGCCTTTCCGGCGCGCAGCGCATCGCGCGGCATTTGTGGCGGATGTGCCTTGGCCTGTTCATCGCCGTCGGCTCGTTCGCGGCGCAAGGCGCCAAGTTTCTGCCGCCCGGCGTGGGCCTGCGGGTGCTTTTGGCGTCCATGATCCTCATCTTCGTCGTGATGTTCTATTGGCTCGTGCGCGTGCTGTTCACGAGTTGGTACAGGCAGGCGGAACAAGCGCGCCCCCGCTTTTTCGCCAGGGTCAACGGGGCGATGGATTAACATTCACAAGGATTTTTCACTCATGCGAAAAATTGTTCTTCTGGGCGCGATGATTGCGGTTGGCTTTGCCGTTGCGGCGATGGCGGCGGACGATCCGATAGGCGGCGTCTACGGGAACACCGTCTTCATGACGAACGGCAAGGGTGAGACGACGAAGCTCTGGATCAACAGGGACGGCACCTTCACCGGCGAATCGTCCACGGGCAAGAAGTATTCCGGCAAGTGGGCGGTGAGGGAGAACAACACGAAGTTTTGCACGACGCCCGACCTGCCGGCGAACGCGCCGAAGGACACGCCCGCGCCGAAGGAATCCTGCTTCGCGTTCGAGGCCGGCCACAAGGTCGGCGACAAGTGGGAGCAGATGGGGGCGAACGGCGAGAAGAAAACCGTCGAAATCAAAGGCGGCACGTAGGCCGCCGCTTCGCGTCAAATCTCTCTATGTCCGGGCGCGGTCGACGCCACGTCGGGTTACGGGGGCCGTTCGGCCGAAGCGCCTTCGGTTCTGGGAGAGGAACAAGGGCCAGGAGATAGCCCGCGCTCCGCGATATAGGCCTCAGCACCTTTCGAGGAATCACTGCGATGACCGAGGTATCCCTGTTCCGCCTATATGTGATGAGGGCCACTTACCTTCTTTTCGCCTTGGGCGTCGGATCCGGAATGTGGCCTCAAAGCGACGGGCCCTAGTCGTGCCGCATGCCGTGACGAAAGTTGTCCATCCAACGCGATACCCCGTCGTGGCCGGCGCAGACCCCCTCACGGCGCGGGCCGTAACTGCGGGTGCCGTCGAGACAGACGGCGGTAGGTGAAATAGCTTCGGCACTTATGGGTTCGGTCGCGCAGGCGCCAAACGGCAAAACCGTAACAGCGATGGCTGCGGCCCTCGTCAGTATGGCCTTCCGCTTTTGTTTCAAGTGGGTGAACTCGGGGGGAGAGTTCAACGCGTCTATCCGGGTTACGGCGGTGACGAGCACGAAGTCAATAACAGCAACGCTCAAGAGGGAGCTTGCCTGGCGTGCGCACCTTCAGGTTGGGCCGGGCGGGGTCACTCGATTTCCGCTGATCAAGGGAGAGACGCGCCACGAGACTTGCGGTAGTGCTCTACGATGTCGAGCGCCGAGCGGGTGAGGGGAGGCAGCTCGGCTGCGGACGTCGCGAGCGGTGTCGTGCGTTCACCCCAGCGCACGAGATGCGCGCAGAACGTCAGCCCGCCACCGAACGCCGGCATGAGCAACAGCGCTCCCGGTTTCACCCGTCCCTGCTCGAGGGCCTCGCAAAGGGCGACAGGCACGGTCGCCGCCGACATGTTGCCGTAGCGTTCGACATTGATGATGACGCGGTCCATCGCGACGCCGGCCCGCTTGGCGACCGCCTCGATGATCCGCAAGTTTGCCTGATGTGGTACGACGAGATCGACGTCGTCCGGCGTCTTGCCGGCGCGGCGCAAGACGTCCTCGCAGGCGAGACCCATGCCGCCGACCGCCTTCTTGAAAATCTCCTGACCTTCGAACTGCCACTCGGTGACGCCCAAAAGCCGACCTTGGTGAACGTAGGCGCCGCCCAGTCCGTGGATGCGGAGAATTTCCCGCGCACTGCCATAGCAG
>JBGOVA010000113.1:0-15388 GCA_041477875.1 Micropepsaceae bacterium | reverse complement strand
TCTTGCGTTGCAGCTTGCGGGCGCGGCGTATGGCTTCCGCCTTCTCGCGCGCGCGCTTCTCGGACGGCTTTTCGTAGTGGTTGCGCAGCTTCATCTCGCGGAACAGGCCTTCGCGCTGCATCTTCTTCTTGAGCGCCTTCAAGGCCTGATCGACATTGTTGTCACGCACGATGATCTGCAAAGGGGCCTCCGGGGCAAATTTTCAAACGCAAAGGGGCCCCGACCTGGAGCCACCTGAGCGGCGCGGGTGATACCAGAGCCGCGCGTCGCTGTCCACCCTTGCGAGGCCAGGGAACGCGGCTCATATCAGCGCCATGACGATCCGTAAAATTGCACGAATGGGCCATCCCGCCCTTGGAATGCGGGCCCAGGAAATCACCGACCTTGCCGACCCCGAACTGCGACGTTTGATCGAAGACATGGTCGAGACCATGATCGACGCGAACGGGGCGGGGCTCGCCGCACCCCAGGTCCACGAATCGATTCGCCTCGTGATCTTTCAGGCCTTGGCCGGTCGCGCCGACCCGGGCTTGAGCGAGGCCGAGGCCTACGACCACACGACGCCTCTGACGGTCCTTGCGAACCCCGTCATCGAAGTGATGTCCAAGGAAGCGGAGGGCGGATGGGAAGGCTGTCTTTCAGTGCCCGGCCTGCGCGGCTGGGTCGAGCGCCCTGCACATATCCGCTATCGGGGCACGGGGCTGGACGGTCGCCCGATCGAGCGCGTCGCCAAGGGCTTCCATGCCCGCGTGGTCCAGCACGAATGCGACCATCTTGATGGTATCCTCTATCCTCAGCGCATGACCGATCTCACGAAGCTCATCTTCGAAAGCGAGACGAAACATTGGCTCGAGCAAAGCGACTGAACAAAGCCACCCCCACGCACACGGACGACGTGCGCGCGAAGATCTTGGCCGAGGCGCTGCCGCACGTGCCGTTCGACGGCTGGACCGACAAGACGCTTCGCACGGCCGCGGATGCCGTCGGCGCAAGCGAAGCCGAGCTCAAAGCCGCATTCCCGCGCGGCTACGTCGATGCGATCGTTTTCTTCTCCGACGACGCCGACCGCCGCGCCGCTGAAACCGTCAAAGACACGAACCTCAAAGCGATGAAGGTGCGCGAACGTGTGACCTTCGGCGTGCGTTCCCGCATTGACGCCGTGATGGAACACAAGGAAGCGGCACGCCGCGCGGCGGCCGTCCTCGCCCTGCCGCAGCACGCGCTCGACGGCGCGGCCTGCGTCTACCGCACCGTCGACAGCATCTGGCGCGCCGTCGGCGACACCTCCGCCGACTTCAACTTCTACACCAAGCGCGCCCTGCTCGCGGGCGTCTACACCTCGACGATGCTCTATTGGTTCGCCGACACGAGCGAGGATGCGCAAGACACCTGGAACTTCCTCGACCGCCGCATCGCCGACGTCATGCAGATCGAGAAAGTCAAATCGCAAGTCGTCAAATTCGCGGAATCGCTGCCCAACCCGCTAACGGTGCTAGGCGCGCTGCGCCACCCGCGCCGATAGAAGTTTGCAACACCAAGATCAGCAAGACGCTGAGGGCGACTGGCGGCTTACCGCGCGGAGACGACGGCTCAAGAATTAGTGGGCGCTTCGCGCCCAACAGGGAAGAAGAAGCACCTCGGTGGTGCGCCCCCTAGAATGGGCGTCTTGGTGATCTTGGTGTTTCGATCTTCTTTCTACTGGTCGGGCCGCGTCCCGAGCGGATAGAGCTTGGTCACATGCCCCATCTTGCGCCCCGGCCGCGCCGCGCTCTTGCCGTAGAGATGAACGCCGGTCGCGGGCGCCGCCGCATGCTCGGCCCACGTCGCGGCTTCATCGCCCAAAAGATTGGTCATCACCGCATCAGAGTGACGCGCGGGATCGCCGAGCGGCCACCCGCACACCGCGCGAATATGCTGCTCGAACTGACTGACGATGCAGCCGTCGATTGTCCAGTGACCTGAATTGTGCACGCGCGGCGCGATCTCGTTGACGAGCAGCCGCCCGTCGCGCGTCTCGAACAATTCGACGGCCATCACGCCGATATAGTCGAACGCCTCGAGCAGCCGCGCGGCAATCCGCTTCGCTTCAACCGCGAGCCCCTGCGGCCCGCGTGCCGGCGCCAGCGTCGTTCGCAGGATGTGGCTCTCGTGCCGGTTCTCGACCAAGTCGTAGCAAGCGACGCGGCCGTCCATCCCGCGCGCCGCGACCACCGACAACTCGCGTGTAAAATCGACAAAGCCTTCCAGGATGCACGGTACGCGCTTCAACTCGTTCCACGCAGGTAGCAGCTGGTCGTCGGAGCGAACGATCCGCTGCCCCTTGCCGTCATAGCCGAGCCGCGCCGTCTTCAGCACCGAAGGTGTGCGGGTCGACTGAAGCCCCTCGCGCAAGGTCGCGTCCGACGTGATCAGCGCAAAGGGCGCCGTGGCAATGCCGAGATTGCGCGCGAAGGATTTCTCGTCGAACCGGTCTTGGATGACGGAAAGCGCTTTGGGGTTGGGTCGCACGGACTTGAGCGCACTCAAGACCGACGCCGCATCGCCCGGCACATTTTCGAATTCGTAGGTGACGACGTCCACGCCGCGCGCGAACCGCGCCAGCGCGTCATGATCCTGGTAGTCCGCGACGACGTGCGAGGAAGCCACCTGGAACGCCGGGCTATCCGCCTCCGGCGCATAGATCGCGCACTTGAGGCCAAGCCGCGCGGCGGCCATCGCCAGCATGCGGCCGAGCTGCCCGCCGCCCAGAATGCCGACAGTCCCGCCGGGTGCGATCGCGCGCACGGAATCAGCCGTCGCCATGATCCTCGTCGACCGGCGCTTCCGGCACGTCGGCGGTTTGCCGCGCGCGAAAAGCCTCGAGCCGTTTGCCGAGCTCCTTGTCGCTCAACGCCAAGATGGACGCCGCAAGCAACGCGGCGTTGATCGCGCCGGGCTTGCCGATCGCAAGCGTCCCGACCGGGACGCCGCCCGGCATCTGTACGATCGAGAGCAGACTATCGAGCCCGTTGAGGCCGGTCGCCGCGACCGGCACGCCGAGCACCGGCAACGTCGTCATCGACGAGGTCATCCCGGGCAGGTGAGCCGCGCCGCCGGCCCCCGCGATGATGACCTTCAGCCCGCGCGCCTTCGCGCCGCGCGCATAGGCGAACAAGCGGTCGGGCGTGCGATGCGCCGAGACGATGCGCGCCTCGAATCGCACGCCGAGCTTGTCGAGCGTTTCGGCGGCCTCCGACATGACCGGCCAATCCGAGCGGCTGCCCATGATGATGCCGACGTCGGCGGTCGTACGTTCTGTCGTTTTGGTGGGATCTTTGCTGGCCATTTTGGCCATGGCTTCCTTCTTCTTCGGGCGATTGCTCCCGCGAGACAAAAGAAGCGCCGAACTATAAGGCGCGTCGCCGCAAAGTGAAACCCGCCGCAGATGACGCAAGCCTTGGCGCGTTAAGCATTTGGTCGCAGTTTTGCACTTAACGATTCAAAGCCGTAGCGTGGGGTCGATGAAGATCACAGGCAATCGTCCGGGCGGGCCTGCCGGCGCCAAAGGCGTTCAGGCCTACACCTCCGTCCAACGCGCGACCGGCGCGCAAGCCGGCTCGACCGCAAAACCTGCGCCTGATGTCTCAAGTGTGCTCGGCATCCCGGACGCGGAATTCACCCCGCGCGTGCGCGACGCGATCATGACGCTGATGGCCGAGGTCGATCGCCTGCGCCAAGATCTCGAGCGTGCGCAAAAGCGGCTTGAAGTTGCCGAAACCGTCGCCGATCAGGACGGCATGTTGCCGGTCTTGAACCGCCGCGCCTTCGTTCGCGAGATGTCGCGCATCATGTCGTTCGGCGACCGCTACGACCTCAACGCCGGCCTCATCTATTTCGACTTGGACGGCTTCAAGGCCGTGAACGACAGCTTCGGTCATGCCGCCGGCGACGCCGCACTCCATCACGTCGCCCAGCTCCTGATCGACAACGTGCGCGAGTCCGACATCGTCGGCCGCTTGGGCGGGGACGAATTCGGTGTGATTCTCGCCAAGGCGGACCACGTGCAGGCCGAAAAGAAAGCACGCTCCCTGTCCGACCTCTTCCTGGCGCAACCTTTCGAGTGGGAAGGCAAGCCGCTGGCGCTCTCCTTCGCCTTCGGCGTGCACGCCTTCAAGAAGGGCGAGGACGTCGATCTCGCAATGGCGAACGCCGACAAGGCCATGTACGCCGCCAAGCGCGAGAAGGGCTCGAGGGCGCCTTAGGGCTGCGAAGGCCTAAGCGATGATATCGGGCAAAATGTCGTTTTCGATATGCGCGATCTGATCGCGCAGCATCAACTTGCGCTTCTTCCACCGCGTGAGTTGCAATTGATCGAAGACGCCGTCCGAGATCAGCGCCTGGATTTTCTCGTCCAACTCGCGATGCTCTTGGCGCAGGACGGCAAGTTGCAGCGACGTCGCCTTGTCAGGCGCCTCGCTGGTGCGCGACTCGCCGGCGGCATGGCTGCCGCTGACGACGGTCAAGCCGCTGCTTTCTCCGCCCTCTCCATCCTTTGAAGATGTCATGATGCGCGAACGAGCCAGCTTTCCACTTCGACCACTGGTGAAATTCTATCATAACACGACCGCCGGTGTCTTGGTTCTTTCGCACCGGCACATGGCGAAAGCTCCTTAAAATTCAAATACTAAGCATTCACCCCGCGATATATGCGAATTAAGAATCTGTTGCGCTAGCCGAATATCGGCCGCTGACATCCGCTCGAATTTGTGTTTTAGTTTAGCGCTCTGACAACGGAGGCACTTACATGGGCCTAGAGTCGCATATCCAGGAATTAGCGGATAAGCACCACAAACTCGACGAACAGATCCACGAAGAACAGCTCCGACCTCATCCCGACGATCTCGCTCTCTCAGAGCTCAAAAAGCGCAAACTCCGACTAAAGGAAGAAATCGAGCGCTTGCGAACCGAGCTTCACTAACAAACGCTTCGACTCTCGCCACGAGTAACCGTGCGTTTCGCCGGTAGTGCCCGGGTGTGGAGTCGCGTCTCGCGCCAGCTGAATCAGATCATATGCCGCGCCTGTCATGGGCGCGGTTCAGGTGCGTTTGTCCCCGCGAAACGCCGCGGGCGACGCGCCGAATCGCGCCTTGAACGTGCGGGAGAAGTGCGCCTGGTCGTAGAACCCGACGGCCGTGGCGATTTCGGCAAGTCTGAGTTTCGTTTCCCGCATTAGGCCGGCGGCGCGCTGCAGCCGCCGCTCGCGGACATATGCACCGACCGATTCGCCGAAAGTCGACCGGAACGCGCGCGCCAAGTGCCCTGCGCTGACCCCGGCTGTTCGTGCAAGGTCGGCAAGGCGCAATTCGCCGCCCGGATCGGCCTCGATCTCGTCGAGCGCGACCGCAAGCCAGCGTGCATGGCCCTGGTGCGCCAACTCGTCGAGGCGACCCGTGCTGGCCAACAGCTCGACCACCAAGCCTTCGATCGCGAGCGACGTGGTCGTATCCGTCAGCGTCAGCTCCCGCGCCAGCTCGCGCCCGCGCTTGAAGAGTCTGGGCGACCTCTGGTGCCGATAGGCGTCCATGAGCCTCTCGAACCCGCGCGCCGCGAGCCACGACCGGCGCGGGAAGAAATTGAGGCACACCCCGCGCGTCGCAGCGAACCGATCCGCGTGCACGCAGTCCGGCGGCCGGATCAGCATACTGCCCGCGCCGCAGTCCTCGCGGCGCGAGCCCGACGCTTCCTCAAACCCGCCTTCAAGCGTCAGGCACCACTGATACTCGTCCTGATGGCGATGAGCGGGGATCGTCTCATGCGGGCGATGGACGCCGACGCTGAGCGCAAAGCCGCCGAAATCGCGCAGCGCAAGCGGCCGGCCATAAGTGCTGAGCGCGGGCAGGAAGGCGACGTCCATCCGTCCACCGATTGTCACAGCCGTACAAGACCCGGCATCAAAGCAGAGATTTGCTCACCCTTCGCGCTTTTGAAGGTGCAGCTCGCATGTATTTCCGCCTGTGTGTGTTTGCGACCATCGCCATCGCGGCGGTTCTTGCCGTTGCTCGGTTAGCACCGAGCCTGTCCGCAGCCTCCTCGACGCCCGCGACCTTCCAAGCGGGCGAGGAAGCCCTGATCGCGACGCATTTCGACGATGCGCGCCACGCTTACGCCGCCGCCGCGGCGTCACCGACGCTGCCCGCCAAGGACCGCGCCGCCGCTCTTCGGCAGCTCGGCGTGATGTCCTGGCGCCTAACGGACGACGCAGCGGACACCGAGCGTCACTTTACCGAAGCCCTGCGTGTCGGTGCCGACCTCAGCCCCACCCACGTCGAGCGCGCGCGTTTCTACGCCGCCGTTCGCCGCTATGACGACGCGATTGCAGCCGCCGATGCTGCCGTCGCCGCCGCATCGACCAGTGCGGAGCACCAAGCCGCGGCCCTCGCGTCCGCGCATGCGATCCTTTCCAAGCTGAAAGATGTGAACATCGCGCGCCAGGCCGACGTTGACGTCACCCACCTGGCCAAGGCGCGCAGCCTGCTGCGCTTGTTTAGCGACACGCCGCCGCTTCCGCTCGACCTCTCCGAGGCGCTCCTCGAGATTGCCTTGCGTCTCGACGACGGCCCGCTCGCCCTCGTCGCCTGGCGGTCCTACGCCCGCGAAGGCACTGAAGCCGGCGCGTGGGCACCCGCCGCGCAGCGCCTCGTGGCCGCTTTGCCGCAGTGGCGCAAGGGCGCGATGACGCCGCGGCTGCGCAACGAAATCTTCGAGGGTTTGCGCACGTCGCAATTCTTCGATCTCGCGGCCTTGATCGCAACCGACCAACGCTTTGCCGACGAAGCAGCTTTTGCCGACACGCCGCGCGTCGCCGAAGTCGTCGCCTACGCAAACGCCTTGGAGGAATTCCGCGCCGCGACGGAGCGCTATTACCGCGACATCGCCAACGGCAAGGCGAGCAGCAAGCCGTGGCGCGACGCATTGGCGGCGTCGGGCAAAAACCTCTGGGAGCGTTTGGATATTGTGGGCGCGCGGCCGGCTTACTCGCAGGCAGCGCTCGCCGCCGATCTCGCCGCGCGCTTCGGCGCCTTGATCAATATCGGCGAAACGGGCGGCGTCGAGGATCTCCACTACGGCCACGTCTTCATCGACGATCCGCGCGCCATCGAACAATACGGCCACAAGGCCGGCATCCGCCGCATCGCGATCGACCGCATCGTGAGCAACGGCTATGAGAGCTGGGTCTGGGACGGCCGCCAAGCGCATGGCGGTTGGGCGGGCGACGACCGCGTGATCCAGGTTCGCCCCGGTTACGCCGACGGTGCCTTGCGCGTATGGGACCGCATGACCGACCCCGCCCAGCGCGCCGAAGTCGAACAGAAGATCGCCGCACTTTCGGCGAGCGACGACGCCGTCGCCGCGCGCGAACCCGGCGTTTTCTTGCCGGGCCTCGTAACCCGCCTCGAGTGGCAGGGCGAGAACGCGATTGTCGATCGCCTGAAGGCGCGCGGCATCTCCGGCGGAGACCTCAAGGCGGCCTTCCTGATCGAGCAGTCGCGCATCAAGCTCGACTCGAGCTTCTTCGCGCATGAAGGCCGTCACGTCCTCGATCATCAGGCCTTCGGCGACAAGCTCGACTCCGAGGAGCTGGAATTCCGCGCCAAGCTTTCCGAGATCGCCTTCTGCGAAGAGCCGCGCATCGGCTTCGGCTCGATCTTCAATCCCAACATCGCCGACAAATCCTCCCCGCACGGCCGCGCCAACAAGCGCATCGCGGCCGGCGTCGTCGCGTGGATGGATGCGCATCGCGCCGCAATTCCGGGCCTCGACCCCGCGCGCCCGCTGCTGCCCCAGTTCGACAAACTTACAACCGACCAAATGCGCGACGCCGTACGCGCGATGGACCCCTGGGCGCCGAGGTCCTGACTCAAGCCGCCTGCGCGCGCTCGCGCAGTTTGAACTTTTGGATCTTGCCCGTCGACGTCTTGGGCAGTTCGCAAAACACGATCGTGCGCGGCACCTTGTAGCCGGCGATCTGGCCGCGGCAGAAGGCGATGATGTCGTCCGACGTGGCCTGGCTGTTCGCCTTGAGCTCGACGAACGCGACCGGCGTCTCGCCCCACTTCTCGTCCTGCTTGCCCACGACGGCGGCAAGCCCGATCGCCGGATGCTTCATCAGCACGTCCTCGACTTCGATCGAGGAAATGTTTTCGCCGCCCGAAATGATGATGTCCTTCGACCGGTCCTTGAGCTGGATGTAACCGTCCTTGTGCCACACGCCGAGATCCCCCGAATGGAACCAGCCGCCCTTGAAGGCTTCGCCGCTTGCCTTCGGATTCTTCAGATATCCTTTCATCACGACGTTGCCGCGGAAGAACACCTCGCCCATCGTCTCGCCGTCGCGCGGCACGTCCTTCATCGTCTGCGGGTCTTTGACGGCCAGCGCCTCAAGCACCGGATAGCGCACGCCCTGACGCGCCTTGATCTTCGCGCGCTCCTCCATCGGCAATGCGTCCCACTCCGAATGCCACGCGTTCACGACCGCCGGGCCATAGGTCTCCGTCAAGCCGTAAACGTGATGCACCTGGAAGCCCGCCGCCTCATGCGCGCGAGCGTCGCCGCCGGCGGCGGGGCGGCCGCCGTCATGAATTCGACCTTCGTTTTCAAGTTCTTGCGCTCGCCTTCCGTCGCGTTGACCAGCATCCCCATCACGATCGGCGCGCCGCACATATGCGTCACGCCATAGCGCGCGCAGGCGTCGAACATGCTGGCCGCATTCACGCGGCGCAGGCACACATGCGTGCCCGCGACGACCGAAATCGTCCACGTGAAGCACCAGCCGTTGCAATGGAACATCGGCAGCGACCACAGATAGACCGGATGCGCGCGGATCGACGCCGCGATTACATTGCCGAGCGCGAGCAGATAGGCGCCGCGGCTGTGGAACACGACGCCCTTCGGATTCCCCGTCGTGCCGCTCGTGTAGTTGAGCGAGACCGCCTGCCATTCGTCGTCGGGCAGCTTCCATTCGAAATTCGGATCGCCGGTCTTGAGGAACGCCTCGTAGTCCATCTCGCCGATGGACGCGCCGCCGTCGAACTCGGGATCGTCGATGCCGATGATGAAGGGCTTCGCCTTGCACAGCTTCAACGCCTCGCGCGCCAGCGCCCCGAACTCCTTGTCGACGATGAAACCCTTCGCTTCGCCGTGATCGAGGATGAACGCGATCTCCTGCGCGCTCAGCCGATAGTTGATGGCGTTCAAGACACCGCCCGTCATCGCGACCCCGTAATGCGCATCGAGCATCGGCGGAATGTTGGGCGCGATCACCGCGACCGTGTCGCCGAGCCCGATCCCGCGCCGCGCCAACGCCGAGGCCAGCCGCCGGCAGCGCGCATAGAATTCCTGGTAGGTGAAGCGCTGCTCGCCGTGGATGATCGCCGTCTGCTTCGGGAACGTGAACGCCGCGCGCTCCAAGAAGGTGAGCGGCGACAGCGCCTGGTAGTTCGCGGGATTCTTGTCGAGATCGCGGGCGTAGGGGTTTGCCTTGCCCGGCGCCTTCGCCTTGACTGCGCGCGCGGGCTTGGAGCGCGAAGGCACCTTGGCCTTCCGCTTCGCGACGGATCGCCGCGCGGGCGCCTTCGCCCGAGCCGGCATACCCTTCGCGGATTTTCCCTTGCGCGCGCTTCCCATCGACGGTTTCCCCGAAACTGGTTTCTTGTGAACGGGCGCGAAAACTAACGAACGCGGCCGTGACCGGCAACACGTCCGGTGACGAACCGACGCACGGGCGTGCCCTGGCCCCGCTCGGCGCCATTGGCTAAGAGCATGCTTTCCCCCGTCGGAACCAGCGATTCCCATGCACGCCCGCGTCACCTCTGCCGATCTAGCGAAGATCGCGGCGCTGTTGGCGACGGCCATGATCATGCTCCTTGCCAACGGCCTGCAAGGCACGCTTGTCCCGGTGCGCGCGAACGCCGAGGGCTTTTCGACGACCGCAATCAGCCTCTTGGGCGCGGCCTACTTCGCGGGTTTCGTCGCTGGTTGTCTGCTCTGTCCGCGCCTGATCGAGCGTGTCGGCCATATCCGCGCCTTTGCGGTCCTTGCCGCGCTCACCGCGGCCATCGTGCTGATCCACGCACTGATCGTGGGCCCGATCGTCTGGGGCTTCTTCCGCGCCGGCATCGGCTTCTGTGCCGCGGGGATGTTTGTGGTTGTGGAAGGCTGGCTCAATCAGCAGGCGGGCAACGCCATTCGCGGCCGCATCTTCACGATCTACGCGGGCCTGAACAATCTAGCCCTGCTCGGCGGGCAATACTTGTTCACGCTCGGCGACTCGCACACGCACGAACTCTTTTCGGTCACCGCAATCTTGACGTTGCTCTGCCTGATCCCCGTCGGCCTGACGACGCAAAGCGAGCCGCCGCGCGTCGGCGTGGCACGCCTGCGTTTGGGTCGCCTCTATCGCTTGTCGCCGGTCGGCGTGACGGGCGCGGTCGCGGTCGGTCTGGCGAGCGGCGCGTTCTGGACCTTGGCGCCCGTCTACGCCGAATCGCGCGGCATGACCGGCGACGGTGTTGCGCTCTTCATGTCGATGGTCATCTTTGGCGGCGCCATTGCGCAGTGGCCCTTGGGCCGCCTATCGGATTTCACCGATCGCCGCCAGATCATCGGCATGTCGGCGGCGGCCGCCGCGTTCGCTGGCGTCATGCTTGCCATCGCCGCACCCTTCGCCATCGCGTCCGAAACCTGGCTTCTCGCCGGAGGCATGCTCTACGGCGCGACGGCGTTCCCGATCGGCTCGCTCACCAACGCGCATCTGAACGACCACGCGCGCCAGGAAGAGATGACGGAATTCGCCTCGAGCAATCTCTTCGTTTACGGAACCGCTGCGGCCATCGGCCCCGTCATCGCGGCCGGCGTGATCAAGCTCGGGGGTTTAAGCGCGATCTTCTTCTACACCGCGACGATACACGCGAGCTTCGTTGCGTTCGTGCTCTATCGCATGATCGTGCGCGCACCGTTGACGGAGCGCGGGCCTTTCGAAGTCGAACCCGTGCAGCCGGCGCCCATGCACATGACGCAGGAGCCGGCCAAGACCTGAGCTTTAGGTTTTGTCGCTGCGCACGCGCTGGAACGAGGCGAAGACCGACGCCGGATCGTACTTCATCTGCGGCGCCTCCTCTTCCGGCTCTTCCGCCTTCACCGCGTCGCTCGCGGGCTTCAGCGTCGCGCCCTTGACCTCTTGCGGCGCATTCTTGGCCTTGCGGCTGGACGCCTTCTCGACGGCAAGGTCAAGCTCGAGCTGCGAGCACAGGCTCAAGGTCACCGGATCGACCGGCTTGATGTTGGCGATGTTCCAGTGGCTGCGCGTGCGGATTGATTGGATCGTGGCCTTCGTCGTGCCGACGAGCTTGCCGATCTCCGCATCCGTCAGCTCCGAATGATTGCGCACGAGCCACGCGATCGCATCGGGGCGATCCTGGCGCCGCGACACCGGCGTGTAGCGCGGGCGGCCCTTGCTCTTTGCCTCCGGCATTTCGACCGCTGACTTCGTCATCACCAGACGCTTGCGCGGATCCTTCTCCGCCGCCGTGATTTCCTCGCGCGTCAGCTGGCCCATCATCACGGGATCGAGCGGCACGATCTTTTCCGGGTGCATATCGTCGGCCATCGCCTTGATCTCGAGCGCATGCAGCGCGCAAAACTCCGCGATCTGATCGAAGGTCAGCGTCGTATTGTTGATCAGCCACATGGCCGTCGCCTTGGGCATCAATGGCTTGGACATAGGTAAAACCTCTCTCAAGGGCGCCAGCGGGGTCACCGCCAGGCCGGGAAAATCACCTCGATATAAGGGAGTTTCAGCGCCTTATATAATCGCTTGTGAGGTCCCAGGGAAGTACAAATAGGACCGCTGTTTGCGGCCCATTGGGACCACATGAAACGCATATTGCTTGTCTTGCTCGCCGTGGTGGCGATTCCCGCCGTGGCCTTCGTAGTGGACGTGGTTTCGTACAGCCGGAGTCCGACCTACCTCATCGAGTCCTGCCTCGATCACGGCGGCCGTTGGAACTATCACCTCGGCAAGTGCGAGTGCACGCCGGAAGAACTATCGAGCCCAACGGTAACCAAGGAGCTGATCGCGCATTGCGACAAGCCCAGCCCGGCGCCCGAGCGCTGACGGCATCAGGGTCTGAGCAGGATTTTCCCGATATGGCTGCTCCCGGCCATTTTGGCCTGGGCTTCGGCGACCTCGGAAAGCGCGAACACGCTGTCGACGATGGGCTTGACGCGGCCCTGCTCGATGAGCGGCCACACCTCGCGCAAGACCGACTGCCCGATCGCGGCCTTTTCCTCGTGGCTGCGCGGACGCAACGTCGAGCCCGTAATCGTCAACCGCTTCAACATCACGATCAGCATGTTGAGCGTCGCCTGCGCCCCCTGCTGGAACGCGATGTTGACGAGCCGCCCTTCGGTCTTGAGCAGGCTGATGTTCTTCTCGATATAGCTGCCGCCGACCATGTCGAGGATGACGTCGACGCCCGCGCCGTTCGTCTCGCCGCGCACGACGTCGACGAAATCCTCATCGCGATAATTCACGGCGCGCGCCGCGCCGAGCTTCACGCACGCCGCGCATTTGTCGGCCGAGCCCGCCGTCGTGAACACGCGATGCCCGCGCGCCGCAAACAGCTGGATCGCGGCCGTGCCGATACCGCTCGATCCGCCATGGACGAGAAGCGTTTCGCCGGGCTGCAGCCGCGCGCGATCGACCACGTTCGTCCATACCGTGAAATGAGCCTCGGGCAACGCCGCCGCGTCGACCAGCGACACACCGCGCGGGACGGGCAGGGTGCTGCCCTCGTGCGCGAGGCAATACTCGGCGTAACCGCCTCCCGCGACCAGAACGCAGACCTCGTCGCCCACGCGCCAGCGCGAAACATTCGCGCCCACCGCCGAGACCGTTCCCGACGCTTCAAGGCCAATCGTCTGGGGCGCGCCGGCCGGCGGCGGATACATGCCCGACACCTGCATCAGGTCGCCGCGATTGACGCCGGCAGCTGCGACCTTGATCAGCACCTCGTGTGGGCCCGGCTCGGGGACGTCGATCTCGTGGATCACCGGCGCGGGTTTTCCATCGGCCTGACCGGGAACCACGGCTTTCATGCGGGCGGACATGGGCGCTGCCTCTTGCGATATTTTTGAACGGCGTTTGAAATATCTACCGGCTCAAGGGACCGTGAGGCAAAGGGAACAGGCCATGGCGTTCGACGATTTCGACCCCAAACCCAAGAAGCCCGCGCCCATCGACCTCAGCATGATGTCGATCGAGGATTTGACGCTGCGCATCGGTGAATTCGAAGCCGAAATCGCCCGCATGAGAGAGGCCATCAAGGGCAAAGAGGCCCAACGCTCGTCCGCCGACGCCCTGTTTAAGAAGAAATAGGCGGCCCCACGTGGGCGGAAGCCGCGCAGAAAAAGAAGATTGAAACACCAAGGACACCAAGGCGCGCAGGGTTTCGATGGCCGCACCGTGCGTGTGAGCGGGCCCTGATTGGCGCTTCGCGCCATTTCTTCCTTCTCCCTTACTTCTTGGTGTTCTTGGTGTTCTTGGTGGTTTTGGTGTTTCAATCTTCTTCTTCGCGCCTTTGCGTGAAACCCTAATACGCGATGGACATCCGCAGGCCGCGCGAATCGCGCTCTACAACTTCTGGAAGATGCCGCGCCTTGCCGCGCAAGATATTTCTTGACGTCAGCACCAACACGCACGCATCGAACAAATCGTCCGGTTTCGCCCCCTTGCCTCTCAACTCTTGCAACCAATTGTCTAAATTCGTGAATCCCTGACGCACCAACAATCGCTTGCGCGCATCGAGGCCTTCCGGGGTGTGCTTCGAATCAAGCGCTTTGCCGCCGTTGAGCCGCGCGAACGCGAGTTCCGGATGCGCTTCGAACACACGCGCCTGATCCTCAGGCGTAATGACGCGATCTATCTCTTTGATCTTCGGGCGAATGTTCCAAATCTGTTTCGAGATCCCGCCGAAGCCTTGGCGCTTCGACCACTGATTCGCCACATTCCAGTCTTCTTGCGCGAATCGCAGCGCCCCGCGCGATAAAGTTTTGAAAACGCGCGACGCATAAGGTGAAAGCAGCTTTCGCGCTTCAACTTCACATTGCCGCACGCCGCGTTCGCTCACACCGATCGGCATATCCACAGCAATGATTTTCGCGTCGCGTTTCACGCTGTTCCAATTCGGCGCAAAATGAAGCTCTGCCTTGCTTAAATCGCTGTTCGCTTCGACGGCTAGCCAGCCGCTTTTGCAGCCGTCGACACCGGTGATGCGTTGCATGCGACGCGACATACGCGTGTTAACTCTCTTTCGCGTGACGGGCTGTGCTTTTCGTGCCAAGTTTGGCGCGAAGAATGCAAGTCACGTCATCTTAAGCTTGAACTGTGCCGCGTTGCTGTCGCTTGATTCGCTGGGGACATGCGACCGGGACGTTCAAGACCAGCTGCTGAGACTTGGGACGCGCTGCAACCTTGGAAGCCTGGGAAGGGTCGCATGAAAAGTTGGATCAAAGGGGACTTCATGGCCTACAAGCCCAACGCTGCTGAGCCGCAGATGACGAACGCATTGACGTTCTCGGGGTCGGAACTTTTCAAACGCACCTTCGAAGAAGGCATGTCGATGGTCGAGGAAACCGCGACCTATCTCGACGGCAAGGGCCGCGCCGAATCCAAACTCCTGCCCTCGAAAGCGGCGTTGGCTTACGCGGGCGAAAGCATGCGCCTGACGACGCGCCTGATGCAGGTGGCGTCATGGCTGCTCGTGCAACGCGCCGTCGCCGAAGGCGAAATGAGCACCGACGAAGCCTCGAAGGAAAAATACCGCCTCGGCGCGCGCGAAATTTGCCGCGGCAAGCGCATGGAGACGGCCGACCTCCTGCCGCCAAAACTGCTCGATCTCCTGGACCGCAGCATGCACCTCTACGAGCGCGTGGAACGCCTCGACCAGCTCCTCTACGGCAAGGAACCGACGATCGTTCCGGGCATGCACGAGCAGCTGAACCGCCTCCAGGCGGCGTTCGGGAGCATGCAGTAACAACGAAATTGGGGTGTCTGTAAGACACAAGGGCGGTCCGCAGGGACCGCCCTAAATTTTTCGCGCGCACCAATTGTGTCAAGGTCCGCGTTCGCCACGGCTGTTCGGTTAAGCGGCCAAACAAAAATAATCGTCATGGCCGGCCTTGAGCCACGGCTGTCCGGTTGAGTTCGAGGCGGTGGAGCGCGAACTCAATTATCGCACCGATTTGCTCGCCGCCGTCACTGTCAGGGACTCCAATTCCAAAAAAAAGATCGTCATGGCCGGGCTTGACCCGGCCACCCAGCCGCCTCGCGTCCGCGAGGCGAAGAGACCTC
>JBGOVA010000014.1:0-36944 GCA_041477875.1 Micropepsaceae bacterium | reverse complement strand
GGGTGTTTACGGACTTGACGTGCGCACCGCAGGCATGGTGGGCGCTCTCTATTCGGTCCCCGCAGCTCTCTTCCGCGCTTACGGCGGCGTACTCTCCGATAGGCACGGAGCGCGCCGCGTTATGTATTGGACGTTCTTGGTCGCGATTGGCTGCACGTTTGTGCTGTCCTACCCACCGACGACCTACATCGTCCAAGGCATCAGCGGTCCGATCACATTTCACGCGCAGACTGGACTTGTTCCGTTTGCCGTGATCGCAGCCGTCCTCGGATTTTTCATGTCACTTGGTATGGCTGCGGTTTTCAAGCACATCCCGGTCTACTATCCCGATCGCATTGGTGCCGTGGGTGGTCTCGTCGGCATGATCGGCGGACTGGGCGGCTTTGTACTGCCGATACTGTTTGGCGTCATGAACGACGTGACAGGCGTTTGGCAGAGCTGTTTCATGCTCCTGTTCGGGCTAACGGGCGTCGCGCTTGTCTGGATGCATCTCGCGATCCGTCAGATGGAGCGCGAAGCGACCGCGCCAATGCTCGAGAGACTTCCCGAGCTTCCCGAAATGCAGGAGATTCATGAGCCCAAGCATGTGGGCGTGCTGGCCGCACATATTCTCGATGACTGGCGACCGGAAGATCCCGTCTTCTGGGAGACAAAAGGTCGTGTCATCGCGCGGCGCAACCTATGGATTTCGATTCCCTCCCTGTCGCTAGCATTCGCGGTTTGGATGGTGTGGTCCGTCGTCGTCGCGAAGCTGCCCTTGGTCGGCTTCAATTACACGACCGATCAACTGTTCTGGCTGGCGGCGCTGCCCGGCCTTTCGGGCGCCGCATTGCGCGTCTTTTACTCCTTCATGGTGCCGATCTTCGGCGGACGCTTGTGGACGACGCTCACGACGTGGTCGCTGATCATTCCGGCTCTCGGCATCGGCTTCGCCGTTCAGAATCCAGGTACACCTTATGCAGTGTTCTTGTTGCTGGCGCTGTTGTGCGGTTTCGGCGGCGGAAACTTCGCCTCGTCGATGGCCAACATCAGTTTCTTCTTCCCGAAAGCGGAGAAGGGCAATGCGCTGGCGCTGAACGCGGGCCTTGGGAATCTCGGCGTTAGTGCCGTTCAGTTCCTGGTGCCGGTGGTCATCACCGCCGGCGTCTTCGGCTGGCTCGGCGGCGAATCGCAAACGGTCACCGCCGATGGCGCCGAGACGCGGATGTGGCTGCAGAATGCCGGCTTTATCTGGGTGCCGTTCATCGTCGCATCGGCGTTCGCGGCCTGGTTCGGCATGAACGACATCTCCTCGGTCAAGGCGTCCTTTGCCGAACAGTCCGTGATCTTTCAGCGCAAGCACAATTGGATCATGTGCTGGCTCTACACCGGCACGTTCGGCTCGTTCATCGGGTATTCGGCTGCGTTCCCGCTGCTCGCGAAGACTCAGTTCCCGCAAGTCGACGCTTTGGCGTTCGCGTTCCTGGGGCCGCTGGTCGGCGCGTTGTCACGCTCGTTGACCGGTTGGGCAGCGGACAAGTTCGGCGGCGGCCGCGTCACGCTTTGGGTCTTCGTCGCCATGGCGTTCGGCGTTATGGGCGTTCTCTACTTCCTGGGGATCAAGGATCAGCCTGGCGCATTCTGGGGGTTCTTCGCCATGTTCGTCTTCCTGTTCTTCGCGAGCGGGATCGGCAACGCGTCGACCTTCCAAATGATCCCCGCGATCATGCGCAAGGAAATGGATCGCCTGATGCCGCAAGCCGATCAGGCGGCGCGCTTGCGCCAAGGTGAGAAGGAATCGGCCGCGATCATCGGCTTCACGTCCGCGGTCGCGGCCTTCGGCGCCTTCTTCATCCCGAAGAGCTACGGCAGTTCGATCGCGCTGACCGGCGGACCGGAAGCGGCCCTGCTGGCCTTCCTTGCCTTCTATGTCAGTTGCGTCGTCCTGACGTGGTTCGTCTACACCCGTCGCGGCGGTCTGTTGTGGGATGTTGAGAACAAGCCCGCACCTCGTGCCGTTCGTCTTCAACCCGCGGAATAAAGGCGTACGATGAGCCACTTTCTCGATCGATTGATGTTCTTCCGGAAAGACGTGGGCACGTTCGCCGACGGCCATGGCGTGGTCACGCGCGAGGATCGCACCTGGGAAGACGCCTATCGCAACCGGTGGAGCCACGACAGGATCGTGCGCTCGACCCACGGCGTGAACTGCACGGGGTCGTGCAGTTGGAAGATTTACGTCAAAGGCGGCATCGTCACGTGGGAGACGCAGCAAACGGATTATCCGCGCACGCGACCCGATCTGCCCGATCACGAGCCGCGCGGGTGTCAGCGCGGCGCGAGTGCGTCGTGGTATCTCTACAGCGGCAACCGCATCAAATATCCCCTGATCCGTAAGCGCCTGTTGAAGCAGTGGCGCGCGGCGCGCAAGGCCATGGCGCCGATCGAGGCGTGGGCCTCCATCGTCGAAGACAAGGCAAAATCCGCCGACTACAAGCAGATGCTCGGCTTGGGTGGCTTCGTGCGCACGAAATGGGACGAAGCGAACGAGATCATCGCCGCCGCCAACATCTATACGGCCAAGACGCATGGTCCAGATCGCGTCATCGGATTTTCGCCGATCCCGGCGATGTCGATGGTGTCCTATGCCGCGGGCTCGCGTTACCTTTCGCTCATCGGCGGCGTGTGCATGTCGTTCTACGATTGGTACTGCGACCTGCCGGCGTCGAGCCCGCAGACGTGGGGCGAACAGACCGACGTTCCCGAAAGCGCCGATTGGTACAATTCGGGTTTCTTGATCCTGTGGGGCTCGAACGTCCCGCAAACGCGCACGCCCGACGCGCATTTCTATTCGGAGGTGCGTTACAAAGGCACGAAGAGCGTCGTCATCTGCCCCGACTACAGCGAGGCTTCGAAGTTCTCCGACCTCTGGCTCTCCGTGAAGCAGGGCACGGACGCCGCGCTCGCGATGGCGTTCGGCCACGTGATCTTGAACGAATTCCACGTCAAGTCGCAGACGCCCTATTTCCTCGACTACGGTCGCAAGTACACCGACTTTCCTTTCTTGGTTCGCCTGAAGAAGCAGGGCGACCGCTTCGTGCCGGAGCGCTTTCTGCGTGCGAGCGATTTCGACGGCAAGCTCGGCGAGAGCAACAACCCGGATTGGAAGACCGTCGCGATCGACGAGACGACCGGGAACGTCGTCTGTCCGCAGGGCTCGATCGGATTCCGCTGGGGCGAAGAGGGAAAGTGGAACCTCCAGGAGAAAGCCTCGGATGGGCGTGACACGAAGCTGGCGCTGACTTTGGTCGGCCGCAACGACGGCGTCGCCGCCGTCGACTTCCCGTATTTCGGCGGCCGCGCGCACGAATACTTCGTCAAAACCGACCATGCGCAAGTTCTGACGCGCAACGTGCCGATCAAGCGTCTGCAATTGGCCGAGGGCGAGACGTTGGTCGCTTCCGTCTACGACCTGTTCCTCGCCAACTACGGAATCGATCGCGGGCTCGGCGGCGAGAACGTCGCCAAGAGCTACGACGACGATGTGCCCTACACGCCGGCGTGGGCGGAGAGAGTCACCGGCGTGAAGCGCCACGACATCGCGCTTGTCGCGCGCGAGTTCGCCGACAACGCCGCGAAGACGCAGGGCAAGTCGATGGTGATCCTGGGCGCCGGGATCAACCACTGGTACCACATGGACATGATCTATCGCGGCATCATCTCGATGCTGACGATGTGCGGCTGTGTCGGTCAGTCGGGTGGCGGCTGGGCGCATTATGTGGGTCAGGAGAAGCTGCGTCCGCAACCGGGCTGGACGGCGCTTGCATTTGCGCTCGATTGGGGCCGTCCGCCGCGCCAGATGAATTCGACGAGTTTTTGGTACGCGCACACGGACCAATGGCGTTACGAAAAGCTCAACGTATCGGAGATCATCTCACCGACGGCGGAGGCCGGCGATTGGGGTGGCAGTCTGATCGACTTCAACGTGCGTGCGGAACGCATGGGCTGGCTGCCGTCGGCGCCGCAGCTTGAAACCAATCCGTTGAAAGTCGCGGCGATGGCGGAGAAGGCGGGAAAGCCTGCGCCGCAATTCGTCGCCGAAGGGCTGAAGTCGGGTGCGCTCAAACTTTCGTGCGAAGACCCGGATGCGCCCAAAAACTTCCCCCGCAATCTCTTCGTATGGCGTTCGAACCTTTTGGGTTCGTCGGGCAAGGGCCACGAGTATTTTCTGAGGCATCTGATCGGAACGAAGCATGGCATCCAAGGCAAAGACCTCGGCGAAATGGGTCAGCAGAAGCCGCGCGAGGTGAAGTGGCACGACGAGGCGCCGGAGGGAAAGCTCGACCTCGTCGTCACGATCGACTTCCGCATGTCGTCGACCTGCATGTATTCCGACATCGTTCTGCCGACCGCGACCTGGTACGAGAAGAACGATCTCAACACCTCCGATATGCACCCGTTCATCCATCCGCTGACGGCGGCGGTGGATCCGCTGTGGGAATGCCGCAGCGACTGGGAAATCTTCAAAGGCATCGCGCGCGAGTTCTCGCGGCTCTCGCCCGGTCACTTGGGCGTGGAGAAGGATGTCGTGCTCGTGCCGCTCATGCACGATACGCCGGGCGAACTCGGGCAACCGTTCGAGCCCAAGGATTGGAAGAAGGGCGAGTGCGAGCCGATCCCCGGCAAGACGATGGCGAGCGTCGCGGTGGTCGAGCGCGACTATCCGGCGACCTATCAGCGCTTCACCGCGCTCGGGCCGCTGATGGAAAAGCTCGGCAACGCCAGCAAGGGAATCAACTGGAAGACAGACGGCGAAGTCGCGTTCCTGAAAAAGCTGAATGGTGTCGCCGAGGATGGCCCCACGAAGGGCATGGCGCGGATCGAAACCGACATCGACGCATGCGAGGTCATTCTCACGCTCGCGCCTGAGACCAACGGGCACGTTGCGGTGCGGTCGTGGAAGTCCCTCGGCAAAGCGACGGGCATCGACCACACGCATCTCGCGAACGCGCGCGAGGACGACAAGATCCGCTTCCGCGATATCGTCGCCCAGCCGCGCAAGATTATCTCCTCACCGACCTGGTCGGGCATCGAGTCCGAAGAGGTCTCGTACAATGCTGGATACACCAACGTTCACGAGTTGATCCCGTGGCGCACGCTGACCGGCCGGCAGCATCTCTATGTCGACCATCCGTGGATGCGCGCGTTCGGCGAAGGGTTCGTCGTCTACAAGCCGCCGGTCGATTTGAAGACCGTCAAGCCGCTCTTGGGGAAGAAGCCGAACGGCAACACCGAGATCGTGCTCAACTTCATCACGCCGCACCAGAAGTGGGGCATCCACTCGACCTACACCGACAACCTGCTGCAGCTCACGCTGTCGCGCGGCGGTCCGATCGTGTGGGTCAGCGAAGCGGACGCGAAGGTCGCGGGCATCGAAGACAACGACTGGATCGAACTCTTCAACGCCAACGGCGCGCTCTCGGCGCGCGCGGTGGTGAGCCAGCGCGTCAAGGCCGGCATGTGCCTCATGTATCACGCGCAGGAGAAGATCGTGAACGTTCCGGGCAGCGAGACGACGAAGACGCGCGGCATCCACAACTCGGTGACGCGCACCGTGATGAAGCCGACGCACATGATCGGCGGCTATGCGCAGCTGTCCTACGGCTTCAACTATTACGGCACCGTGGGTTCGAACCGCGACGAGTTCGTCGTACTGCGCAAGATGCGCAACGTCGATTGGATGGAAGAACCCCATCCGCAGGCCGATCTCGCACCTGTCGCGGCGGAGTAGGGACCATGAAGGTGCGCGCGCAAATCGGCATGGTGCTCAATCTCGACAAGTGCATCGGCTGCCACACCTGTTCGGTGTCCTGCAAAAACGTTTGGACCAATCGCGACGGCGTTCAATACGCGTGGTTCAACAACGTCGAGACGAAGCCTGGCGTCGGCTATCCCAAGGAATGGGAGAACCAGAAGAAGTGGAACGGAGGCTGGACGCGCAAGCGGAACGGCAAGATCGAGCCGCGCATGGGCGGCAAGTTCCGCATCCTCGCGAAGATTTTCGCCAATCCCGACATGCCGGAAATCGACGACTACTACGAGCCGTTCACGTTCGACTACGAGCATCTGCAGAAGGCCGGGGAGTCGAAGACCGTGCCCGTCGCACGGCCGCTGTCGCTGATCACGGGCCAGCGCATGCAGAAGATCGAATGGGGGCCGAACTGGGAAGAACTTCTCGGCGGCGAATTCACCAAGCGCTCGAAGGACGCGAACTTCGAAGGTATCGAGAAGCAGATCTACAGCCAGTTCGAACAGACCTTCATGATGTACCTGCCGCGGCTGTGCGAGCACTGCCTCAATCCGGCGTGCGTCGCGGCGTGTCCGTCGGGCGCGATCTACAAGCGCGAAGAGGACGGCATCGTTCTCATCGATCAGGACAAATGCCGCGGCTGGCGCATGTGCGTTAGTGCCTGTCCCTACAAGAAGATCTACTACAACTACGTCAGCGGAAAGTCGGAGAAGTGCACGTTCTGCTATCCGCGCATCGAGGCGGGTCAGCCGACCGTGTGTTCGGAGACCTGCGTCGGGCGCATCCGCTACCTGGGCGTGTTGCTCTATGACGCCGACTGCATTCTGGATGCCGCGAGCGTGCCGAATGAGGCCGACCTCTATCAAGCGCAACTCGACATCTTCCTCGATCCCAATGACCCGAAGGTGATCGCGGCGGCAAAGGCCGAGGACATTCCCGATGCCTGGCTCGAGGCCGCGCGGCGCTCGCCCGTCTACAAGATGGCGGTCGAGTGGAAGGTCGCGTTCCCGCTGCACCCCGAATATCGCACGATGCCGATGGTGTGGTACGTGCCGCCGCTGTCGCCGATCCAATCGGCGGTGCAAGCCAAGCACATCGGCTTCGACGGTACGCTGCCCGACATCGGCAAGCTGCGCATTCCGCTGAAGTATCTCGCCAATCTGCTGACGGCGGGCGACACCAAGCCCGTCGAAGCGGCGATCAAACGCATGTTCGCGATGCGCATCTTCATGCGCTCGCGCCATGTCGAGCGGAAAGACAACGACGCGGTTCTGGCCGAAGTCGGCATGACGCGCCAGCAGATGGAGACCATGTACAAGGTCATGGCGCTTGCGGCCTATGAGGACCGTTTCGTCATTCCTTCGTCTCACCGCGAGTATGCCGAGAACGCCTATGACCTCCGCGGCTCGTGCGGGTTCAGCTTCGGCAATGGCTGTTCCGACGGCGCCAGCGAGTTCTCGCTCTTCGGCCAGAAGAAATTCCGCGAGAACACGCCCACGGAGGTCATGTGATGCTGACGTTCAAGGCGCTCGGCGCGCTCTTTGCCTACCCGACAGAGGAATTGATCGTGGCCCTTCCGGAAATCCGGGAAGCGATTGCCGGCGAACACGCGTTGAAACTCGATGTCGAGGAACAGGTCGGTGTCCTGATCGATCGCTTGGCCACGATCGATCTCATGGAATTGCAGGAAACCTATGTCGGCCTCTTCGACCGCACGAAGTCGTTGTCGCTCCATCTCTACGAACATGTCTGGGGCGACGCGAGCGAACGCGGGCAGGCGATGGTGCGCCTTCAAACGCTCTACAAGCTGCATGGTTTCTCGCACACTGTGTCCGAGCTTCCAGACTATGTGCCGCTGTTTTGCGAGTTCCTCTCTTTGATCCCGGAAAAGGCGGCGCGCGCGATTCTGTCGGACGCGGCACCCGTCGTTGAGGTGCTCCGCGACCGTTTGGCGAAGCGCAGCTCGCCGTACGCCGGCGCGGCGGCGGCTCTGGTTTCGCTGTCGTCGAGGACGCTCGACCGCGCGATGCTCGAGCAAATCACCAAGGGCGCGCTTGCCGACGACGACACCTTCGAGGCGCTCGACCGCGCCTGGGAAGAAGAGCCCGTGACCTTCGGCGCTGGCGATGCCGCCAAGTCGTGCCGCCCGAATGCCGCGCCCGCAACCCATGCCGCAAGGCCCCCAGTCTAGGAAACGACCATGTGGGATTATCTGCATCACTTCACGTTCGGCATTTTCCCCTATGTCGCGCTGACCGTGTTCGCGGTCGGCAGCCTCATTCGTTTCGACCGCGAACAATATTCGTGGCGCTCGGGCTCGAGCCAGTTGTTGCGCAAGCGGCAGCTTATGATCGGCAGCATCTTGTTCCACATCGGCATTCTGCTGCTCTTCATGGGCCACTTCGTCGGCCTGCTGACGCCGCATGAGGTCTATGAGGCGTTGGGCATCAGCGTCCCAGCAAAGCAAATGCTGGCCGTCACCGCCGGCGCGATCTTCGGACTGACGTGTTTTGCCGGATTGACGATCCTCTTGCACCGCCGCCTGTTCGACCCGCGCATTCGCGGCACGAGTTCGGGCATGGACATTTTCATTCTGTGCTTGCTGTGGGTCCAGCTGTCGCTCGGGCTCGGCACGATTCCATTTTCGATTCAGCATTCGGACGGTTCGGTCATGCTCGTGCTGTCGGAGTGGGCGCAGCGCATCGTCACCTTCCGCAGCGGCGCCTCCGAACTCGTGGCCGATGTCGGGATTTTCTATAAAGCCCACATCATCATGGGGCTCATTGTCTTCATGGTCTTTCCGTTCAGCCGCCTGGTGCATATCTGGAGTGCGCCGATATGGTACCTGGGCCGCCGCGGTTACCAGATCGTGCGCACGCGCCGGCCGACGTCGGGTGTCCGGAGGCCCGTGCCATGATCAGCGTCAACGGGGCCACGATCGGCGAGACGGATATCCTCGCCGAGATGCAGTACCACCCCGCGCCTTCGCGCGAGCAAGCCGCGAGCGAGGCGGCGGAAGCCCTCATCGTCCGCGAATTGTTGCTTCAACGTGCGACCGTGGTTGGGATCGACTACACGCGCGGCACCGCTGATTCCGAAGAGGTCGCGATCTCGGCGCTGCTTGAGTGCGAGGTGCGCGTTCCTGAAGCGGACGCGCAGACGTGCCGGCGTTGGTACGACAACAATCGGGCGAAGTTTCGTTCGCAGCCTTTGTTCGAAGCCTCGCACATTCTCTATCTGGCGCCGCGCGATGACGCCGCGGCGCGGGACACAGCCAAGGCAGGGGCGCTGGCTGCGCTCGCCAGCCTCAAAGAGGATCCATCGCGCTTCGGCGAAATCGCGCGCGCCGAGTCGAAATGTTCATCGGCGGGCGAGGGCGGGCGTCTGGGCCAGGTCGCGCTGGGCGAAACCGTGCCGGAAATCGAATCCTTCCTGGTGGCGCTCGAGGAAGGGCAAATCTGTCCGGTGCCTGTCGAAACCGACTACGGTTGCCATGTTGTGCAACTCCACCACCGCATCGAAGGCAAGGACATCCCCTTCGACGAGGCGGAGCCGGTCATCGCGCGCGAACTGCGCGCGTACACATGGCGACGCGCGGTCAGCCAGTACATCAGCCTGCTCGCCGGCAGCGCCGACGTGCAGGGTTTCGACATCAAGAAGGCGGCGTCTGCGCTCGTGCAATAGACGCCTTGCCATCGGCGCGCCGTCGCGCGACAACCCGCGAAACGAGCGGGAGAAGAACATGGCGCCGTCAAACGCAGCACGCAAAAAGAAGAAGGTGCCGTTGCCCGCTTTTGCGGGTTCGGTTGCCAAGCGGTTTCCCGGGGTCTGGGACGCTTATGCGAAGCTCGGCGAGGAAACGGCGGTCGCTGGTCCGCTGACGGAGCGCGAGCGCCGCTTGGTGAAAATAGCCCTGGCGATCGGATTCGGTTCGGAAGGTGCCACGCACTCGCACGCGCGACAGGCGTTCGCCGAAGGCCTGGCACCGGCAGACATCCGGCATGTCGCCCTTCTTGCCGTCACTACGACAGGCTGGCCCGCCAGCGCGGCCGCGTTGAGTTGGGTGGACGCCGTATTGCCGAAATAGTCCGCGGATCGAGGCGGCCAACGGCTCGGACGGCTAACGCGGCGACACGGTCGCGGGCTCGCCGCTGTCGGCGAAGGCCGCCCGCATGAAAGTGAGGACCTTCCAGATCTCGCTTTGCGATAGGTCGTTCTTGAACGTCGGCATGTCGGTCGCGAATGCGCCGCCGCCGTCGGAGATCGTCCAATAGAAGTAGTCGTCGCCGTAGAGCGGCTGGGCGAGGCTGGCGCTCAGATCGGCGGGCGGCACCACAAGCTTCTCGCCTGCTTCACCGTCGCCGACGCCCATCGTGCCATGACAAACGGCGCAATTCAGGTCATAGAGCCTGGCTCCTTCGACCACGTTGCCGATCGTCGCCTTGAACGGGTTCCGCCGGCCGCGATAAGCGGGGGGCACGCCGTTGCGGACATAATAGCCGTGGCGGGCCGGCGTCTTTGCGGTCGTGCGCGTCGAAGCGATGGGGCGGCTTCGCTCAGTGCCGCACACGGCGGGACCGAGTAAGGCCTCACAACCGATCGTGAGGAACGTTGCGATGACGAAGATCGCGACCAAGCCGCCTGCAAGTCCGGCCTTCCACATTTCGATGCCTCGGTTTGGAACGTTGTGTCAAATCTTGCGGTGAAACGGAGGGTTTAGACTTTGCGCCACATCAAGGCTCGCAGGAGCGTATGCTCGCATGATTCTAGTTTAACGAGGAATCGGCTCCATGGCTCGAACGGCAGCAAAGCAGTCGGTCGTGTTCTTGGTAGCGGCGCTCAGCGCATCGCTTCTCGGCTGCATCGACGAAGCGACACCCGTCGCAACGAGCGGTCAGAGCGTCGTGACGACGGCCGACGCAGCTCAGATCGAAGACGGGCGGGCGATTGCCGAGCGCAACTGCGCGGCGTGCCATGCGATCGGACCGGACGGCGACAGCCCCAACCCGGCGGCGCCGTGGTTCCGCTCGCTCTTGAGCCGGTACAAGGCCGAAGTGCTTGCGACCGAATTGATCGAAGGCATGCGCGTGGCGCACGCGCCGATGCCGCAATTCCAGTTCAACCCGGCGGCAACCGACTCCTTGATCGCTTATTTGCGTTCGGTGCAGACGCGCGATCCCGGGCAAGCGCTCGCCGAGCAGCGCTGCGCGCGGTGCCACGCGATCGGAGCGACCGGCACAAGCCCCTATCCGGGGGCGCAGCCGTTCCGCAATCTCGGGCGTCGCTGGTGGCGCGGGCAACTGCGCGATGCGCTCAAGACCGGCATCATCGTCGAGCACGACAAGGCCGATGCGCGCGTGCCGCCGATGAAATTGAACGACGCGGAAATAGACGCGCTCCTGGCCTATCTCGAATCGATCGCGACGAAGGAAAATCCAGCGCCGAAAGCGCCATGAACGAGCCCGATGCCGGCGGGGATTGACGCAAGTCAAAGCGGGAGAGACGTGAAGGCGTAGTCGTTTGTCGAGCCCACCCACAGCGCAGGCTCGGCAGGGATCCATGGCAAACCGTTCCATACTGATCATCGGCGCCGGCATCGGCGGGCTTGCTGCCGGTTGCTACGCACAGATGAACGGCTATCGCGTACGAATTCTCGAGATGCACACGCGTCCAGGCGGTCAGTGCACGGCGTGGGCGCGGCATGGGTACACGTTCGACGGATGCATTCACAATCTCGCCGGCACCAGCCCGGGAAGCCCGTTCCACCAGATGTGGCGCGAACTCGGCGTCGTGCCGAAGATTTCGTTTCACGCCTATGACGAACTGGTGAGCGTCGAGCGGCCCGACGGGGCGCCCTTCACGGTCCACACGAATCTCGATCGGCTCGCGGCGCACATGAAAGAGCTGTCGCCTTCGGACGGCGCGGTCGTCGACGAGTTCATGGCGGGCGCGCGGCGTTTCACGAACTTTGATCTCTTGGGCCTTGCGCTCGCAAGCCCCTTCGAACGAATCAAAGCGGTCGCCGCATTGTTGCCGCTGATGAAGTATGCCGGGGTGACGCTCGACCAATTCGCCCATCGCTTCGTCGACCCGTTCCTCAAGCGTGCGTTCCCCAGTCTCCTCTACGATTGGCCCCAGTCGCCGTTGCTGATGCTGATGGCGTTTCTGGGCCGCACCCATGTAGGCGACTTCGGCTGGGCGAAGGGGGGATCGGCGAAGTTCGCGGAGGCGATCGAAGAGCGATTTCGCGAGCTCGGCGGCGAGATTCGCTATCAGGCGAAGGTTTCATCGATCATCGTCGAGAACGGTCGGGCCGTCGGCGCGAAGTTAAGCGACGGCCGCGAGGAGCGCGCCGATGTCGTGGTTTCGAACGCGAACGGCTACACGACGATTTTCGACATGCTTGACGGGCGGTATACGACTCGAGCGATCCGGGACTATTACTCGAAGCCCGAGGATCGCATCGAAATGGGTATCCACGTGTCGCTCGGCGTCAATCGCGATCTCTCGCGCGAGTCCCATGCCATCGTCTTGCCGCTCCCGGAGCCCGTCGTCATCGCCAATGAGGTGCGTACGAGGTTGTATGTCGAACCCTTCGGCTTTGATCCGAGCCTCGCGCCCGCGGGCAAAGGGGTGCTCAAAGTCGTTCTCGGGACGGGGTATCACGTTTGGGAAGAGCTGGGGCGCGAACCGTCACAGTACGATGCGGAAAAGCACCGGGTCGCAGACGCGGTGATCGCGCAGCTTGAAAAGCGGTTTCCCGGACTCAGCAGCCAGGTCGAAGTGGTCGACGTCGCGACTCCGATCACGACCAAGCACTTCACGGACAATGGACACGGTTATCGGACACCTGTCAGCAACATGATTCTTGGGCTGTTCATGGGCCGAAAGCTCAGCCAGACGCTGCCGGGTTTGGCGAATTTCTACATGGTCGGACAATGGGCGGGGACGCCCGGCGTCTCGCTCGTCGCGGCGATGGGGCGCGATGTCGCGCGGGCGATTTGCCGCCGCGACGGCGCGCGTTTCGAAACCCGAGGCGTGATCCCCGCGCGCCGCCCTCCGGCCCAGAGCGGCAATCCGGCGATCATCCGTTAACGGCGTCTGAATCACTGACGCTTTTGCCAGCGTCGACGGCTTGATCCAAGTCAAAGCACTGTTTGCGATAGCGGCGATGGTAGCCCACGCTTTCTGGCGGTCATGAATCAGATTCGAAGTTCTGTGAGCCGTCGATCGAGGTCCACAGGCGCGACACTCGGGCTATGGGGACTTCCGTGAATCAGAACGCCGCAAGTCAAGCCGCACGCTGGGATTTGGTCTTCGTCCCATTCCTGTTTGCGGCATTTGCTTTCGCCGCGCTTGTGGTGCTGGCGCAAACGACCGATCCTTTGATGTCGATACAGGCCTGGACGTTTCTCGCGGGGCTCGGCGTCGCGGCCATTTGGCTCGTGCGGCGCTACGGCGAAGGGATCCCGGCGGACGACACGTCCGTCTATGCCAACGACGTCATCAAGGCCGGCGTGATCGCGTCCATGGTGTGGGCGATCGCCGGCATGCTGGTCGGCGTCATCATCGCGTTGCAGCTTGCCTTCCCGACGCTGTTCTATTTTCCGGATTTGCCGTTCACGAATTTCGGGCGGATGCGGCCGCTGCACACGTCAGCGGTGATCTTCGCCTTCGGCGGCAACGTCCTGATCGCAACGTCGTTCTGGGTCGTGCAGCGCACGTGCAAGGCGCGATTGGCGGGCGGGCTTTGGCCGTGGTTCGTTTTCTGGGGCTACCAGATCTTCATTCTGGTCGCCGGCACCGGCTATTTGATCGGCGTCACGCAGGGTCGCGAGTACGCGGAGCCTGAATGGTACGCGGACCTTTGGCTGACGCTGGTCTGGGTCGCCTATCTGCTCGTCTTCTTGGGCACGATCTGGAAGCGCAAGGAACCGCATATCTACGTCGCGAATTGGTTCTACCTCGCCTTCATCGTGACGATCGCGATGCTCCACATCGTGAACAATCTCGCCGTGCCGGTGTCGTGGACGGGGATCAAGAGTTACTCGGCGTTCGCGGGCGTTCAAGACGCGCTGACGCAGTGGTGGTACGGGCACAACGCGGTCGGCTTCTTCCTGACCGCGGGTTTCCTTGCCATCATGTACTACTTCATTCCAAAGCAGGCACAGCGCCCGGTCTACTCCTATCGCCTTTCGATCGTTCACTTCTGGTCGCTGATCTTCATCTACATCTGGGCGGGTCCGCATCACCTGCACTACACGGCGCTGCCGGTGTGGGCGCAGACATTGGGCATGACGTTTTCGATCATGCTGTGGATGCCGTCGTGGGGTGGGATGATCAATGGGTTGATGACGCTATCGGGTGCGTGGGACAAGCTGCGCACCGATCCGATCCTGCGCATGCTCGTCGTCTCGGTCGCCTTCTACGGCATGTCGACGTTCGAGGGCCCGGTCATGTCGGTCAAGGCCGTCAACGCGCTCTCGCACTACACGGACTGGACGATCGGGCACGTGCATTCGGGGGCGCTCGGATGGGTCGGCTTCGTCAGCTTCGGCGCGCTCTACTGCCTCGTGCCGTGGCTGTGGAAACGCGAGCGGCTTTATTCCAATGCACTCGTCGAATGGCACTTCTGGATTTCGACGATCGGGATCGTCTTCTACATCACGGCGATGTGGGTGAGCGGAATCATGCAGGGCCTGATGTGGCGCGCCTACAACGAATACGGCTTCCTCGAATACTCGTTCGTCGAAACCGTCGCGGCGATGCACCCCTATTACATCATCCGCGCATTGGGTGGGCTGCTCTATCTGAGCGGCACTGTGATCATGGCCTACAATTTGTGGCGAACGGTTCGGGGCGATGTGCGGGCCGCCGAGCCCCTCGCGCTGCCGCAAGCCGCGACAGTGGCGGCGTAGGAGGCGAACATGTTCGATCACGGCACACTCGAGCGCCACTCCCTCCTTCTCGTCGTCGGAATTCTCATTGTCGTCGCCATCGGCGGCATCGTCGAGATCGCGCCGTTGTTCTATCTCGAAAGCACGATCGAGAAGGTTCAGGGCATGCGGCCCTACACACCGTTGGAGCTTGCGGGGCGCGAGATTTATGTCCGCGAGGGTTGCTATCTCTGTCATAGCCAGATGATCCGCCCGTTGCGCGACGAGGTGGAGCGTTACGGGCACTACAGCCTGGCGGCCGAAAGCATGTACGACCATCCGTTCCAGTGGGGCTCGAAGCGCACCGGCCCCGATCTTGCGCGGGTCGGTGGCAAGTATTCCGACGAGTGGCATCGCGCGCACATGGCCGATCCGCGTTCGGTGGTTCCCGAGTCCGTCATGCCGCCTTATGTGTTCCTGGAAAAGCATGCGCTTCGGCTGGACGATATTGCCGCCGAGCTCAAGGCGAACCTCGCCGTCGGCGTCCCCTATACGCCGGACATGATCGCGAATGCCAAGGCGGATCTCATCGCGCAGGCGACGCCCGATGCCGACGGCGTGGACGCGTTCAAGGCGCGCTATCCGAAGGCGGAGGCGAGGGATTTCGACGGCGATCCTTCGCGCATCACCGAAATGGATGCCGTGATCGCGTACCTGCAGATGCTTGGCACGCTGGTCGACTTTTCAACCTACAAGGCCGATGCGCCCGAGAACCGGCGGTGAGGCGATGAGCTACGAAACCATTTCGACGTTCGCGAAGAGCTGGGGCCTCGTCTATCTCCTCGTGCTGTTCTTTGGCGCCGCTCTCTACGCGTTCTGGCCGCGCAACAAGGCGAAGTTCGACAAGGCCGCCCGCATGCCTTTGGAAGAGGACGATCGCTGATGGCCGGCCGCAAAGAGAAGGAAATCGACGCCGCGTCGGGGACCGAGACGACCGGCCACGAATGGGACGGCATCCGGGAACTCAACACGCCGCTGCCGCGCTGGTGGCTGTGGGTGTTTTACGCGACGATCGTCTGGGCGATCGGCTATTGGTTCCTCTATCCCTCCTGGCCGCTGCTGACGGGTTATACCCACGGCATGCTCGACCAGTCGCAGCGCGATGACGTTGCCAAGGCCGTTCTCGAGTTGAAATCCAATCGTGAACAGATGGGGCGCGCGCTCGCCAACGCGCCGCTCGAGAAGATCGAGGCCGACCCGAATTTGCAGCAATTCGCGCTTCAGGCGGGCAAGTCGACGTTCGGCGACAATTGCGCCACCTGCCACGGTTCGGGCGCGCAAGGGTTCAAGGGCTATCCGAATCTGAACGACGACGTTTGGCTGTGGGGCGGCAAGCTCGAGGACATTCGTCGCACGGTCACCTACGGCGTGCGTTCGCCTCACCCCGAAACGCGCCAGTCGCAAATGCCGGCTTACGGGCGCGACAAGCTGCTCGAACCGAAACAGATCGATGACCTGACGCAGTACGTGCTGTCGCTTTCGGGCCGCAAGGCGGACGCGCAAGCGGTCGTGCGCGCGCAGACCGACTTCAAAGACCAATGCGCCGCCTGCCACGGTGAGGACGGCAAGGGCAAACGCGAGTTCGGCGCGCCGAACCTGACCGACAAGGAATGGCTCTACGGCGGCGAGGCGCCCGATATTCGTGCGCAAATCGTCAACGGACGGGGCGGCGTGATGCCGGCATGGGGCGCGCGCCTCGATCCCGTCACGATCGATGCGCTTGCCGTCTATGTTCACAGCCTTGGCGGCGGCGAGTAGGAAAGGAGTACGCTCGCGCAAGCAGCGGACTCGAACATCATGGATGCGCCGCTGATGTCAGTCGTGAAGTCCGTGGCCGCCGAGACGAACGGTCTGGCGGCCGAGGGCGTCGCGCGGGCCGACGCGAAAGCGACCAACACTCCCAGCGCGCGCAATCTCTATCAAGCGCGCGTGCCGATCCATTCGAAGCTGGTCCACGGCCGGTTCCGCTTCCTCAAGTGGGTCGGTATGGCGGTGATGCTCGCCATCTACTACGGCACGCCGTGGATCCGTTGGGACCGCGGCCCCGGCGTCGCAGATCAGGCGGTCCTCGTCGATCTGGCGCGCGAACGCTTCTACTTCTTCTGGATCGAGATCTGGCCGCAGGAAGTTTATTACATCACGGGGCTTCTCATTCTGGCGTCGCTCGGGCTCTTTCTCGTGACCGCGCTCTTCGGACGCGTGTGGTGCGGCTATGCCTGTCCGCAAACGGTGTGGACCGATCTCTACATCATGGTCGAGCGACTGATCGAAGGCGATCGCAACGCGCGCCTCCGCCTCGACAAGTCGCCATGGACGGCGTCGAAAGTCGCGAAGAAAGCGACGAAGCACGTAAGCTGGCTCGTCATCGCCGCCGCGACCGGCGGCGCGTGGATTTTCTACTTCCACGATGCGCCGACGCTCGCTGCCGGGCTGTTCCAAGGCACAGCCGACATGACCGCCTATCTGTTCATGGGCATCCTGACGCTCACGACCTATTGGCTTGCGGGCCACATGCGCGAGCAGGTGTGCACGTTCATGTGCCCGTGGCCGCGCATCCAGGCCGCGCTGATCGACCACGACACCTTGATGGTCACCTATCGCAGCGACCGGGGCGAGCCGCGCGGACCGCACAAGAAGGGCCAGCCCTGGGAAGGTCGCGGTCATTGCGTCGACTGCACGCAGTGCGTCGCGGCGTGTCCGATGGGCATCGACATCCGCGACGGCGATCAGCTCGAATGCATCAACTGCGCGCTGTGCATCGACGCGTGCGATGACGTGATGAAGCGCGTCGGCCTGCCGCGCGGGCTGATCGCCTACGACACGCACGACAACATCGAGCGCCGGCTGAAGGGCGAGATAGGCCACTTCCGATTGCTGCGGCCGAGAGTCATGCTCTATGCCGCCGCGCTGGCGCTCGTCGCCGCCGTCATGCTGATGGGCTTGTCGACGCGCGCGACGATCGATCTCAACGTGTTGCGCGAGCGCAATCCGACCTTCGTGAGGTTGTCCGACGGCTCGATCCGCAACGCTTATGCGGTCAAGATCATGAATCGGGCAAATAGCAGGCGCGATCTGACCCTTATGGTGGACGGCAGCGCCGGACTCGCCGTGAAGGCGATCGGCGTCGATGTCGCGCAAATGCCGTTGCGCGTGAATGTTCCAAGCGATCGGATTCGATCGTTGCGCGTGTTGGTGACGATCCCATCTGACAAGATCACTGCGCCGTCGATGAAGGTCGAGTTTCGGGTGACGGATCCGGCGACGGGCGAAGCGAACACCGTGCACACCGTGTTTCTGTCGGAGGACGAGAGATGACGTTCGAGATCAGGGGTCGTCACGTGCTGGCGATATTGCTCGGCTTCTTTGGCGTCACGATCGCAGTCAACGCGGCCTTCGTGACCTTTGCACTGGAAACCTTCACGGGCGAGGACGTGCCGCGTCCCTACCTTCAAGGCCTCGCCTACAATGAGACGTTGTCGGCACATTCGGCACAGTCGAGGCTTGGCTGGCACGCGACGATTGCTGTGGAGCGCGATGCCAGCGGTACTGCCGTCGACGTTGCGTTGGAGGATCGCGAGGGCGGTCCCCAAAACGGCCTGGCGGTTTCCGTCGTATTGCGCCGGCCGACGAATGCCGCGCTCGATCGCTCGGTCGCGCTGACGGCGTCGGGGAGCGGTCGCTACAGCGCTAAGGTCATGGACCTCGTCTCCGGTCAGTGGGATGTGACTGCCCACACGACCGCGCCGGACGGGACGCAATTCGAAGCAACGCGACGGGTGGTGCTGCCATGACGGCCGTCACCTTCACGCAAGCACTCGACATCGATCCGACGCCGTTCGTGCGCCGCGACGGGACAGGCGCGGCGCGCCTGGAGCTCGCGGTCAAAGGGGTCCGCTGCGCCGGTTGCATCGCTAAAATCGAAGGCGGCTTGAAATCCGTGCCGGGCGTCGAGGACGCGCGCGTCAACTTGTCGACGGCAAAGCTCAGCGTGCGCTGGCGCGAGGAGTTCGCGAGCGCGCAGAGCATCGTCCGCCGCGTGACGGAGCTCGGCTTCCAAGCGTTTCCCTACGACCCCGACGCGCTGATCAAGCATGAGGACGAAGAGGGCCGCTTCCTGTTGCGCTGTCTTGCGGTCGCGGGATTCGCCGCATCGAACGTGATGTTTCTGTCGATCTCGATCTGGGCCGGCCTCGACGGCGAGATGGGCGAGGGCACGCGCACGATGCTGCACTGGATCTCGGGGCTGATCGCCGTGCCCGCGGCGCTCTACGCCGGGCGGCCGTTCTTCCGTTCGGCCTTTGCAAGCCTTGCGCGCCGGCAAGCGAACATGGACGTGCCGATCAGCCTTGCGATTTTCCTGGCGCTGGGTCTGAGCATTTCCGAGACGCTGCTCGGCGGGCACTACGCCTATTTCGACGCGGCCGTCAGCCTTCCGTTTTTGTTGCTGATCGGCCGCTATCTCGATCACCTGCTCCGCCGCAAAGCGCGCGAGACGGCGCGCGACCTCGTCGTCATGCAGACGGCGACCGCGACGCGCATCGCGTCCGACGGCCGAACGGAGGCGGTCGCGCCGCGCGACATCGCGCCTGGCGAGCGGCTGTTGATAGCCGCGGGAGAGCGGGCGCCGGTCGACGGCGTGATCGAAGACGGCGTCAGCGAAGCGGATCTCTCGCTTGTGACCGGCGAGAGCGCCGCCGTTGCGGTCAAGGCCGGCGACACGCTTCGCGCCGGGTCCTTGATCCTCGGGCGCGCGGTGACCGTGCGCGCGACGGCGCGCGCACAGGATTCGCTCGTGGCCGAAATCGCGCGTTTGCTCGAAGCCGGGCAGCAAAGCCGAAATCGCTATGTCCGCCTCGCCGATCGCGCCGCGCGGCTCTACGTGCCGCTGGTGCATGGAGCGGCCGCGACGGTTTTTGTCGGCGGTGTTTTCCTGGGACTCGATGCGCGAACGGCGCTGACCAACGCCATCGCGTTGCTGATCATCACATGCCCCTGCGCACTCGGCCTCGCGGTTCCGGCGGTTCAGATCGTGGCGACGAGCCGGCTGTTCCGGCGCGGGCTCCTCGTCAAATCCGGCGATGCATTGGAGCGGCTCGCCGAAGCCGACACGGCGGTCTTCGACAAGACCGGTACGCTCACCGTCGGCGCGCCGACGTTGACGAACGCGGCATCCGTCGCGGCGCCGATGCTGGAGCATGCGGCGCGCCTCGCGCGCGCGAGCAAGCATCCCTTGGCACGCGCCCTGGCGGCGTCGGCCGGAGCCGGGGGCGTTGCCGCCGACGTCAGCGAAACGGCGGGCGAGGGTCTTGAAGGAACGATTGGGACGCGCCGCGCACGCCTGGGCCGGGCCTCATGGGTCGGCGCGGCAGACGCGCCGGCGCCGTCTTCTTCCAGTCATATCTGGTATCGCGAGGGTGACGATCGCTGCGTGCGCTTTGACTTCGACGACGAATTGCGGAGCGACGCCAAGCAAACCGTGACTGGTCTCAGAGATCGCGGCCTGAATGTTCAGATGTTGTCGGGCGACCGAGACCTCCCGGCGTCTCAAGTTGCTGTGCAATGCGAGATCGAGGAGTGGCAAGCTGCGGCCGATCCAAAAGCGAAAGTTCGGCATTTGGAAGCACTGCGGGATGGGGGGCGGCGCACATTGATGATCGGCGACGGCTTCAACGATGCGGCAGCTTTGGCCGTGGCTCATGTTTCGATATCGCCTGCGTCCGCGGCGGACGCGAGCCAGGCTGCGGCGGACATGGTGCTGACCGCGGACACGCTCGCGCCGATCGTCGAGGCGATCGACGTCGCCCGCGCGGCGCGCCGGCGCGTGTTGGAAAACTTCGCGTTTGCCGCGCTCTACAATGCGCTGGCGGTTCCGCTTGCCGCGTTCGGGCAGGTGACGCCGCTGATCGCGGCTGTCGCGATGTCGGCGTCGTCGCTGATCGTGATGCTGAATGCGCTGCGCATTTCGGGCAAGGCGTGACGCTATGGATGCGTTCCTGGTCCTCACCGTCGCCGCGATCGCACTGGGCGGCTTGGGCGTCGTCGTGTTCTTTTGGACGCTCAAGTCCGGTCAGTACGAAGATATGGACGGCGCGGCGGAGCGTATCTTGATCGACGACGAAGAGGACGCGCGCCGTTGATCAGCGCTCGACTTTGACGAGCGCGCGGTAGGCGTGCCACGTCGCGTGGCCCACCAGAGGGAACACGACGATCAGACCGACGAACATCGTGGCCATGCCGAGCGCGATCAGCACTGCAATGAGCCATGCCCACAAGAGCATGGGCCCCGGATAGCGTATGACGGTGCGCGCACTGAGCGCCATCGCGCTGACCGCATCGATGTCGTGCTGCAGGATGATGGGAACGGAAAGCGCGCTGACCGCAAATGCGGCGAGGGCGAGGGCGCCGCCGACCGCCGTCCCGATCACAAGCATGCCCAAGCCTTCCGATGTCGTCAGCACGAAGGGCAAGAACGCATCGATGGGCATGTAGCTATCGCTGGCGAAGAGCGCGTAGAGCAGCGTCGCCATGCGCATCCAGATGAGAAACAGAAACATGAGCGAAAAGCTCAGGAACGCCATCTGAGCCGGCTGGGGCAGGCGCACCACGGCGGCATCCCTCAGCGTCGCCTGCTCACCGGCTTCATACTTTCGGCTCATCTCGTACAGGCCCGATGCGAAAACGGGGCCCAGCAAAGCGAACCCGGCTGCGAGCACTGGGGCCAAGGACACCAGACCCGACGCCCACAGCGCGGCGGTCACGGCGAGACCGCCGAGGACGAACGCGCAGCCATAGCCCAGACTCAAAAGCGGTTGTCGCCACATATCGCGCCAGCCCGCCTGCAACCAGCGCCACGGATCGTCCAAGGTCGGGGCGCGGACCGAGAGGCGCTCTGCGCTCGTTTCGGGCGATGCCGTGACCGTCATCGTCAGTGCGTTCCTCTCGTCATCGCGGCCGATTCGTTGATTTTTGCTTCGATCTTTGCTTCGTCACGGCGCGGAATGGAGAGCAAGAGAAACAGCGACGCCGCGAGCAGCAACGGCGACGTCACCGTTCCGCCCAGTACGCGATCGGAGGCGAGGGAGAAAAGAATGTGCTGCATCGCATTCGCCGTCGTGAACGTCGCAAGCGCGAATGAAGCCGGACGCATGATTTGAGAGCGCTTCTGCACAAGCCACGTGAGCGAGAGTAGCGCCAGAATAGCGCCTGCGATATCCAGCAGCCAGACCTCGAACTGGAACCTCGGTATCGGCAGCGACGGAAAGAGCCGGCGTAGGAAGTCCATGGTCTCGCCGTAAGCCCAATAGGATCCGCTCGTCGCTTCCTCGGCGATGTGGAGCGCCAAGACGGCGCCGAGGACGAACCAGGCGACGGTCCAACGGTGAAGCGCCATGATGTCCTCCCTGCCGTCGCGAATGGCGGCAGCCCACATAGAATGCCCCGCCCCGGAAATGCGTCGTTGAGGCAGATCAAGCAGGCCCTATGGAGAAGGCGGCGTTAAGGAACCAGGACTGCTGCGCCCGTCAGCCGGCCATCGCGCAGGTCCGCAAGGGCGTCATTTGCCTGCTCCAGCGGATAGCTCGTTGTTTTGACGCGCAGATTGGCATGCGGGGCGAGGGCCAGAAACTCGGTGGCGTCCGCCCGGGTCAGGTTCGCGACGGAGCAGATTTCCCGCTCTTCCCAAAGCAAGCGATAGGGGAATTGCGGGATGTCGGACATGTGAATGCCGCCGCACACCACGCGCCCGCCCTTTTTCACGGCGCGCAATGCAGTGGGCACGAGCGATCCGATGGGCGCGAAAATGATGGCGGCGTCGAGCGCCTCAGGCGGCGTCTCGTTGGAGCCGCCGGCCCATGCGCAGCCCAGGTCTCGCGCCAACGTCTGCGCCTGCGTGTCTCCTGCGCGCGTGAATGCATAAACACTCCGCCCCTGTCCGACGGCGACTTGGGCGATCAGATGCGCGGCGGCGCCGAAGCCGTAAAGGCCAAGCGCTTTGCCGTTTCCCGCTTTCTTCAGACACCGCCAACCGATGAGACCGGCGCAAAGCAGTGGCGCGGCCTCCACGTCGTTCATGCCGCTCACGAGGGGGAAGGCATAACGCGCATCGGCAATCGCGTGCGTGGCGAAGCCGCCGTCGCGCGTAAAGCCGGTGAATGTGGGACGGTCGCACAGGTTCTCCTGGCCGGCATTGCAGTAGCTGCACGCCTGGCACGTGCCGCCGAGCCACGGAATGCCCACGCGATCGCCGATCGCGAACTGCGCGACGCCGGTACCGCACGCGACGACGCGCCCGACGATCTCATGGCCCGGAATGATCGGCAGCTTGGGATCAGCCAGGTCGCCGTCGACGACATGCAGGTCCGTCCGGCACACGGCGCAGGCCGAGACGGCGACGAGAATTTCGCCGGCTTGCGGTTCGGGCATCGCCCGCTCCTCGAGCCGCAGCGGCGCCTTCAGCGAACGGAGCACCATCGCGCGCATGCGCGCTCAGATAGCATGTTTCAGTTCGCCGTGCTGCGACTCGGCGAAATGCGCGCGCGCATCGCTCAGCATCATACCGACGCACCACTTGGCGTAGAGGCCGGAAAACAACGTTCCGAGCCAGGCGTTCTCGCGCGGCAGTTCGTAGTGGATGAAGATGCGGAGCTTGCTTTGCGCGCCCGCCGACTCGAGCTTCAGGCCCATCGTATAGTCGCCGACCACAAGCAGGCGATGCGCCCCGACCGTTTGCCATTGTTTCTCGAACGGCGGTTCTCGTTTCGTGACCGCCTCATCGAGGAATACGCGCAGACCGAAGGCCGTGCCGTCGAGCCGGATATGTGAACCGACTTTCTGGCCCTTGCCTTCGTCGACGGTCACGTCCATGCGTCCGCCGCCCATCATCCAGGACGACTTGCCCATGTGGCCTGCGAGGCGGGCCGGGTCATCCAAATATGCGAACACCTCCGCGGGAGTCGCCGCGACGGTCGTCGTTTCCTCGTAGTGGCGCGCCGTCATTTCGGCGGCTCGGCTCTTGCGGACATGAGATAGTTCGCGACGATGCCTAGTGTCAGGAAGGCGATGACAAAAAGACCTACGATCGCCATTCCCCAGCTCATACCGATCATCATGAAGGCGCCCTCCTTGGTATGTCCCGAAGATCGTGGTCAGGTTGCCATGCCGTGTTTGGCAGCGGTTTGATCTGGCGCAACCGACGCGCTGCTGTTTGCGTTAGGTCAATCCGCACGGACCGAAGGTCTGTGAAGTGTAACGAAACGGCAGGGAGGGCCCGCCACATGAGATTGGCGCTGGTTGTCACGTTCGTCATGGCGTTGGCGGGGTCTGCTCAGGCTGAGTCCGCATCGGATGTCGCCGACGCGTGCGGCGTGGATCTCGCCCGGTTTTGCGCCGGCCAGTCCGTGGGCAGCGAAGGGGCGATGGGGTGCCTGCGTACCCATCGCACCGAAGTGTCGCAGCCGTGCCGAAAGGCGCTCGCCGCGCGGCGCGAACGATTGCTCGAACGCGTTCGCAGCGCCTGCGGCGGCGAGATCGCGAACTTCTGCGCCGGCAACAAGAATGCCGGCCGCGCCCCGATCCACTGCCTGCGCAGCCACGCGAGCCAGCTTTCCCCAGCCTGCAAAGCGACTTTGCCGCGGTCGACGAGCTAGAGCGCGCCTGCGGGCACTCACATTGCGATATAGAGAGGCGGCGGGCAATACTGCCGCCTGAATCTCGTAATTGGTCCGGGCTTGAACACTTCATCCATCACATTGGCGTCCCGCTGGGCGGCACTCGTCACGCGCGTGCGCGGTCTCTTCGCGCCGCCGTCCGAAAAGGCGCTGGGGCGCGCGGCGCTTCTTGCGGCGATGGAACAGACCTCCTCCGACGCGATCATCACGATCGATGCCCGAGGGATCATGCAGTCGTTCAATCCCGCCGCTGAGCGTCTGTTCGGCTATCGCGAAGAGGAGGCTGTCGGGCGCAACGTGAAGATGCTGATGCCGCCGCATTTCCGCGTCGAGCACGACGCCCATGTGCGACGCTATCTTGAGACCGGCGAGAAACACATCATCGGCATCGGTCGTGTCGTGGCGGGCGAGAAGAAAGACGGTTCGACCTTCCCGATCGAACTGTCGGTCGGTGAGACAAAAATCGGCGGCGCGAAAGTTTTTGTGGGATTCATTCGCGATCTGACTGAGATTCAGACCGAACAGCGCCGCGTCCAGGAGCTGCAACGCGAGCTCTTCCATGTCAGCCGGCTCGGCGAAATGGGGCAGATCGCCTCGAGCCTTGCGCACGAAGTGAACCAGCCGTTGGCCGCCATCATGAACTATCTGCAGGTTGGGCGTCAGCTTGTCGGCGAGCGCGCGGACGACGGGCCGATCGGCGGCATCCTCGAAAAGGTCGAGGCGCAGACAGCGCGCGCGGCGGAAATCGTCAAGCGCCTGCGCGCCTTTATCGACCGCCGCGAAATCGAGCGCCGGCCCGAAAACCTCAACAAAGTGATCGAGGAAGCCTTGGCGCTCGGCATCGTCGGCCCCGCAAGCCGCATGACGCGCGTGCGCCTTTTGCTGATTCCGGATTCGCCCGAGGTGAATGTCGACCGGGTCCAGATCCAGCAGGTAATCGTGAATCTGGTGCACAATGCCGTCGATGCGATGGATCAATTGCCGCGCCGCGAGCTGTCGATCCTATCGACCGTCGAGGGCGACGAGGTGCGTGTCGCCGTCAGCGACGTCGGGCACGGCATTGCGCCCGAAGTCGCCGGCAAACTCTTCGGCGCGTTCGTGACGACCAAGGAACAGGGCATGGGCGTGGGCTTGTCGATCTGCAAGGCGATCGTCGAAAATCACGGCGGGCGGATCGGCTTCAAGGCCAACGAGGGCGGCGGCACGACGTTTCACTTTACTCTCCCGATCGACAGGACGGCGTCGCGGGCGCGAGGCGCGCCATGACCGACAAGCTGATGGTTCATATCGTCGACGACGACGACGCGGTCCGCGATTCCGTCAAGGCGGTCCTGGAGAGCGCAGGCTTTACTTGCGCCACATACGCGTCCGCGCGCGCTTTTTTGGATGCGGCGAAACTTACGGCCGGTTGCGCGCTGGTCGATGTGCGTATGCCCGAGATGGATGGCATTGCCCTTCTGAGCGAATTGGCGGGCCGCCACAGTGAACTTCCCGTCATCATCATGACCGGCTTTGCCGATGTGCCGCTTGCGGTTAAAGCAATGAAGGAAGGCGCCGTCGACTTCGTGGAAAAGCCCGCGCCGCGCGACGCGCTGGTCGACGCCGTGCGGCGCGCGCTGGACAAGGCGCAGAAGGCGCAATCGGGCGACAGCGAAAGGCGCGATGCGCAGGCGCGCCTCGAACGCCTGACCCAGCGCGAACGAGAGGTTCTGGAACTGTTGATCTCCGGCGATGCCAACAAGATCGTCGCGCACAAACTCGGCATCAGTCCGCGCACGGTGGAGATCCACCGCGGCCACCTGATGGAGAAAACCCAGGCCAAGAGCCTGGCCGAACTGGTCCGCATGGCCTTGGCGGCCGGAATAGCCCGCAAGGAGACTTAACGGGCGGCCGGTCAAATAGGGAGAAACACCTATATGGCGGGCCAAGGGCCCCAACGTACTATAAGTTGATGCATCTCAAGGCGATCACCGCGGCCCAGGCTGATATTGGCATGGTCAGATGTTGCTTACGCTGGTGAGTGTGTTGATCCACATTGTCGAAGACGACCTGGCAATCCGCGAATCGCTCAAGCTCTTGCTCGAAACGCGCGGCTACCAGGTCGAGACTTTCGCCAGCGGCGACGAGCTTTTCGCGCGGGGCGACAACAAGCAATGCAATTGCGTCATTCTCGACGTGAACCTGCCGGGCGATAGCGGCTTCGACGTTCTCACGAAGCTTCGCCAGCGCGGCGTCGGGACGCCGGCGATTTTCATGTCCGGTCGTCCGAACCCCGCGATGCGGGCCCAAGCCCAGCGTGCGCACGCCGTCGCTTTCTTCGACAAGCCCGTGCCGCCCAGCGACCTTTTGACCGCAATCGCGCGCGCGCGCGACAGCGCATAAGTAGAATCCCGTACGGGCGAGTCCTTAGGTACATCTCACGACTGTTTGAGCGCACTGCGTCTCTGCATTCTCCGCGTCGACGAACCGAGGAGAACGCGAGATGTTTGGCCACGCTGCAGTGTCGATCGACCGCCCGAACCCGATGCCCCACTCTTATTCGGACCGGCGCGATGCCACGCAGCCCATGGGCAATCAGCTGAAGCTGGCGAAACACCGCGCCGTGTTCCGCGCCGGCGACGAGGCGGAGCGCTTCTTCGAAGTCGAATCGGGCGCTGTCATGGTCTACCGCATCCTCGACGACGGTAGGCGCCAGCTCGTCGAAGTCGTCTTCCCGGGCGGCGTCTGCGGCTTGGCCGGGGGCGAGTATCACGAGTCTTGTTGCGAGACGCTGATGCCGTCGGTCCTGCGCAGCTTCAAGCGAAGCGAACTCGCGCGCTCCGACGTACTGCGCACGCGCGTCGTCGAACGGCTCCAGGCTCAACTCTCGGCGATGCACGATCATGCCGTGTCGCTCGGCCGCAAGACGGCGGAGGAGCGGATCTGCACGCTGATCCTGCGCTTGCTCGATTTGGATCACGACGCGGTGAAGCCGACTGCCATCTTGTTGCCGATGTCGCGGACCGAGATCGCGGACTATCTGGGTCTCACGCTTGAGACCGTGTGCCGCACGATCAGCGATCTGGCCCGCCGCAAGCTTGTCGAGTTGGGCTCGAATAGAACCGAGATCAGGGTCCCGAACTTGGACCGCCTGCGCCAAGCCGCATGCTGGGACGCCGTCGCCTGACGGCAGCGGCGATGACCATGCGATTGCAGTTTCTCGGTGCGGCGCAAACCGTCACCGGATCGAAATACCTCGTCGAGGTCGGCGCCGGTCGGATTTTGGTCGACTGCGGCCTGTTCCAGGGTTTCAAGGCCTTGCGCTTGCGCAATTGGGCAAGCCCACCGTTCGATCCCGCGGCGATCTCGGCCGTCGTTCTGACGCACGCGCACATCGACCATTCGGGCTACTTGCCCGCTATCGTCAAGAGAGGGTTCCGCGGCCGCATCTATTGCACCGAAGCGACCGCCGACCTTTGCCGCATTCTGCTGCCCGACAGCGCGCGTCTTGCGGAAGAAGACGCCGAGCGGGCCAATCGGCGCGGCTATACCAAGCACAAGCCGGCCCTGCCTCTTTACACCGAGCGCGATGCCGAAGCAGCGCTCAGTCGTCTGGTCACGGTTCCCTACGGTCACGACTTCGAGCCGGTGGCGCCGCTGCGGGTCAGTTTCGCGAAGGCAGGGCATATTCTGGGCGCGGCCATCGTGCGCGTGTCCGACGGTCGCACGTCGCTCGTCTTCAGCGGCGACCTTGGCCGTTATCACGACAGCATCATGCGTGAGCCCGACGTGGTGACGCGCGCCGACTATGTGGTCGTTGAATCGACCTATGGCGACCGCCGCCACGATCCGGGCGATCCCGACGCGAAATTGGCCGACATTGTCCTTCGCACGATCAAGCGCGGCGGAACAATCGTGATCCCGGCCTTTGCCGTCGGTCGCACGCAGGGCCTGCTGCTCGCGCTCGCGCGCCTCAAGGCGGTGAGTAAGATTCCGCAAGATCTGCCCGTCTATCTCAACAGTCCGATGGCCAAGGACGCGACCGATATCTATCGCCGCCACCGGAGCGAACACCGGCTCAGCGAAAAGGAGTGCGAGGCTGCCTGTCGCGTCGCGAAGATCGTGAATTCGATCGAGGAGTCAAAGGCGCTGAATGTGTCGCGCGAGCCGAAAATCCTCATCGCGGGCAGCGGCATGGCGACGGGCGGGCGCGTGGTGCATCACATCGCGGCTTTCGGCCCCGATCCGCGTAACGCCATCATTTTCGCAGGGTTCCAGGCCGGCGGAACGCGCGGTGCCGCGATTCTCGGCGGCGCCAAGGAAGTGAAGATTCACGGTGGTTATGTGCCGATCCGCGCGGCGGTCGCGAACCTAAGCAACCTCTCGGCACACGCGGATTGCGACGAAATCATGCGTTGGCTGACAGGCTTCGACAAAGCACCTCGGAAGATTTTCGTCACGCATGGCGAGCCGGCCGCCGCCGATGCGTTGCGCTTGCGAATTCAAGAAGAGTTACGCTGGAACGCGCATGTACCCGAGCATTTGGAGAGCGCCGACTTGGATCGCAGCGCTGCCTAGTGCATATGCTCCCACAGACGGCGTTCTTCATCGAGCCGATCGTGTTCGCAGCCTTTGAAGTCGCCGCGCGACACGACGCCCGCGACCTTGCCGCCTTTGACGACGGGTATGTGGCGGAATCCCCCGTCCCACATCAGGCGCAAGGCGTCGACGGCGGTTTTGTCGGGCGTCATCGTGACGGGTGCGGCCGTCATGACGTCGCCGAGCTTGGTGTTCGCGGCGTTCTTACCCAGCGCAAGAACGCGGCAGACCGCATCGCGGCCGGTGAATATGCCGGCAAGGCGCCCCTCTTTATCGAGAACCAAAACCGAGCCGACATGATGTTCGCGCATGCGGCAGCACGCGTCTTGGACGGTCGCGGACGGCTGCAGCGTCACGGGATGCTGACTGTAGATGATGTCGGAGAGTCGCCTCATGGCACCTTCCTTCGAAGCGCGGCGAGCACGGCGTCCTCTAGCTGATCGGCGCGACGTCGGGCTTGATCCAGCTCAATGTAAGCCGACCCGCTAGAGCCGTCACGCCCGCCAAATTGCCGGAAACCGCGCGCCGCAAAAGGAGGAAGACGCGGACGGCCCCCGGCGCGCCGGTCCGTGCGATGAACTCGAAGCACGCCATGCTCGCGAACGGGCCGACGCCGTCCGCGCGGCGGCGCGAGTCGGCTTGGGGCCCAAAGCCCTGACAGCGAGCTTGATTCATCCGCTCAAACGTATCAGAAACACCGGCTCGTTTCGCAACGGGGATTGGCTGTGGCGCCCCGCTGCTTCCAACTTTCGCGACGGCACGACCGTTCAGCCCGAACACATTCAGGACAATTGCGATGCCGGTTACGCTTGAGGACGTTCAACGCGCGGCCGCGGCGATCAAGGGCGCGGTCGAGCGCACGCCGTGTCATCGCTCGCGCACGCTTTCGGCGGTGACGGGTGCGGACGTCTATCTGAAATTCGAGAACCTGCAGTTCACGGCGTCGTTCAAGGAACGCGGCGCTCTGAACAAGCTCTTGAGTCTGTCGCCGGCGGAACGCAGGGCGGGGGTGATCGCCATGTCGGCGGGCAACCACGCGCAGGGCGTCGCCTATCATGCGTCGCGGCTGGGCATTCCGGCGACGATCGTGATGCCGGAATCGACGCCGTTCGTGAAGGTCAAGCACACGATGGATCACGGCGCGCGCGTCATCCAAAAGGGCGCGACGCTGGCCGATTCCGACCGCATCGCGCACGAGATGGCGGCGAAGGAAGGATTGGTTTTCGTCCATCCGTACGACGACGACAAGATCATCGCAGGGCAGGGGACGATCGCGCTCGAGATGCTCGAAGATTTTCCCGATATCGACACGCTGGTCGTTCCGGTGGGCGGCGGCGGGTTGATTTCAGGCATCGCGGTCGCCGCGAAGGCGATCAAACCTTCCATTCGCGTCATCGGGGTCGAAACGGAACTCTATCCCTCCATGTACAACGCGCTGAAAGGCGGCAACTCGCCGATCGGCGGGCAGACGATCGCCGAAGGCATCGCGGTCAAGAATGTCGGCGTCAGGACAAAGGATTTTTGCGCGCATCTGGTCGACGATGTCGTGCTGGTCTCGGAGGAAATGATCGAGCGCGCGATCGCGCTGTTGTTGTCGATCGAGAAAACCGTGGTCGAAGGCGCGGGGGCGGCGGGGTTTGCGGCGCTGCTTGCGCATCCCGATCACTTCGCGGGCCGGAAGGTCGGCTTGGTCTTGTGCGGCGGCAATATCGATCCGCGGCTGTTGTCGAACGTGATCATGCGCGAACTGCAGCGCGAAGGCCGGATCCTGACGATTTCGGTCGAGATCGAGGACCGGCCCGGCATTCTGGCGCGGGTCGCGACGATCGTAGGCGAGGCCGGCGGCAATATCATCGAAGTGTCGCATAACCGCATGCTGACGGACGTGCCGGCGAAGCAGGCAGAACTGCGCGTCAGCATGGAAACGCGCGACGCGGCCCACGCGCAGGCGATCTGCCAGGCCGTGCGCGACGCGGGCTATGTCGTGCGCGTGCTGGGCACCACGGCGCATCACTGAGCGGGGCGCGCGGCACCCCAGTCCTGCATGATCCGAACGGGAGATCCTTCGCGGTGTGGCGGAGCGCGCTCGCCTCTGGCTCCAATTCAGTCCGCCGGACCGCTTATCTTGAAGGGGTTGTCGATCCAGCGTATGGGTTGCCACCTTCGGCCCTGCGCGAGGCGGACGGCGTTTTGAGCGAATTGCAGTACCGTCGCTGAAATCCATATGCCGCCGATAAACGACAGGACAGCGATGAGCTGAAGCGTCTGATGGCTAGAGTCATTTATCATTAGTGCGATCGCTAAACCAATGTATGGCGCGATCAAAAACCCACCTCCAACGTACACGGCAACCGATGCGGGAACGGTAAGTAGGCCAAGCCACAAAGGCGTCGGCTTGCGTGGTTTCATTCCGGCGCGCAATTCGAGCCAGACGAAGAACGCGAGTGCCGCGACAGTGGGCAGAAGGTACGTCAGCATTACCGCTCGAACTTCACGCTGAGGACGATCGACGACATCGTTTTCTGCACGCCCTTCAAGTGGCCGATCGCATCGAGGACGGCGTCGATGCGGACGGTCGTTTCGGCGGCGACATCGGCCATCATGTCGAAGGTGCCGCTGATGGCGGAGAGCGAGCGGACCTCGGGCATCTTTTTCAAGTCGGCGGTGAGGCTTGCAGCGAGTTTGGGATCGACGCTGATCATCACGTGGGCGAGGATCTGGCGTTCGGCGAAATCTTCGCCGGCGCGGATCGTGTAGCCCGCGATCACGCCCGTGCGTTCGAGCCGTGCGATGCGCTCCTGCACGGTCGAACGCGCGAGATCGAGTTTGCGGGCAAGCGAGGAGACCGGCTCGCGCGCGTCGGTGCGCAGAAGCGCCAGGAGTTCGCGGTCGGTTTGGTCGAGCGTCGCCATTTCGGCCAATTTGCCGGTCATTCCGGCGAATTGTCCATCAAAAAGATGCTTTTCGACGGTTTGGAGGCTCCAAATCGGCGGAAATTGGGTCTAACTTCCGCGCCAACACGAATGCACGGAGGCGACCATGGTGAAGCTCATTCTTCTCGGCGGCGGCAAGATCGGCAGCGCCATTGCGGCGATGCTGGGCGGGACGGGCGAGTATCAGCTGACGGTCGCCGACCGCGACGCGGAAAGCCTGAAGCGCTTGCCGGAAAAGAACGTGCGCACGATGGTGCTCGATGTGTCCGATCCGGCCGCGTTGCGCGCTGCGATGAAGGGGCACGAGATCGTCGTCAGCGCGATGCCCTATCATCTGACCCCCGTCATCGCCGGTGCGGCGAAGGATACGGGTGCGCACTATTTCGACCTGACCGAAGACGTCGAAAGCACGCGCGTGGTCAAAGCGTTGGCGAAGGGCGCGGACACGGCGTTCGTGCCGCAATGCGGATTGGCGCCCGGATTCATCTCGATCGTCGCGCACGACATGACGAAGAAGTTCGAGTCGCTGCGCGACGTCAACATGCGCGTGGGTGCGCTGCCGGTCTATCCGACGAACGCGCTCAAATACAATCTGACCTGGTCGACGGACGGGTTGATCAACGAATACTGCAATCCGTGCGAGGCGATCATCGACGGACGCCTGCGCGAGGTGCCGGCGCTCGAGGAGATGGAGCATTTCTCGCTCGACGGCGTCGACTACGAGGCGTTCAACACGTCGGGCGGGCTCGGCACGCTGTGCGAAACGCTGGAAGGCAAGGTCGAGAATTTGAACTACAAGACCGTGCGCTATCCGGGGCACCGCGATATCATCAAGACCTTGGTGCGCGATCTCAGGCTCGGCCAGCGCCGCGACATCATGAAAGACGTGCTCGAAACGGCGATCCCGATCACTTATCAAGACGTGGTGCTGGTGTTCGTGACGGTGTCGGGGCAGCAGCATGGTCAGCTGACGCAGGAAAGCTATGCCAAGAAGATCTATGCGCACGAGATCGAGGGTCATCTGATGAGCGCCATACAGATCACGACGGCCGCGGGCATCTGCGCGATGGTCGATATGCTGGTCGCGGGCAAGCTTCCCAAGAAGGGTTTCGTGCGGCAGGAGCAGGCCGATCTGAAAGCGTTCTTGGCCAACCGGTTCGGCCGCGTCTACGCGTGAGGTGAGGCTTTGAGCAATCTGCGCACGGGCGGGCAGATTCTTGTCGACCAGTTGAAGATTCACGGCGTCGATCTGGCGTTCTGCGTGCCGGGCGAGAGCTATTTGGCCGTGCTCGACGCGCTGCATGACGCGCGCGAGCAGATCCGGCTGATCACCTGCCGGCACGAAGCGGGTGCGGCGAATATGGCGGAAGCTTACGGCAAGCTGACCGGCAGACCCGGCGTCTGCTTCGTCACGCGCGGACCGGGTGCGACGCATGCGAGCATCGGGTTGCACACGGCGTTGCAAGATTCGACGCCGATGATCCTGTTCATCGGGCAAGTCGCGCGCGACCAGACGGAGCGCGAGGCATTCCAGGAGATCGACTATCGGCGAATGCTCGGGCCCCTGACGAAATGGGTCGCGGAGATTCCTTCGGCCGACCGCGTGCCTGAGTTCGTGTCGCGCGCTTTTCATATGGCGGTGAGCGGGCGGCCGGGACCGGTGGCGCTGGCGCTGCCGGAGGACATGCTGACCGAGCGCATGGAAGCGCGCGACAGCCGTCCTTACGTGCGCGTCGAGGCGGCGCCGCGCGGCGAGGATATGGCGCGGCTTGCGGAGATTCTGTCATCGGCGGAACGGCCGCTTGCGATTCTTGGCGGTGGTGGGTGGACGGCGAAGGCGTGCGAGGACGTTCGGCGCTTTCTTGAAGTTTGGAACCTGCCTGCCGTTACGTCGTTTCGCGGTAAGGACCGGTTGGACAACCGCCATCCGCTCTACGCGGGCGACATGGGCATCGGCATCGACCCGAAGCTCGGTGCGCGGATCGCGCAGGCGGATGTGCTGGTCGCGATCGGTCCGCGTCTCGGCGAGATGACGACGAACGGCTACACGCGATTGACGCCGCCGGTGCCGCAGCAGCGGTTGGTGCATGTCTATCCGGGCGCGGAGGAACTGAACCGCGTCTATCAGGCGGAACTCGGGATTCCGTCCGGCATCGAAGCTTTTGCGAAAGCGGCGTCCACGACGAGGCCGCCCGCCGTCATTCGCTGGCGTGAGTGGGCCAAAGCCGCGCGCGCGGATTATGAGGCGTTCGTTCGCCCGGTCGCAGTCGATGGGGCGGTCAATCCGTCGGAGATTTTCGCCTGGCTCAATGAGCGTCTGCCCGAGGATGCGATCCTGACGAACGGTGCGGGCAACTATGCGGGCTGGCTGCACCGGTTCTATCTGCACAAAAAATTCGGAACGCAGATAGCGCCGACGAGCGGCGCGATGGGGTATGGCGTGCCAGCGGCGATCGGGGCGAAGGCGCTGCATCGCGATCGCGTCGTCGTGGCGTGCGCAGGGGACGGGTGCTTCCTGATGAACGGGCAGGAACTCGCGACCGCGGCGCAATATGATTTGGGCGTGATCATCCTCGTGTTCAACAACGGCATCTACGGCACGATCCGCATGCATCAGGAGCGCGAGTATCCGGGTCGTGTGATCGGCACGGATTTGAAGAACCCGGATTTCGCGGCGTACGCGAAGGCGTTCGGGTTCTGGAGCGCGACGGTGCGCGCGACGGCCGATTTCAAACCGGCGTTCGAGGAAGCGCTCGCGTCCGGGCGACCGGCGCTGATCGAGATCGTCGCGAATCCAGAGGCGATCACGCCGACATCGACACTGAGCGGCATCCGCAAGGCTGCGCTGGCCAAGACCTAAATGGAGGCATCATGAAACTCCCCGCGATCTTGAATGAGCTTGGGCTTTCGCAGGAGGACATTTCGCGCGGCGATTTGGTGGTTCACAGTCCCATCGACGGCGCAGAGATCGGGCGTGTGCGCAGCGATACGGCAAAGGATGTCGGCGCGAAGATCGGCACCGCGGTCGCCGCGTTTCATGCCTGGCGCGACGTGCCGGCGCCGCGGCGCGGCGAGCTGATCCGCCTCTTCGGCGAGGAACTGCGCGCGAACAAAGACATGCTGGGTCGCCTCGTGACGCTCGAATCAGGCAAGATTTTGCAGGAAGGTTTTGGCGAAGTTCAGGAGATGATCGACATCTGCGACTTTGCGGTCGGCCTGTCGCGCCAATTGTACGGTTTGACCATCGCCTCGGAACGGCCGGGCCACCGCATGATGGAGACGTGGCATCCGCTGGGGCCGGTCGGCGTGATCAGCGCGTTCAATTTCCCCGTCGCGGTGTGGGCGTGGAATGCGGCGCTCGCGATCGTGTGCGGCGATCCGGTGATCTGGAAGCCGTCGGAGAAAACGCCGTTGACGGCGCTCGCCACGCAGAAGCTGTTCGAGCGCGCGGCGGCGAAGTTCGGCGGTGCGCCGGCGGCGTTGTCGCAAGTGATCCAAGGCGGGCGCGCGGTCGGCGAGCAGCTCGCGGCCGATGCGCGCGTGCCGCTGATTTCGGCGACGGGATCGACGCGGATGGGCAAGGCGTTGTCACCGGTCGTGGGCGGGCGGCTCGGGCGCACGATCCTGGAACTCGGTGGCAACAACGCGATGATCGTGGCGCCGTCGGCGGACCTGAAACTCGCGGAGCGCGCGATCACGTTCGCGGCGGTCGGTACGGCGGGGCAGCGCTGCACGACGCTGCGCCGGCTCATCGTGCACGAAACTGTGCGGCCGCAATTGGTGGCACGTCTCAAGACCGTCTACGGCGCGATCAGGATCGGCAATCCGCTCGATGAGGGCACGCTGGTCGGGCCGCTGATCGACAAGGCGGCGTTCGAGGGCATGCAGAACGCGCTTTCGGCGGCAAAGATGCAGGGCGGCAAAGTGTTCGGCGGCGAGCGCACGCTCGCCGGGCAGTTTCCCAACGGCTATTACGTCAGTCCGGCGCTCGTCGAGATGCCGACGCAGAGCGACGTCGTCAAGGACGAGACGTTCGCGCCGATCCTCTATGTGATGGGCTACGGCGAATTCGACGAGGCGGTGGTGCTGCAGAACGGCGTGGCGCAAGGCCTGTCGTCGTGCATCTTCACGCGCGACATGCAGGAGGCTGAGCGGTTCGTCGCGGCCGCGGGCAGCGACTGCGGGATCGCCAACGTCAATATCGGGCCCAGCGGCGCCGAGATCGGCGGCGCGTTCGGCGGCGAGAAGGAGACCGGCGGCGGGCGCGAGTCCGGCTCGGACTCGTGGAAGGCCTATATGCGGCGGCAGACGGCGACGATCAACTATTCGAACGCCCTGCCTTTGGCGCAGGGGATCAAATTCGACACCGACTAACCATCCGCCCACATGCGCATGAGGTTGGCGTGGCAGCGGGAGATCACGTCGAACTCGCGCGATTTCTTTTCCTTCTCGAAGATGCCGCGGCGCGAGATGTCGAGGTCGTAGAGGATTTCGCGTTTGTCGGCTTCGCGGATATAGCTTTGGCACCAGCCGACGGCCGCGATGCGCTCGCCTTTCGTCACCGGTGTCACGCGGTGCAAGGTCGTCGAGGGATAGATGATCATCTGGCCGGGCTTCGGTTTGAAGGCTTGTTCGCCGCCCGTCGTTTCCATCACCAGCTCGCCGCCGTCATAGCTCGCGGGATCGGCGAGGAACAGCGTGAAGGAAATGTCGCTGCGCAGGTTGTACATGATCGGATCGTCGACGTGGGTGCCGTACTCCATCGCGTCGCGATAGCGGCTGAAAAGCAGCGGCGTGATGTGGCGCGGGCGCGCGGCCATGCGGAAGGTCGGGTTGCGCATGATCGCTTCGGTCACAGCTTTGTTGAGCGGCGCGTAGTCGGGGTGCGTGCGATCGACCTGTTGGTTGTTCTTGACGAGCTTCGCGTGCCAGCCCGCGGTCGCCGTGCCGTCGATGAAACGCAGGGCGCTTATGCGGTCCGTCACTTTCGCGATGTCGTCCGCCGTCAAAACGTCTTTGATGACCAACAGCATATGTGGGAACT
>JBGOVA010000285.1:0-4272 GCA_041477875.1 Micropepsaceae bacterium | reverse complement strand
AGGAAGCCGCGCAGGTCGAGGTCGCCTTCGATCTGCGAATCGATCGCCTCGACTACGATGCTGCGCGAGGCGGCGTGATAGGCCGTCGTCGTCGTCATGCAGCCGATCAGCGCGTGCAGCAGCCATTCGACCGGGTTCGGCGCTTCGTCGTGGCCGAGGAGCACAGGATGCTCGCCGTTGTCGAAGACGAAGGCCTTGCCGTCGGTGCGGTGCTCCGCGAGCGCGCCGGTGAATTCCTTGATCGTCGTGCGGTTGCGGTCGCCGCCCTGCCATTTGTTCGTGGCGCGGAAGTTGAACTTCGCGATCGCGGCGTCTTCCTTGACGGCGTCGATCGTCTCGAACAACGCGGTGACGTTGACGCCATTGGTGACTTTCGGCTCGGCCTTCATTGCCGTTGCTGCAGACATCTCGATTTCCTTTCGGGTTGGCTCGAGGGCCGCGACGGCCCCCTTGATGCCGCGAACACCTAAGGAATTAGCCGCGCACATAGAATGACTGTGACGCCGGACCTCTTGACCCGGACGCCGGGCGGATGTGAGTTCGTCACATGGACGCGTTATCGGACGTGCTGCGCGTGGTCGGCCTGACCGGCGGGATTTTTCTCGAGGCCCGCTTTACCGTGCCGTGGTGCGTGACGGGCAACATCGGGCCCGATCGGTGCAGGCCCTATATGGCGCCGCCGCCTTACGTCATCGGCTTTCACTATGTCGTCGACGGCGAATGCCTCACCGCGGTCGACGGCGAAGAGCCTTGCAGGGTGGCGGCCGGCGATATCGTGCTTTTTCCCCACAACGAGGTGCACAAGATCGGAAGCCGGCTCGACCTGCCGGTGATCGACAGCGCCGATCTCGTTCAACCGGCGGACGGCACGGGCGTGCTGCGCATCGATCACGGCGGCGGCGGCGCCGAGTGCCGGATGGTGTGCGGCTTCCTGGGCGGCGACGCGCAGCTTCAGCCGCTGATCGCGACGCTGCCGTCGATGATGAAGATGACGGTGCGCGACACGCCGGGCGGCGAGTGGATTTCGCAATCGTTCCGCTTCGGCGCGCGGCAGCTCTCGAACGCCGATCCGGGTGCGGCGACGATCATGTCGAAGATGTCGGAGCTGTTGTTCGTCGAGGCGCTGCGGCGCTATCTGGCGACGATGCCGGAGGAGCGCACGGGCTTCCTCGCGGGGTTGCGCGATCCCGCCATCGGCGAGGCGCTGGCGCTTCTCCACACGCAGGTCGCGCGCGATTGGACGGCGGAGGATTTGGCGGGGGCGGTGAACCTCTCGCGCTCGACCTTCGCCGAACGGTTCACCGCATTGATCGGCCAGCCGCCGATGAAATATCTCACCAACTGGCGCATGCAGGTCGCCGCGCACAAATTGCGCGAGGGCCGGCTTTCCATCGGGCAGATCGCGTTCGACATCGGCTACGACTCCGAGGCCGCCTTCACGCGCGCCTTCAAGCGCGAACTCGGCGTCCCGCCCGCGACGTGGCGGAGGCAAGTGGCATTCGCCGGCAGTTCGGCGGCGTGAGGCCTTAACGCAAGCGCTCGCAGGCGATGCCGTCGTCGTCGCCGTCGAGGCGGTGCGGGTCGCCCGGTCCCTGGTCCTCGTAAAACGCTTGCGCTTCCTCGTGCGTCGCGAAGTCGGCGCAATCCTTGTCGGCGACCGTTAGCGGCAGTTGCGCCGTTCGCTCGATCACCGGGGCAACGTCCGCGTCGATGCCGGGCGTGCGATCGTCCGGTGTCGCGAAGACCGCATTGCCGACGACGACGGCGCCGAGCGCCAATGCCGGCATCCACCGCCGTACGCGCTGTCGTCTTCGAGATCGAAAGATATTGCGCATGGCGTTGATCCCTCCGCTCGCGCCGAAAGCCGTTTGCCGGCTGCCCCATGATCCAGGGACACAGTTGCGATTCTGTTAGACGGCGGACGACGCGCGCGGCCCCCTGGATCGTTTCGATACAGGTGCGCAAGATTGTTCCGCGCGCGCGGCGGTCCGTATCGCGGGCGCGGTGAAAAGTGTCGTCGCTTCGAATGAGGCTAGTCGGCGAGCGCTTGGCGGATCTTCGCGGCCAAATCGCTGCGCCGATACGGTTTGTTCAGGAGGTGGACGCCGGGGTCGAGGCGGCCGTGGTGGACGATGGCGTTGTCGGTGTAGCCGGAGGAGAAGAGGATGCGCAGGGCGGGGTAGCGCTTGCGGGCTTCGTCGGCGAGCTGTCTTCCGTTCATGCCGCCGGGCATGACGACGTCGGTGAAGAGGAGGGCGAAGGCGTCCTTCTTCATCGCGTTCAGGGCATCGGCGCCATTCGCGACGGCTGTGACGTTGTAGCCGAGGTCGGCGAGCTGCATCGCGACGTGCTCGCGCACCTGGTTGTCGTCTTCGACGAGAAGGATGCGCTCCGACCCGCCTTTGATTTCTTCCGTGCCCGGTTTGGCCGCGGCGCGCTCCTCGCCGTCGGCGGCTTTGGGCAAATAGAGCTTGATCGTCGTGCCGTGGCCTAGCTCCGTGTAGATCTTCACGTGGCCGCCCGATTGCTTGACGAAGCCGTGGACCATGCTGAGGCCGAGGCCGGTGCCCTTGCCGACCTCCTTTGTGGTGAAGAACGGTTCGAAGGCGTGCGCGACGATTTCGGGCGGCATTCCCGTTCCGGTATCGGAGATCGCGACCATCACGTATTCGCCGGGCGCCACCTCTTCGTGATTGCCCGCGTAGGTGTCGTCGAGCACGGCGTTCGCGGTTTCGATGGTGAGGCGTCCGCCCTCCGGCATCGCGTCGCGCGCGTTGATGCAGAGATTCAGCACCGCGCTTTCGAGCTGGACGGTGTCGACGAAGGCGGTCCACAGGCCCGCGCCGCGCACGAGTTCGATCTCGACATGCTCGCCGAGGGCGCGGCGCAGCAGGTCGTCCATGCCGGCCAGGAGCGCGGCGACGTCGACGGCCTTGGGCTCCAGCGCTTGCTTGCGCGCAAAGGCGAGCAGGCGCTGCGTGAGGTCGGCACCGCGCTCGGCGGCGGTTGCGGTCAGTTCGGCCAGAGCGCGCAGCGCGGGGTCGTGCTCCAGGCGATGGGCCAATGCTTCGGCGTTGCCCATGATGACGGTGAGCAGATTGTTGAAGTCGTGCGCGATGCCGCCGGTGAGCTGGCCCACGGCTTCGAGGCGTTGCGCTTGACTCAGCCGCGCTTCGAGTTCGCGCTTCTCGGTGATGTCGCGGAAATAGACCGCGAGCCCGTCGTCGGAGGGATAGGCGCGAGCTTCGACCCAAAGTCCCAGCGGCGCGTAGGGTTCCTGGAATTCCACCATGCGGTTTTCGGCGATCGCGCGGCGATACTGCTTCTCGAAGGCGGCGGCGTCCTTGAATTCGTCCCAAACCACTTTGCCCAGAACGTCGGCGCGCGTGGTTTGCAGCAGGCGCTCGGCCTCCTTGTTCATGTAGGTGATGCGCCATTCACGATCGAGCGTGACGAAGGCGTCGGTGATGCTTTCGAGGGTCGCAGCCAAGCGCGTGGCGAGGCGGTTCGCCTTTTCCTCGCTCGTCTTGCGGTCGTCGACGTCGACGGCGGAGCCGAACCATTTGACGAGGACGCCGTTCTCGTCGCGGATCGGCACGGCGCTGACCAAGTGCCAGCGGTAGACACCGTCGTGGCGGCGGAGGCGGAACTCCATCGTGTAAGGTATGCCCTCGCGCTGGCCTTTTTCCCTTCCTGCGGCCGCCGTCGGCCTGTCGCCGGGATGAACGGCCTCGAGCCAGCGCAGGCCGGGCGCGTCGCCGTTTTTCATGCCGGTGTATTCGGCGAAGGCGGGGCTCGCGTAATCGATGCCGCCGCCGGGGTTCGAGGTCCAGACGATCTGCGGCATCGCTTCGGCGAGCTGATGGAAGCGTTCGATGCTGGTGTGCAGCGCGCGTTCGGTCGCTTTGCGGTCGCTGATATCGCGGCAGATGACTTGGATCGCGACTTCGCCTTGCGAGCGGAACGAGGCGGCGCGCACCTCCACGTCGATCGGCGTGCCGTCGAGCCGGATGAACTTGCCGGCGATCAGCGGAACCGGCTTGTCCTCCGCCAGCATCCTGCGCATCCGGTCGGCGACGATGGGGCGGAAGTCGGGGTGCACGACCTCCATCACCGGCTTGCCGATCAGCTCCTCGGGGCGTCTGGCGCCGAAGATGCGCGCGTAGGCGGCGTTGACGAACACGATGCGGCCGTCCACGTAGACGCCGATCCCGTCGGGGGACAGCTCGACCAGGCGGCGGTAGCGTTCCTCGCTCTCCCGCAGCGCCGTTT
>JBGOVA010000292.1:0-4019 GCA_041477875.1 Micropepsaceae bacterium | reverse complement strand
TGGCGGCTTTCATGCAAAGGGCGCGCGCCTGCGCACGCGGCGCGGCGACTACGCCGCGGTGAAGCTCAACGGCAATTTCCCCGGCAATCCACAACGCAACGGCCTGCCGACGATCCAAGGCGCGATCATCCTCTCCGACGCCGCGAACGGCTGCCTTCTCGCTGTCATGGATTCGATCGAAGTGACGTTGCGCCGCACCGCCGCGGCGACCGCGCTCGCGACACATCATCTCGCGCGCAGGGATGCGGCAACGCTCACGATCTGCGGCTGCGGCGACCAAGGCCGCGCACAGCTTGCAGCACTTGCCGACGAATTGAAGCTGAGCCACGTGTTCGCTTGGGATATCAATCCGGCGGCGGCCAAAGCGTTTGGTGAAGAAATGTCCGCGACATTGCGATTCAAGATCGAACCGGTAGACAAGCTCGCCGACGCAACAAAGCGCAGCGACGTGATCGTCACCTGCACGACCGCGCGCGCGCCCTTCCTGGACGTCGGCCACGTGCGCGCCGGCACCTTCATCGCCGCCGTCGGCGCCGACAGCCACGACAAGAGCGAATTGACCCCGCAACTGATGGCGCGCGGCCGTATCGTCGTGGACGTGCTGGAGCAGTGCCTATCGATCGGCGACCTTCATCACGCTGTGGAAGCGGGGGCGATGGGCGCAATCGACGTGCACGCCGCGCTCGCCGAACTGGCGGCCGGCCAAAAGCAAGGCCGGATGACCGACGACGACATCACAATCTTCGATTCGACCGGCACCGCGATACAGGACGTGGCCGCCGCCATCCGCATCTACGAACGCGCCAAGGCCCGGCGCACAGGCCTCATCCGCCATTTCGGCGAACCACCAACACGGAGATGAACATGCCCGCGCTCACCCCAACACTCACAGACGATGCTGCGAACGCCATCGCACTCACGCCGATCGCGAAGGAGGATCTGGGCACATGGCTCGAGGCCGCGCCCGCGCGCGACCGCGAATGGCTGAAGACGACGGGCTTCACGGCCGAGCCCGGAAAATTCGCCTTCCTGCCCGGCGAGGGCGGACGGCCGATGGAGGTCGTCGTCGGCGCCGACCTCAAGAAGGATCCCGTCTGGGCGCTCGCCGGCTTGCCTGACACGTTGCCGGAAGGGCGCTACAAGCTCGACGCGGACGTCGATGCCGATCACGCGACGAATCTCGCGTTGGGTTGGTCGCTCGGCGCCTATGCCTTCACGCGCTACAAAGCACCCAAGCGCGGCTTCGCGACACTCGTCTGGCCCGACGAAGCGGACCGTGCCGAAGTTCAGCACCTGACCCGTTCGATTTTCCTCGCGCGCGACCTCATCAACACGCCGTGCGAGGATATGGGTCCGCCCGACCTTGCCGCCGCCGTCGTGAACGTTGCCAAGGAATTCGACGCGCGCACGAAAGTGATCGTGGGCGACGATCTTCTCAAGGAGAACTACCCGACCATCCACGCCGTCGGCCGGGCCAGCGCCCGCCCGCCGCAGTTGATCGACCTGCGCTGGGGCGACGAGAGCGCGCCCAAGGTCACGCTGGTCGGCAAAGGCGTGTGCTTCGACACCGGCGGCCTCGACCTCAAGCCGCCCGCCAACATGCTGCAGATGAAGAAGGACATGGGCGGCGCGGCGACCGTGCTGGCACTCGCCCGCGCGCTGATGGCGGCGAAAACGCCGATCCGTCTGCGTGTGCTGATCCCCGCGGTCGAGAACTCTGTCTCGGCGAATGCCATCCGCCCGCTCGACATCATCCGCACGCGCGCGGGCAAAACGGTCGAGATCGGCAACACCGACGCCGAAGGCCGCCTAATCCTCTGTGACGCGCTCTTCGAAGCCGACAGCGAAAAGCCCGAGATGATCATCGACTGCGCCACGCTGACGGGCGCGGCACGCGTGGCGCTCGGCCCCGAGGTGCAAGCGCTGTTCTCGAACAACGATGCGCTGGCGGACTGGATTCTGCGCGCGAGCGTCGAGGTCGCCGATCCGATCTGGCGCCTGCCGATCTGGAAGCCCTATCGCAAGATGATCGACAGCAAGGTCGCCGACTTCAACAACGTCGCCGACGGCCCGTTCGGCGGCGCCATCATCGGTGCGCTCTATCTGGCCGAGTTCGTCAGCGAGACCACGCCCTGGGCGCATCTCGACATCTACGCGTCGAATGCGAAGCCGATGCCGGGCCGCCCCGAAGGCGGCGACGCGACCGGCATGCGCGCGCTCTACCGCATGATCCGCGAGCGCTTCGCCTGACGCGCAAACCTTTTCCATCGGGGCTGTGGCAGGCCCCCGGTTCTTTGAGACGCATCGCCGTCCAAGCTCTGCCCGTCTATGACACGAGGAGTGTTTGGCAATGACTGCGACGAACCACATCAAACAGGAACTCAGCCATCTGTTCGCAAACCGCCGCCCGACGAAATGGGTGACGCGCGAACGCCCAAAAATCGACCGCATCGCCTGTCCGTGGATGATCCTGCGCTTCATCGACCCCAAGGCGGAATTCCTCTACGTGCCGGCGAAAGACGTGTTCGCCGTCGCGCAGAAGGAACAGGCTGTCGCTTACGACATCCCCGGCGCGCCGTTCGAACACAACGGCCAGAACGGCTCGTGGTGCACGTTCGATGCGGTGATGGAGCGCTTCAAGCTCACCGCGCCCGGGCTCGACCGCTTGGCGCGCATCGTGCGTGGCGCCGATACGAGCCGCCTCGACCTCGCACCCGAGGCGCCCGGCCTCTACGCGATATCGCTCGGCCTCTCGCGCATGTTCGCCGACGACCACGAGATGCTGCGTCACGGGCTTGTCATGTATGACGCGCTCTACGCGTGGATTCTCCAAGCCCAGGACGAGGCGCACAATTGGCCGCCCAAGAGCGCATGACGCTGCCGACCTTCGGCGAGGCCCTGAAGCTTTGGGCCTATATCGGTTGCGTGAATTTCGGCGGCCCGGCAGGCCAGATCGCGCTGATGCACAAGCTTCTCGTCGACGAGAAGAAGTGGATCGGCGACGCGCGTTTCTTCCATGCGCTCAACTACTGCATGCTCCTGCCGGGCCCCGAAGCGCAGCAGCTGGCCACTTACATCGGTTGGCTGATGCACGGCGTGAGGGGGGGCCTGGCCGCGGGCCTCCTCTTCGTCCTGCCCGGCGCGTGCGTGATGCTGGGCTTGAGCATCCTCTACGTGAACTACGCCGACCTCGCGCTCGTGAACGCCATCTTCTACGGTGTCAAAACCGCCGTGCTCGCGATCGTGATCGAAGCGATTTTCCGCATCGCGAAACGCGCCTTCGTCGGCAGTGTCATGGTGTGGATCGCCGCCGTAGCGTTCAGCGCCCTCTTCTTCTTCGCCGTACCATTTCCCATCGTCGTGCTTGGCGCAGCACTCGCGGGCTTCATCGGCGTGCGCGTCGCGCCCGACCAATTCCGCGCCTCAGGCCACGCCGCCGACGGCGCTGTCGCCGAAGGCGCAATCGACGCCGCCTTCGCCCGTGGCGAACTCAAACACACGCGCCCGACGCGCGCCCGCACCGCGATCACCCTCGCGTTCTGGCTCGTCATCTGGCTTCTGCCCGTCGCCTTGTTGCTCGCAACGTTGGGCCACGAAAACGTTTTCGCCAAACTCGCGCTCTTCTTCAGCCAGATGTCGGTGGTGACCTTCGGCGGCGCCTACGCTGTCTTGGCCTATGTCGCGCAGGAGGCGGTCGCGACCTATCACTGGCTCACCGCACCCGAGATGCTTGAAGGACTCGCGCTCGCCGAAACGACCCCGGGCCCGCTCATCCTCGTGCTCCAGCACGTGGGCTTCCTCGCCGCGTTCCGTGAGGCGGGCTTCGACCCGCTCCTCGCCGGTATCCTCGGCGCCGCGATCACGCTCTGGGTCACCTTCGCGCCGTCGTTCCTGTGGATCTTCGCCGGCGCCCCCTACGCCGAGCGCGTGCGCGAAAACCGCATGGCCTCGGCAGCGCTCGCCGCCATCACCGCCGCCGTCGTCGGCGTGATCTTGAACCTCGCGCTCTGGTTCGCGCT
>JBGOVA010000212.1:0-7152 GCA_041477875.1 Micropepsaceae bacterium | reverse complement strand
GACCGCTTGCGGCGATACCGACCCGACGAACTACGACGCCCGCTACGCGGAAGCTCCCGCACCGGCGGCACCGCCCTCGAGCGGAACGATGGGATTGCTCGGCGGAAACACGCGCGGCAACGCGCAGGCACAGTCCGGCGAGTCGTTCACCTACGATCACGCGCTGACCATCAGCATGTCCAGCGACCACATCAAGGCGCGCTTCGAGCGCGCGCGCGACATGATCGACCTCGGATGTTGAGCAGGTTCTGCTTCCGGCCCGACTGTAGAGTGGTTAGAGTTCTGGCTGAAATGTGGCGGACTGGACTTCGCGCAGCCGCCAAGCGAACGTGTCACAGCTCCCTCAACCGGCAGAGGTCCTCCCCATGCGGAATCTATTCTCTCTCGAAGGGCGCACGGCGCTCGTCACCGGCGGATCGCGCGGCATCGGCAAGATGATCGCGGCCGGGTTCATCGCCCACGGCGCGAAGGTCTACATCTCCTCGCGCAAGGCGGAGGCGTGCGAGGCGGCGGCGAAAGAATTGTCGAAGGGCGGCGGCACATGCATCGCGCTGCCGGTCGACGTGTCCACGGTCGCGGGGGCGAAGGCGCTCGCCGTCGCGCTCGGCGTGCGCGAGAAGAAGCTCGACATCCTGGTCAACAACGCGGGCGCCGCGTGGCTCGAGAAGTTCGACGCCTTCCCCGAAAAGGGCTGGGACAAGGTGATGGATTTGAACGTGAAGGGGCCGTTCTTCTTGACGCAGGCGCTGCACGGTTTGTTGCGCGAAGCGGCGCGCCCCGACCGTCCCGCGAAGGTGATCAACGTGGCGTCGATCGACGGCATCGCGGTCAATCCGCAGGAGACCTATTCCTATGCGGCGAGCAAGGCGGGCCTGATCCACCTGACGAAGCGCATGTCGCTGACATTGATCCAGGACAACATCGCCGTCACGGCGATCGCGCCGGGCGCGTTCAAGTCCGACATGAACGTCGATGCGCGCGACCATCCGGACGAGGTCGCCAAGCGCATTCCCGCGCGGCGCATCGGCACGGACGAAGACATGGCGGGGGCCGCAATCTATCTCGCTTCGCGCGCAGGAGACTATGTGGTGGGCGCCACCATCGTGGTCGACGGCGGGGTGAGTTTGGCGCGGGTTTAGGGCCAATTGACGCCTCGCGCGGGATTCCTAGACAGGGGGGACGAGGGTTGCTATACGCACGCCCTCTTCGCGCCGGGCCGTCCCGCCTTCGCGAGTACGCCGCAAGCGTTTCGGCCGGTCGGGTGATTAGCTCAGTTGGTAGAGCAGCTGACTCTTAATCAGCGGGTCGCAGGTTCGATCCCTGCATCACCCACCATTTACAACGGCTTGCTCGGCCGGCTTTCGAACGAGCCCGGATAGGGAGGACGTCATGAAATTGGAAGGCGGCTGCTACTGCAAAGACGTGCGATACGTGGCGGAAGGCGCGTCGATGATGAAGGCGCAATGTCATTGCCGCGAATGCCAGTACATCACCGGCGGGTCGCCGAATGTGTTCATCGCCATGCCGATTGCGGGCTTCAGATACACAAAAGGGACGCCGAAGCAGTTCACGCGCACCGACATTCCAAACGCCGTCACGCGGGAATTCTGCCCGAATTGTGGGACCCATCTCGCGACGCGCCCGAAAAGGTTCCCGGCGGTTATCGTCAAGGTCGGCACGCTCGACGACCCGAGCCTCTTCGGGGGACCGGAAATGGCGATCTACACCGTCGATAAGCAGACCTTCCATCAGATCGCGCCCGGCCTGCCGACGTTCGAGCGGCTCCCGGGGTGAGATAAGTATGGCGTCCCTGCCATTTGCCTGGTCACGCACATGAGCATGATCTGTTTTGTTGTGGGACTGTCGCGCGCTCAGATCAGCGCCTTGCGAGCGACGCCGTCGCTCGCAGGCGATCTGGTGAAGGTGGCGCAGGACGAGCGCCACAAGGCCCGAATGGCAGAAGCGCTGAACAATATGCCGCCAGAAAGGCGAGAGGCTGCCGAGGCTGAGGATCGCGCCGCGATTGAGCAGATACCCGGTGCGAAGGAAGAGGAAGCACGGATCGCCGAGGCGCGCGTCAAGCTGGAGCGTCTCGGCCCTCGCGAACACGCGCTCGACCTCGCAAAGTCGTGGCACATGCTTCACTACCTCTTCACCGGGCATATCGATACGGCCGATGCGCCGGGTGATACGCTGCTGACCGGAGAGGAACTGGGTGAAGACGTGGGTTATGGTCCGGCGCGATTGCACAGCGTGGAAGAGACACAAGAGTTCGCGCGCTTCCTCGATGCCTTGGACGTCCCGCGCCTTCAGCGACGGCTAAACTATCAGGACATGTTGGACATGGGCGTGTACGCCATGCCCATGGGGCCGGGCCCGGTTGCCGAGTACGAGAGTGGCTTGCAGGCGGAGGTCGCATACTATTTTCCACGGCTTCAAGACTATGTGACCAAGATGGCCCAGAAGCAGAATGGGCTCCTGATCTGGTTGTCGTGAACGCTCCAATATATGAGCGGGGCATCAAGGGCGCACGACCTCACGATGAGCCATGTCCGTTGCGAAGCGCCACTACCATTGAGAATAAGTAGAGAATTGGCGCGGCGACGGCGACAGGATACGCAAACTCCTGATCGTCAGCACTCCCGAAGTGCCAGCCGGTCAAAGAGTGAAAATAGGCATAGCGTCCCTGACGCCCCTTGTGGTCTCGTATGAACACCAGCCCGCGGCGAGCCTGGTTCAGTTTCTCTCTTTTACACCAACACCCATGGCCACAGATCCCTACACAGTCCGCATATATGTGAAGGAAGGCGACCCTGAGGGGGTACGTGTCATCGATCAAATGAATTGGACGGGGCAGGCGATTGTGTTCCCGCGCGAGAAGTGGCCCGACGCTAAGCGGCTGCGCGAGTTCGACCTTCCCGGGGTATATGTGCTCTCTGGATTCGATGATGACGACGACGAACTGCCGACGGTATACGTGGGTGAAGGCGACGGTATCCGTGATCGAATAGAGTCGCATTTCCACTCGAAAGATTTCTGGACAACCGGCATTGCGTTCATATCGAAAAACGATGGTTTGAACAAAGCGCACGTGCAGTGGCTTGAGTACGCGCTCGTGCGCCGGGCCAAAGAGGTCAACCAATGCGAACTCGATAACGGAAACGTGCCGCAAGAACCGGCCATGGCGGAGAGCGAGAAAGCGGGCACCCGCACGTTCTTCAAGGAGATTCTGAAGATACTACCACTCGCTGGCCTTCGTGCGTTTGAGACACCCAAAGCGATTGTCAGTACGCCGGCGAAGTCGGAGGTGACGCCGGCGCAGTCGGCACTCTCGACAGAGGCCGACACAATCGTGGTGCCTGCGCAGAAGGACGGATTTCAACAAGTGTTTTTGGGCGAGAACTGTTGGTATGCGATCCGCATATCGGGCGGAATGCTGACGAAGATCAGATGGATTGCAGCGTATCAATCACAACCGATATCTGCGGTGACACATGTCGCGCCGGTCAAGCACATCGAGCCGTACGGCGATAGTGGAAAGTACAAAGTCGTATTCTCGGAGCCTGCGAGGTCGATACAACTCATCCCGTTTGGCGCCGCTCCAAGCGGGTTCATGCAGGGCATCCGGTATACGACCTATGGCCGATTGATGACGGCGAAGAGCGTCCTAGACTTGCCGATCAAATGATGCACTCGATTACCGCAATGGCACGTTTAGACGCCTCCGCCGCTAACCTGAGGAATTCGCAAAGGCTATGATGGTCATGAAGTCTTCGCTGCTGATCCTGGCGGGTGTTTGCGCGCTGGGTTTGATGGCGATCCTCCTCTCCGGCCAAGACCCCGCGCTGGCGTTCGGCACGATCCGGTTGGCCGGGCAGCACGCGGAGCACGAGCAGATCACGCGGCGGGCTCTGCGTTGCGACGGCGTGGCGCGCGTCGAGCCTTGCTTTGAGGCGGAGACGCTCGACGAATTGGCGGGGCGCGCCATGAGTTTCGGCGCGGTGGGTGCGCCCGACAATCCCACGGTCGGGCTTTTGACCGTGGCGGAGGCGCATTGCGACGGCGGCGATTTCTTCGACGTGCCGGGCTATCCGCAAACGCGAGAGGCGGCGCAACGGCGGCTTGAGGCGTGCCGGACCTGGATGAAGGAGCACCTCGACTCGGCCATCGCCGCCGCCGGATCTCTTGTGAGTGCGAAGGGCGAGATTTCGCGCTGGCAGGCGTCGTTGACCCCGGACTGCGTCTACGCGGGGCGGATCGCGGGACGCGCGAAGTGCAACGTGCTGCAGAATTTCGGCATCATGCTCCACGCCTCGCAGGACTTCTACTCGCATACCAATTGGACCGACGCGGCGCCGCCGGGGACGCCGACTGCGGAGAACCCGCCGGGGCTGGACCACGATGGCCCCGCGCCGTGGCTCGATCTGCGCAAAATGCCCGCCGCTTTTCCGGAGGGGCTGATCTCCGGCTGTTTCGAAAGTGCGTCGATCCCGTCGGAAGATCGCGGCTGCAACTACGGGCTCGACAACAAGCTCCACCGCGTGAAGCATGCGGTTCTGAACAAAGACAAAGGCGTGATCGGCGAGCGGATCGAACCGGGCACAACGCCGCGCGGCGCCGAGAACGGAAATTTTGCCCGCGCGGTCGAGGCGGCGACCAAAGACACCCAAGACAAATGGGCGACGCTCAGAGAAGGTCTGGTGAAGCGGTACGGGTCGGCGCGCGGGGACAAAATGATCTGCGCGTTGACGCACGACGACCCTGTGTCCGATTGCAAGACATAGATCGCCGGAGCGCCCGCCGCTCAACGCATCCGAGGCCCGCATCGAAAGGGCGTGGTCGGTTTGCCGGAGCTCGTAGTGCAGAGAATTTCGGCCGCCGAATTCCGTTTGTCTGATCCGTTTTCTTTTGTTGGGTTTCGTCGTGTCGTCTAACGGGGCAACCCAACATTTATGGTCACGGATCGGCGCGACCAGCGCTATAGTGCCGGCATGCGCCAGGCGTTAGAACTTCATCCGGATTCGCGTTGCAGTGCAGCGACACGCATCGAAGTGGACGTCGCGCGTCCACGCCTTGGGCATTTGGTGCTGCACTATTTCGTGACCGGCGAGATGAGCGATCTGCGCATGCCGCCCGTGACTGCCCCCGCCCGCACCGATGAGCTTTGGCAGCACACTTGCTTCGAGGCGTTCGTCCGCGCATCGCCCGGCGCCGGGTACTATGAGTTCAACTTTGCGCCCTCGACTCAATGGGCGGCGTATGGGTTCGAGGGCTACCGAGGCGGGATGCGCGTTGCGCGCGAGATCGGCGCGCCGCGCATCGAGGTACAATCGAACGCCGAGTGCTATGAATTGAAAGCCGCGCTGGACTTGCGTCGGTTGCCGAGCCTGCCGAGCGATGCAGTGTGGCGGCTGGGTCTCTCGGCGGTGATCGAGGAAACGAGCGGCCGTAAATCATATTGGGCGTTGGCGCATCCGCCGGGCAAGGCGGATTTTCATCATGCCGATTGTTTTGCGTATGAACTTCCCACAGCGTGAGCTGCTATGAAATTTGGCATCGATCGACTTCTCGCCGAACCCGCTTTGCGCGCGCCGCTGCAAGGCCGACGCGTGGCATTGCTCGCGCATCCGGCTTCGGTGACGCAAGACCTTGCGCATTCGCTCGACGCGTTGGCCGCGTGCGGCGACATAAAGCTCGCGGCCGCGTTCGGCCCCCAGCATGGTCTGCGCGGCGACAAGCAAGACAATATGGTCGAGTCGCCCACCTTCAGCGACCCGGTGCATGGTGTCCCGGTGTTCAGTTTGTATGGCGACGTGCGCAAGCCAACGGATAGGATGATGGACACGTTCGACGTCGTCCTCGTCGATCTGCAGGATCTGGGTTGCCGCATCTATACGTTCATCACGACGCTGCGCTACATGCTGGAAGCGGCGGCGAAACATCGCAAAGCGGTGTGGGTATTGGATCGCCCCAATCCCGTCGGCCGGCCGGTCGAGGGCCTGCGGCTCAAGACCGGCTGGGAAAGCTTTGTCGGCGCCGGGCCGTTGCCGATGCGTCACGGGCTTACGCTCGGCGAGTTGGGTTTGTGGTTCATCAACACGCTCAAGCTTGATGTCGCGTATCGCGTCATCGAGATGCAAGGCTGGCAGCCCGACGCGGGGCCTGGATTCGGCTGGCCGATTGGCGCGCGCACGTGGGTCAATCCCAGCCCCAACGCGCCGAATTTGTGGATGGCGCGCGCCTATGCGGGCACGGTGATGCTCGAAGGCACGACGCTCTCGGAGGGCCGCGGCACCACGCGGCCGCTCGAATTGTTCGGCGCGCCCGACATCGATGCGCGACGTGTCCTGAAGGAAATGCACGCCCTCGCGCCGCAGTGGCTCAAGGGTTGCACCTTGCGCGATTGCTGGTTTGAACCCACGTTTCACAAACATTTGGGCAAGCTTTGCAACGGCGTGCAGATTCACAGCGAGGATCCGAGCTACGATCACCAGGCTTTCAAGCCTTGGCGTATCCAAACGCTCGCCTTCAAAGCGATCCGCCGCTTATATCCGGACTACCTGTTGTGGCGCGATTTTCCCTACGAATACGAGCACGGCAAACTCGCCATCGATGTCATCAACGGCGGTCCGGGCTTGCGAGAATGGGTGGACGACGCGGTCGCGACGCCGCAAGACCTGGATGCGCTGGCGATGCCGGATGAACAGTCTTGGGCGAGTGAGCGCCAAGCGCACATGCGCTACTGAGGGACGGCGGACGCAAACGGGAAGCGCCGCGGGATTCCGTGTCTGATTGCAGGGAATAGGCGACTACGGAAATTATGGGGACACTATACATTTGGTACCGACGCGGTGCATTTCCGGGTCGGCGCGATTGACTTCTTGCCGCGATTTGGCTATATTTTCGCCTCGAATGGCGCGCCGTCGTGCAGTCGCCGCTTGCTGCTTCTTGACATTGTCGAGCCTGGTGATGGCTGTCGCGGCCGAAAGCGCGATGTGTGCGCCGAGTTGCGTCTAGAGCATTTTGACACCTGAGTTACGCGTAGCCCGAATTTCGCAGATAGTTTGCGCATTCGGGCGGTGTGAAGATGTCGATGATCTGACCGATGGTGTCCCACAGAGCTAGTACGGTGCGCTTCTTGGCTTTGCGCAG
>JBGOVA010000271.1:0-4829 GCA_041477875.1 Micropepsaceae bacterium | reverse complement strand
TCTTGATCATTGTCCCCGAGCGTCACCGCCATCTGGTCGCGCTCTTCTGCTTTGCCATCCGCCCCAAAATTTGATCCACTTGCATTCAAGCGCGATCCCGAAAAGTGGAAGCCGGTTTTCGGACAAGATCGCGCTCCAACTTTGAGTGACCAGAGCGACCCGTCGCTCTGGCGGGACTGGGCTGGACGACAATAACGGCCTGGGAGGAATTGAATGCGCAGATTCGGCATTGTCGCGCTGGCCGCGGGCCTTGCGTTGGCGCTGGCCTTCGGCCAGGCGATCGGCGCCGACGACAAGAAGCCCACGCCCGACCAGCCCAAGTCACGCGCCGACTGGCCGACGGAACGCGTCGTCGTCATCGGCCGCCGCGGCAACCCGCGCGACTGGATCATGAACCAGACGCTGCGCGGCACGGAGGGTTTCGCCGACGGCTCCGCGCCGCCTGAGATCATCTCGCGCAGCGAGTATCCTTTCCAGATCTACTACGGTCCCGACGGCAAGCTCGAAGCGCATTTCCGCCGCCTCGCCGCGCACGTGCCCCACGGGCCGATCGAGGAGGTCGACTTCGTCGAGTTCGGCACCTGGCGTATCGATTCCGAGGGCGATCTCTGCCAGTCGGTCCCGAAAGTCGGTTATGGCGTCGAGCTCTGCTATTGGATGGACCGCCGCGGCACGCGCATCGCGCTCTATTACGAAACCTGCGGCGCCTTCAACCGCTGCTACCCCGGCCGCCTCGGCCCCGAAGGCGAGATGTTCCCGGGCCGGTCTTTCACGCGGTAACCTTTCCTTCCAAACCCGTCTTGCTTGCCGCCCTGCGTTACGGCGCATAGAGTGTCTTCAAATTGACACACGAGGCCGTGTGCGGGCCTGCCAAAAGCTGAAAGGCGGAAGGCGGGGCGACGAACCGGTCCAAAGCGAGTGAGATTTGCCCCGTGACGCAAGGTTCGCGTGGGGCGCAGCATGATGGGCCGCCCGGCGCAACGTCCGCCCCGGTCGGCAGTTCGGATACGCCGGGCCCGCGCCCGGGCCATATCTACGCTGCGCTCGATCTCGGTACGAACAACTGCAGGCTTTTGATCGCAAAGCCCGACGCGAACGGTTTTCGCGTGCTCGATTCCTTCTCGCGCACCGTGCGCCTCGGCGAGGGCCTGTCGCAATCGGGCGAACTTTCGGAAGCAGCGATCATCCGCGCGATCGACGCGATCCGCATCTGCGCGGTGAAGATGCGCAAGCGCGGCGTGACGAGCGCGCGCGCCATCGCGACCGAGGCCTGTCGCATCGCCAAGAATGGCCCCGCCTTCATCAAACGCGTCGCGCAAGAAACGGGCCTGCATTTCGACATCATCGCGCCGGCCGAAGAAGCGCGCCTCGCTGCGCGCGGCGTCACGCCGTTGCTCGACCGCGGCGACGCCGGTGCGCTCGTCTTCGACATTGGCGGCGGCTCGACGGAGCTGATTTGGCTCGACCTGCGCGATCACGCGCATGCGCCGAAGATTTTGCGCTGGGGCTCGATGCCCTTGGGCGTCGTGACGCTCGCCGAAAAATTCCCGGGCCGCCTCGACGCGCCCGGCGCCTATGACGAGATGATCGCCGAAGTCAAAACCAGGCTGCGATCGATCCCAGGCCTCGCGCCGCCCGGCAGCCATCCGGCGGGTTCGTTCCACATGCTGGGCACGTCGGGGACGGTGACGACCATCGCTGGCATCCACCTGAAGCTCGAACGCTACGAACGTTCGAAGGTCGACGGCACGTGGCTGAAACGCGACGACATCGTGCAGGTGATCGCGCAGTTGAAGGGTCTGAACCGCGAGGGCCGCGCCGCGCACCCGTGCGTGGGCCCCGAACGCGCGGAGCTCGTGATCCCCGGCCTTGCCATTTTCGAGGCGATCTTCTCGCTTTGGACGCCGCCGCGTCTGCGCGTCGCCGACCGGGGCTTGCGCGAAGGGATGCTGCTCGCGCTCATGGAAGGTGCGGAGGAGCGCGGCGAGCGCCGCCACAAGCGCAAGCGCCGCGGCGGTCGAAGGCGCCGCCGCCGCTTCCGCGCCAGACCCAACGGCCCGCAATCATGAAGAGCAAGGTCCCCGCGAAATCGCGCGCGCTCCACGAACGCCTGCGCACGGCCAAAAGCAGAACCAAGTCGTCGCAAGCCTGGCTCGAACGCCAGATCAACGACCCTTACGTGCGTGCCGCGAAGGCGAGCGGCTATCGCTCGCGCGCCGCCTACAAGCTCGCCGAGATGGACGACAAATACCGCTTCCTGAAACGGGGACAGAGTGCCGTCGACCTCGGCGCGGCTCCCGGCGGCTGGACGCAAGTGTTGGTCGAGCGCCTGGGCGAAGGCCGCATCGTCGGCATCGACATCCAAGACATGGAGCCCATCAACGGCGTCGCGTTGATGAAGCTCGACTTCATGCAAGCGGGCGCGCCCGCCGCCATCAAGCGCGCGCTCAACGGCGCCGCCGACATCGTCCTCTCCGACATGGCCTCGCCCGCCACCGGCCATCGCGAGACGGATCACTTGCGCGTGATGGCGCTCTGCGAAGCCGCGCTCGAATTCGCCATCGAAGTCCTAAAACCCGGCGGGACATTCGTGTGCAAGGTCCTGCGCGGCGGCACCGAACGCGCGCTCCTCGAAACCTTGAAGCGCCGATTTACCAAGGTCGTGCACGTCAAACCGCCCGCCAGCCGCGCGGATTCCGCCGAGATGTACGTCCTGGCGACGGGCTTTCGACCCGCATAGCGCGACGGACGTTTCGCCGCGCTTTACATCCGCGCCCCCACGCGCTACACGCTCCTCGCAACTCGATTCCCGAGTGATTTGTTTGAGAAAGGGATCGGCTTGCAACTCCGCGAAGCTCTGACATTTGACGACGTCCTGCTTGTGCCGGGCGCCTCCGACGTGTTGCCGGGACAGGCCGACACGCGCACCAAACTCACCAAGACGATCGAACTCGCCGTGCCGCTGATCTCGGCGGCAATGGATACGGTCACCGAAGCAAAGCTCGCCATCGCCATGGCCCAGGCCGGCGGCATGGGCGTCATCCACCGCAACATGACGCCCGAGGAACAGGCGACACATGTCCGCCAGGTGAAGAAGTTCGAAAGCGGCATCGTCTTCAACCCGATCACGATTGCCCCCGATGCGACGCTCGCCGAAGCGCGCACGCTCCGCGAAGCGCATCGCATCTCGGGCATTCCCGTCGTCGAACCCAACACCGGCAAGCTCGTCGGCATCCTGACGAACCGCGACGTACGTTTCGCCACCGACCTGCGCCAGCCCGTGTCGCAGCTGATGACGAAGGAAAAGCTCATCACGGTGCGCCAGAACATCGGCATGGATGAGGCGAAGCGCCTTCTTCACTCGCACCGCATCGAAAAGCTTCTCGTGGTCGACGAGAAGTTCAAATGCATCGGCCTCATCACGGTGAAGGACATCGAGAAGGCCGAATCCCACCCCCACGCCGCGAAAGACGAACACGGCCGCCTGCGCGTCGGCGCGGCGACGACGGTCGGCGCGGATGGCGTGGCGCGTGCCGAAGCCTTGATCGCGGCCGGTGTCGACGTGGTCGTCGTCGACACCGCGCACGGCCACAACGCGCGCGTGATCGACGCCGTCGCGCGCATCAAGCGTGCCTCGAACCAGACGCAAGTCATCGCCGGCAACGTCGCGACGGCCGAAGCGGCGATGGCGCTCATCGAAGCGGGCGCCGACGCGATCAAAGTCGGCATCGGCCCCGGCTCGATCTGCACCACGCGCATGGTGGCAGGGGTCGGCGTGCCGCAACTCACCGCCATCATGGACGTGGCCTCGGTGGCAAAGCCCCGCGGCATCCCCGTCATCGCTGACGGCGGCATCAAATATTCCGGCGACTTCGCGAAGGCGATCGCGGCCGGCGCCGACTGCGCCATGCTGGGCTCGCTCTTCGCCGGCACCGACGAAAGCCCTGGCGAAGTCTTCCTCTACCAAGGCCGCTCCTACAAATCCTATCGCGGCATGGGCTCGCTCGGCGCCATGGCGCGCGGCTCGGCGGATCGTTACTTCCAAGCTGAAGTGAACGACACGCTGAAACTCGTCCCTGAAGGTGTCGAGGGCCAAGTCCCCTATAAGGGCCCGCTCTCCAGCGTGGTCCATCAGTTGGCGGGCGGCCTGCGCGCCTCGATGGGCTACACCGGCTCGAAGTCGATTGCCGACTTCCAGAAGAACGCAAAATTCGTGCGCATCTCCAACGCGGGCCTGCGCGAAAGCCACCCGCATTCGATCGTCGTCACGCGCGAGTCTCCGAACTACCCGATGTCGGGATGACCCCCGGCGCGCGCCTCGCGGCGGCAGCTGAAATCCTGACCGAAATCTTCGCCGCCAAATCCGCCGCCGATCGCACCATCGCAGCCTGGGGTAGGGCGCATCGCTTCGCAGGTTCCAAGGACCGCGCCGCAGTCGCCGAGCGCGTCTACGCGGTCCTGCGCCGGCGCAACGAATGCGCCTTTCGCATGGACGCCGAAACCTCGCGCGCACTCGTCATCGGTTCGTTGAGTCTCGAAGGCCATGACGCTGATGCGATCAACGCTCTGTGTACCGACGGCCAGCATGCCCTCGGCGCGCTGACGGCGGAGGAACGCGGCGCGCTCGCTGCGGCACGCGTGCCGGACCAGCCATGGATCGCACTCAACTATCCGAAGTGGCTGCACGACGAACTCTCCGCGGCCTTCGGCGCGGATCTTGCAGCCGAGATGACGGCACTCAACGCCCGCGCCCCGCTCGACCTGCGCGTCAACACACTGAAAGCGCGCCGCGACGACGTGATCCGCGAGTTGGAGAGCGCAGGCCTCGC
>JBGOVA010000176.1:0-9659 GCA_041477875.1 Micropepsaceae bacterium | reverse complement strand
GCGGGGCTCCGATGATGCCTTGCGTGTACTTCCCCAAGCGCGCCTTGGAAAGGAACTCCGGCCCCGGGCGGACGGAGCCTTCGCCGGGCGGATAGGCCATTGCCGTGTCGTCGGGCGCAAGCCGCCGCTGACCCTTCGGCAATTTCGACGCCACTGCCAGCGCCTTCAACGCATCGATGCTCGGCACGAAGAAATACTCGCCGCCGCGCATGGTCACGAAGCGTGGAATATGTGTCTCCGGCGCGATGCGCCCGCCTTCATGGAAGGCATCGGTGCATGCGCCGTCGAGCGTTCCGGTGACCGGGCATCGCCCGGCGCCGACGCGTCCGAACAGTTCGCCCGTGTTCAGCCAATCGCGCTGGATGAATTCGAACTGCAGGTCGATGCGCGCGTTGAGCGCGACGAAGAGCAAGCCCCGCGCCCGCGCGTCGCCGGGCGAGCCCGGTGCGATCAGCGATCCGCCATAGGAAATCCCACGCCGCAAGATGCGGTGCCGCCGCGCCGCTTCACCGTTCAGATAGTCGCGCGGATTGGTCCGCCGCACGTGAGAACCGATCGGGCATTTCTGCCCGTGCGGGTCTTCCGACTCGAAGCGAAAATCGTTGATCGTGTTGTCGTCGTCGTTCGACGTCGCCGGCTCGTAGTCGGGGTATCTGACGACCGGCGCGCCGTTCGGCCAGCGTCCCATCATGTGCGAGGCCAACCGCCAGCGATCGTTCTCATCCTTCCGGCGTGCCGCGAAAAAGGAATGAAAGCCCACGACGTCCTGTTCGAGCTTGCGGAAGACGAGATAAGTGCCGCCGTCGCGCAAGGCGCGGTTCGCGGGCTCGACCGCGACGAGCCCGTCTTCGTCGGGAAAGCCCAGAAACAACTCGCCCGGCGCGAGCGGCGCCCAACTCCCGTCGGCGATGGGTCGCCCGCCGCCCGGCGGCGGTCCCTTCGGCATGGCGCCCGCCTGCATCTCGGTCAGTACGAAGGGCTGGCTGATCCCGTCGCGCCAGCCGAAATGCTCGAGCCGCCGGTCGAAGTCGCGGACCCGGCCCTCCTTCGCTTCGAACGGATCCTCACCCAACTCGACGTGCAGGATCTCGACGCCCGCCACGTCGATCGCCGCAGCTTTCATGTTCGTGCGTAAAGCGCTGGCCTTACCGTTCGCGTCGAAGCCCGTGTTGAACTCCTGCACATACGCCCTGAGTTTCGTGCGCTGGGCCACGTCCGCGCTCACCATCTGCGGACTCGAAAGCATCAACAGCGCGTGCACGCGCCGGTCGCCGAGCGCGCCTTGCCACTTGTCGGGCGCGGAGGCGCCCGTGTCGCCCAAGAGATTTGCCCGCGCCGCCATGCCTTGCTGGAACGCCTCGGGGAACGTTCGAAGCATGTCGCCGTCCAAACCCAGCGCTTTGAATCCGTTGAACGCAAAGGACAACGTCGACTGCCAACTCAAATCGTAGAGCGACCGAAGCAGCGAAGCAAGATCCTTTGCCGCGTCCTTGGCCGCGTCGCTGCCGGCGGCCATGTCGAGCGCCTTGAGCAGCAACGCCGAGCCGTCGCTCGGCTTCGCTGGCGGCGCGCCCGCGCGCAACGCGAAATCGATGAGCGCGGTGACGTCGCCCGGTCCGTCGTCGAGTCCGTCGGCATCGAGCGCGGCGATTGCGATCTTCGCGGGATTCTGCTTCTCCGCCTCCGAGAGGAAGCGCAGGAACAGAAAGAACGCGACCCCGCGATGCGCCGCCCGCGCCGTGTGGGGCTGCACGCGTGCGATGTCGAGAGCTAGGTTTTGCGCCGCCATTTTCTGAACTCCGCAATGCGCTCCGACTGCTCGTCGTCATAGAGCCCGCCGTCGCCGGGAAAGTCTTTTGTGTATTCGTGTTGTTCCGCGATGAACTCGTCGAACATCACGCCGATGTCGGGGATGGAGCGGCCGTCCGGTCCGCGCGTGCGCGCGACGAAGGCGTCAAAATGGTCCTTGAACACGCGCGCTTGGTTGACGCGCGGCGTCGACAATTGCGGATAGGCGGCGAAAAAGGCGTTCGTCTCGATCTGATGCGCGCGCACGTAAAGCCAGAACTTCTCGAAGTCGCGTGCACCCGCCAAGGGATAGCCTTCGCAGTTGCTCCAGATGCGGTCCATCTCGCCGGCGATCCGTTCGGAGAACATACGGATATAACCCTTGAGATCGCCGTCGTAGTTCGACGTGAAGACGAGCCATGACGGAAGGATCGTGGAATCCGCGGCACCGCCCGCAGGGCGATAGTCGGGGTCGTAGTCTGCCGGCACGCTGTGCGGCAGTGTGGGCGGCGACGCGGCGGGGTCGGTGGGTTGCGGCGTTTGGGGTTCGTACGCGACGCCCTGCACCGCCGAATAGCGCAGATACTGTTCCGGCCGGACGATGAACCAGCGCGCGAAGTGGATCGTGGCGATCGCGCTGATCGGCGTCGGCACGTTGGTGTTCGCCCGCTCGTTCAGCGACATGAGCAGGTTGCGCAGCCGCTCTTCATACGTTCGATATTCGCCGGGAATAAAGCCGTGTTTGATCGGCGTCAGCACGGTCACTTCCGTCACCCGTCCGCGCACGATGGATGTAGCCCATGGATGCATGGCAACCCTCGCTTGATGCAGCGCGTTCTCCGGCGACATCTCTTGTTTGGCGGTGGGCCCGGCGCTGTTGTTGTTCGAATTGCGCTGACCCAGTCTGAGCTAATTCGAGAACGCAAATGCTTGCAAGACGTCGCGTGGCAACAAGTCTATTTAATGTTGTGGAAGAGTATGAGGTCCATTTCACTGCAGTATCGAGAAACGGACACTCAAAGGTCGGAAAAAAGAACGTACGCGGAGACAAGAGACAAAAACCTCATCGTGCTCAAAGTCGGATTCGCCCGACGGCACGGCAGCAAGCTTCGTCGCGCCAGAAACATGCGCCGGTCGCCTTCTCTCTAAGCGGTTGTATCCACAGCGTTTCTGAGCGGCAGCCGAGCTGCCGCCTTGAATTATTCGCGCGGCGCGTGGATAGTCACGCGAGCTTTCAACAATATTCGCGCCATAGTTGTGCCCGATGTCGCCGCCGCCTCGCTTCACGTTCGAGTTCGCCACCCTGTTCAAACACGGGGAATTCGATGAAGCGGCCGAGCGCGAGCCGGTGCGCAAAGGCAAGCCCGTCATCGACGAAGGTCACGTCGGCACGGACGTCTACTTCATCGAGGAAGGGCAGTTCAAGGTCTTGAGCTACTCGCCCAGCGGCAGGCAAGTCGACTTCCGGATTCTCGGGCCGGGCGATCACTTCGGCGAACTGGCGATCCTCACGCAGAGCCCTCGCGTCGCCAGCGTCGTCGCGCAAACCAACGGCATGTTGGCAAGAGTCGGCGCCAAGGATTTCATGCGCCTTCTGGAGTCCTCGCCGCAAGCGTCCTTGTGGTTCGCTTACCGCTTCGCCTCGCAAATCCGGGTGTTGACCGAGCGCGTGTTCGAACTCAGTGCGCACAACGTCTCCAATCGCATCCGGTCCGAGCTCCTGCGCCTCGCGCGCCCCGTCGCGCGCGGAAACGAGGCGCGCATCCGCCCGCTGCCGCGCCAGCACGAATTCGCTGCCCGGCTAGCCACGCAGAGAGAGGCCGTGTCGCGTGAATTGAGCTATCTCAAGAAATCTGGTTTGATTTCGGTGTCGGGAAACGAGTTGACCATTCTCGACATCGCGGGCCTTGAGCAATTGCTGCAGCGCGCAAGCAACGAAGAAGTGCGCAACGTGCGCGAGCCGAAGTCCCCCACCGACAAGCGCCGCAAACGCTAGTCCTTCCGCGCTCATCCATCGGCCTCGATGCCACACTGCCGCGGTTCGGCCGCAACTGTGCTTTTCCACACAGCGCAAAACTGTGACCTCTGTCTAGCCTCCATTAGAGCCAAAGGGGAGAAGTGGGCGCGCGCAACGGGCGGCCGCGGGCGCGGACTGTTCGGGCGCGAACACGCGACACGATATGAGATACCGCTTCAGGACATTGGCGCGCGAGCGCTTGCGCAACCGCCGTTTCGATCCCGACGCCGCGCGCGCTTGGCATGCGCGCGTGCGCGAACAAAACCGCACGCACCGCGCCTGGGATGCGTCCGGCCTTGCGATCCCGTTCCTGCTCGTGCTGCACGAACGCCAAGATATGCGCGCGGCCTTCAGCATGGCAGAGACGTTCCGCGACGCGGGCTTCATCGTCCGTGCCGACGGTTACACGGGCATCGCCGTGACCGGAGAACCGTGCCTGGCGATCGCCTTCATGCTCATGGCCGCCGACGCCGGCATCCTCTGCGAGGAGTTCGAGACTTTCCTCGACGTCGGCGTCGACGCGCGCTCGACCTTGCGCGACGAAGACCGCGACCTCGTGCTTCGATCGCTCGCCAAGACGTTGGGCTCGATCAAGTCCGTGCGTCCCGTGCGGCGCAGGACGGCGCGTCTGCGCCGGCGCAACCCCGGACTCGCCGGTGCGGCAGCCCGCTAGTCGCGATCGGCAAGCAGATCCTGATAGGCCGCATGCTTCTTGATGAAGGCGGCGATGAAGGGGCACTGCGCGATCACCTTCTCGCCCCGCGCACGCACCATGTCGAGCGCCCCGCGCGCAAGCCGCGAGCCGACGCCCTTGCCCGAAAGCGCCTCCGGCACCTCCGTATGCACGAACGTCACCACGCCGCCTTTGCGCGTGTAGACCGAAAACGCAGTCACGCCGTCGACCTCGAGTTCGAAGCGATGAAGCGCGGTATTGTCGCGAACCTGTTCGGACATTCATTTGATCTCCGCTCCCGGCACACTATATCGGCGCATCACAGACGATTGAAAAGTGGAGATGCGACCCCATGCTCGACCTCGTCATCGACCAGCGCCGCCGTGATCTGGGTGGTTTTGAGGTCGGCCGCGTCCTGCCGTTCGCGAAACACCGCATGGTCGGCCCCTTCATCTTCTTCGATCACATGGGCCCGCTGAGCCTGCCGCGCGGCGTGGCGCGCAGCGTCGACGTGCGCCCGCACCCGCATATCGGCCTTTCGACTGTCACCTATCTCTTCGACGGCGAGATCATGCACCGCGACAGCGTGGGGTCGGAGCAGCCGATCCGCCCCGGTGAGGTAAACTGGATGACGGCCGGCCGCGGTATCACCCATTCCGAGCGCTTCGAGAAAGCGCGCGCCGAAGGCGGCTCGATGCACGGCATCCAGAGCTGGGTCGCGCTGCCCGAGGCGCTGGAGGAAACCGCGCCCGCCTTCGCCCATCACCCGCCAGGCGACCTGCCCGAACACGAAGAAGCGGGCACATGGCGCCGTCTGATCGCGGGCGAAGCGTTCGGCATGAAGGCGAACGTCAAGACGCACTCGCCGATGTTCTATCTCCACTGCGAATTGAAAGCCGGCGCGAAAGCAGCGCTGCCGTCGAACTATCCCGAACGGGCCGCCTACATCGTCACCGGCACGGTCGAAGCCGATGGCCACGCCTATCACGCCGGCCAAATGCTGGTCTTTTCCAAGGGCGCCGCCGCCGAGTTCAAAGCGACCGCGCCTTCGACCGTCATGCTCCTCGGCGGCGAACCGTTGGGCCCGCGCTTTATCGAATGGAATTTCGTCCACTCTTCGAACGAGCGCATCGCGCAAGCGAAAGCCGACTGGCGCGCCGGCCGCATGAAACTCCCCGACCTCGACGACAAGGAATTCGTACCTCTCCCACCCGATCCCCCGCCGCCGGCACAACCGATGTCGTAGGGTGCAGAGCGCTCTCGGCTGACGTCCCGGCGACGCGCACGAGATCGACGGCGTCTGATCAGCGCCTCGCGCGCCTTGCCCCAATTCGGCGAATCGCGCTCAAATGGCGGGCCGAGAACCATGCAGGCGGTAGAGCATCGTTTGCCGCCGCCGCGTTCGGCGGGAAGGATCGCCCATGCGCTACGACATTTGGTTCATCGCCATTGCGCTGGTCCTTCTCTTGACCGGCGAGGCTTTGGGCGAATGGATGGCCGCAAGCCGCGATCACAGCTTCGCCCTCGTGCACGCGCATTTGAACATGATCGGTTGGGCGTCGCTCGCTTTGTTCGGCCTCATCCACCACGCCTTTCCAGCGCTGGCCGGGTCGCGCCTCGCGCTGCCGCAGTTCCTGATTGCGGTGCTGAGCACGCTGTTCTTCGTCGCCGGTCTGTGGGTCGTCTGGCTGGTCGGCGATCCCTTGGGCGCGTTGCTTGGCTCCTACGCACTGATGTTCGCAACCGCGCTCTTCACCGTGATGTTCTTCAAACGCGTGGTCTTCGCCTGACGCGCTGCGGTTATCGGGAGTCTCGAGCCGTCTACCATCACAACCACCAATTTTGCTTAACCGACCGGTCACCGGTCTCGGTCACCCTTCCGCCCAATTTCGGCCGGAGTTCGGCCCACTCTCATTGTAGAGTCGCCTTCGGATACGCATCTGACACTTTGCCGTCGACCGCATAGGTCGGCGCGACTTGAAGGGCAGGGCATTGCGCAGTGATCGCTCGTCGTTGAAGTCGGCTGTGCCGGGCGAGGGCGCGCATCTGCTCGCGCGGCTTTGGACCTATCAGGCCGAGCGTTTCCCGCTCGCCAATCACGGCGTCTTGACGCTCGTCTTCGCGGCGTCCGCGTGCGCCTATGCGGCGGGCGTGACCGGCAGCGCGCCGGCGATCGACGCAATCGTGCTCGCGACGCTAACCGGACTCTGTCAATTCCTCCTCTTGCGCATCGCCGACGAGCACAAGGATTACGCGACCGATCTCGCGCATCGCTCCTATCGCGCCGTGCCGCGCGGCCTCGTCACGCTCTTCGAACTGCGGGTCGCCGGCGCAGTCGCGATCGCGCTGATGCTGGGTGCGATCGTCGCGGCGGGCAACCTCTCGCTGGTCGCGTTGAGCCTCGGCGTCTGGCTCTATTTCGCGCTGATGTCGTTCGAGTTCTTCGTCGGCGATTGGCTGAAGCGCCAGCCCGTCCTCTATCTTGCCTCGCACATGGTGATCACGCCCTTGATCGCATGGCTGCTTGCGGGCTTCCAACTCGCGTACGACGGCGCGCCGATGCTGGTGCTCCCGCAAAGCGCCTGGGCTTTCCTCGTCTCGGCCTTTTTCATCGGCGCGGTTCTCGAACTCGGCCGCAAAATCCGCAGCACGAACGACGAAGAACCGGGCGTCGAAACCTACAGCGCCCTCTGGGGTCCGATGCGCGCGCGTAATGCGTGGCTCGTCACCGCCGCGTTGGCCGAAGGCGCGATGCTGCTCGCCGTCGCGCAGGTCAAGGGCTCGCTCACCGTGGCGCTGATCCTCGGCGGCGCCGGCATCGCGACCGCCGTCGTCACTGCGCTCCGCTTCCGCCCCGCGCTGAAAGGCCAAGGCAAGCGCATCGAAACCGCAGCCTCGCTCTTCGCGCTCGCCATGCTGCTCGCCCTGGGCTTGGCCCCCCACATGAATTTCGCACCATGAGCGATTCCATCATCGCCTTCGCGCGCCCCGACGCGAGCTTGGCCCTTTACGGCGGCAAGGCCTTAGGCCTGTGCAAACTACAGGGGGCGGGCCATCGCGTGCCGCCGTGGTTCGTCGTCACCCCGCGCGCCTTCGAGTTGAGCCCCGGCATGAAGCTCGCCGGCGCGCTCGCCGCCGAGATCGAGACGCAGATCGCCAAGCAGTTCCCCGGCAACGTCAAACTCGCCGTCCGCTCGAGCGCGGCGGAGGAGGACGCGCCGGGCAATTCCTTCGCCGGGCAATTCGCAAGCTTCCTGAACGTCGCGCCCGCCGACGTGCCGGCGCGCATCGCCGACGTCTGGCGCTCCGCCTTCACGCCCGAGATCGCGGCCTACAGGAAGGAGCGCGGCGTCACGCGCGCCAACGCGCCCGCCGTGCTCGTTCAGCGCATGGTGGATGCCGAGGCCGCGGGCGTCGTTTTCACCGCCGATCCCGTGACCGGCGCGACCGACCGCATCGTCATCAACGCGGTGAAAGGCCTCGCCGATCGCATGGTCGCGGGAGAGGTCGCGGGCGACACCTACACGCTGGCGTCGAACGGCACGCTCATCGAACAAACGCTGACCGGCACGGCGCCCATCCTCGCGCCCGCGGTGCTTGCGCAACTCGCGACGGCCGCAACCCGCATCGCGCGTGAGCAAAAGACGCCGCAAGACATCGAATGGGCGATTGAAGCGGGCGCGCTCTATCTGCTGCAGATGCGCCCCATCACCACGTTTGCCGTCGGCGGTACCGAGCGCGTGCTCTGGGACAACTCGAACATCGTCGAGAGCTACAGCGGCGTGACGACGCCCTTGACCTTCTCCTTCGCCGGCCGCGCCTACGACGCCGTCTATCGCGAACTGGCGATGGTGCTCGGCGTGGCGCCCAAGCGCGTGGAGGAAAACGCCGCGGTCTTCCGCAACATGATCGGCCTCGTGAAAGGCCGCATCTACTACAACTTGCTCAACTGGTACCGCGCGCTCGCGATGCTGCCCGGTTTCCGCCTCAACCGCCATTACATGGAAACGATGATGGGCGTCGATCGCGCACTGCCGCGCCATCTCGTCGACGCCGTGACAAGCGGCGACGAAACCCTCCTTGCCCGCGTGCTTGACGCCGCGCGCCTCATCACCACGGCCGCCGGCCTCGTCTGGAAACGCATCGTCCTCGCGCGTTCGATCAAGGAGTTCTTGGCGAAGGTCGATGCGGCGTTGGGCAGCCTGTCGGCCGATCTGTCGCAGATGAGCTATCAGGACCTCGCCGCCGAGTACCGCCGCATCGAAGCGCGCCTGCTCAAGGCATGGACGCCACCACTCGTGAATGACCTTTGGTGCATGATCGCCTTCGGCATCGCCAAAGGCCTGACGCGCAGATGGGCGGGCGACGAGTCGGGCGCGCTGCTCAACGCCGTGCTCGCCGATCAAGGCGGTATCGTCAGCGCCGAACCGCCGCGCCTGATCGCCGGGATGGGCAAGCGCCTGCGCGCCAACCCCGCATTGCTCGCCCGCGTCGAAAGCGAAGGCGCGCAAGCGCTCGCGAGCGACGCCGAACTCGGCCGTCTCTACCGCGCCTATATTGCGCGCTTCGGCGACCGCTGCGTCGGCGAGTTGAAACTCGAAAGCGCAACCTTGGCCGACGATCCGGCACCGCTCGTGCAATCGATCCTCGCCGCCGCGCGCCGCCCGTCCGCGCCGCCGGTGAAACGCGGCCCAAGCGCCATGGACCAACTCACCGACGCCGTGGGCGCGAGCGCGCTCCGCCGCAACATCCTCAAAGCCGCCGTGAACGAGGCCAAGGCTCGCGTGCGCGATCGCGAAAACCTGCGCTTCGAACGCACCCGCGTCTTCGGCCGCGCGCGCCGCCTCTTCGTCGAAATGGGCAAGCGCCTCGCCGCGCGTCGCCTGATCGCCGCCCGCGACGACGTCTTCTATCTGACGGTCGAAGAGCTTCTGTCGGTGGCGGAGAACTCCGCCGCGACCGTATCGCTCGCCGCCATCGCGACGGCGCGCCGTGCGGAGTTCAAGGATTACGCGCACGCACCCGACCTGCCGCGCCGCTTCGAGACGGTGGGCGCCGTAGGCTTCAGCCAAATCTTCGAAACGCGCGGACCGGGCGCCGCCGCCGCCGACCCGCATGTGAGGCGCGGCCTCGGCTGCTCTGCGGGCCTCGTGCGCGGCCGCGCCCGCATCGTGCGCGATC
>JBGOVA010000099.1:0-16484 GCA_041477875.1 Micropepsaceae bacterium | reverse complement strand
GGCCGGAGAGGCGGCGATCATAAGTGCGGTGATCGCGGCGGTAGTAAGCAAGGTCGCTTTTGTTTGCATGCAGTATCTCCTCAGATTCGCCTTCCGCCCGTTGCCCTGTGAGCGTGAATGCGGAGTTAACGTCTTCGCACCACATGCTTGCGAATCAGTTAAGGAGTCTAAGAAGGCGCGGCGCGGTGTAGAGCGGAAATGAATGGCCCGGTTGAATATCGCGGGCGCTGTCGCTTTCGCGCCACGCCTCTTAGGCGGTGGGAATCAGAACCCCATGAACGCTTCCTGGAGCAGAGGGTTCGGCGTGCCTTGCAACTGGTCGATCAAGGCGTTGCGGCGCATTTCTTCCGCGTCCGGAGGATCAGCCTGCATCCATGAGAGAAGCAGGTTCCGGTCGTTGACGGCGTTCTCGAGCGGCAGGCCGTAGACAAAGTGCATGTAGACGAGCGAGCGGGCGAGATCGCCTTTGACATCGTCGCGGGGCTCGACGACGGCCTTGGCGCCGGAGGGCCGTTCGAAGTCGGGGCAAAACTCGCTGAACCGACGGGCGTTTTCGCCCGCAACCTCGCCGTAGCGAAGATTGCTGCGGCTTGAGTTCACGCGCTGGAGCGCAGGCCAAAGATTCTGCAGGTCGGCCATCGCGCGCTGGACGCGCGGCGCGGCGCAGGTGCGGTCGGTGCAGGAGGGCTCGGTCTCGGCGATCGCGTCGGCGGGGTAGGCATGCTCGACCGAGAGCGCCTCTTTCGCCGCATCCTTCCGGGCGCCGTCGAAGGCGACGCCGCAGTAGAGCTCGGTGCCGCCCTTGGGGTAGAGCTTCTTCCAGAAGACGCGGCGGGTGTCGTCGTAGGTTGCATAGGTGCGCTGGCCGCCTTGCGGCCACGGCAGTTCGGCGAGGCGCTCCCATTCGGCCTTGGGGTTTTCAAGCGCGCGCGGCGCGCCGCCCATGCCGGCCGATGAGGTCAGTGGTTGATTGGATCCCGCGCAAGCGGCGAGCGCGAATGCTGCAAGCAGCGCGAGTGCGCGGTGTGACAACGCCACGGCGGCCCCTCCCCGGAAACGAATCAGCGTGTGACGGAGAGTCTAGGCGCGCGTTCGCCGCGGCCAGAATCAAAAAGGCCAAGGGCCGGTCTCACCTCTTCGCGCGAAATCTCAAGAGCTCGCGCGAAGACGCGGAAACACGAAGATGATAGGGTGCCGGGCGATGGATCAGTTCGATGCATAGATTGCCGGTCATCAATGTCGCGCCGTTGCTCGCAAAGCGGGCGGACACGGGAACGGTCGCGCGCGAGATCGAGACGGCGTGCCGCGATACCGGCTTCTTCTACGTCAGCGGCCACGGCGTGGCGGACGAGACGATTGTCCGGCTTGATCGTGCCGCCCGACAGTTCTTCGCGCTGCCCGCCGAGGACAAACTCAAGATCGCGATGGCGCTTGGAGGGCGCGCTTGGCGCGGGTTCTTTCCGGTCGGCGGGGAGCTCACGTCGGGCAGGCCTGACTTGAAGGAGGGGATCTATTTCGGCGGCGAACTCGACGCCGACGATGCGCGCGTGAAGGCGGGCGCGCCGATGCACGGCGCCAATCTGTGGCCGCGCCAAGTGCCGGAGTTGCGCGGCGCCGTGCTCGATTTCATGGCTCGCACCACGCGGGCGGCGCACGCGGTGATGCGGGGCGTCGCGCTCAGCCTTGGACTAGATGAAGAGTACTTCGCGCGCATCTACACGGCCGACCCGACCGTGTTGTTCCGCGTGTTCCACTATCCGCCGGCGCGCGAGATCGACGGCGAGTGGGGCGTGGGCGAGCATACGGATTACGGTCTGCTCACGTTGCTCGCGCAGGACGATTGCGGCGGTCTGCAGGTGAAGTCGCGCGAGGGATGGATCGAGGCGCCGCCGATCGCGGGCACGCTCGTGTGCAATATCGGCGACATGCTCGATCGGTTGACGGGCGGGTTCTACCGCTCGACGCCGCATCGCGTGCGCAACATCAGCGGGCGCGACCGGCTGTCGTTTCCGCTGTTCTTCGATCCCGCCTTCGACGCGGTGATCGAGCCGCTGCCGGAACGGGCCGCAGGCGCGCAGGACGACAGCGGCGAGCGCTGGGACCGGGCCAACGTGCACGTGTTCCATGGCACGTACGGCGAATATCTGCTCGGCAAGGTCGGGAAGGTGTTCCCGGATTTGCAGCGTCAGGTGTTGTAGCTGCCGCTTGTCTGCGACTTAACCACGCGGCGGTATCGTCTGCACGGTGTGCAATTCACATGTTATCTTCGCAAATCACGACCGAATCGATCAAGTCCAGTTACATGCTCTCACAAAAGGCCCGATATGCGCTGCGCGCCATGCTCCATTTGGCGGCGCAGCCGAAGAACGAGGCGCAACAGATCGCCGACGTTGCGGAGGCGGCCAACGTGCCACGCAAGTTCCTGGAGCAAATTCTGCTCGACCTGAAACGTCGCGGGCTGGTGCACAGCATCCGCGGGCGGCATGGCGGGTATCAGTTGGGGCGCGAGCCGAAGGACATCAGTTTCGCCGAGGTCATCCGCTTGATCGACGGGCCGTTGGCGCTCAGCCCGTGCGCGAGCCGGACGGCCTATCGGCGCTGCGAGGACTGCGCCGACGAGACGACGTGCGCCATCCGCAAATCGCTCATCGACGTGCGCAATTCGACGGCGAAAATCCTCGAGCAGCATTCGCTGGCCGATGCGCTCGCCGACCGACGCAAGATGAAGCCGGCGGCTTAGGTCCTATTCGCCTGGCGGCAATAGCACCAGCATAGAGCTGCTCGCAATCTTCGAGACGCACACAGCCGCAGCGAAAGCTCGATTGCAGGAGCAGCTTCATCCGGCGCGCGTGCGCCAAAAGGGCATCGATCTCTTCGATCTTGCGCGACGCCAGGCTGCGCCAACGGGCGGCGGGTGTGGTATCAGGCGAAAAACCGGAGACAAATAGACGCGTCTCGGCAACGGTGAAGCCGGCCGCGAGCGCCAGTTGAACGATGCGAATGCGGCCGAGGATGTCGGACTCGTAGCGGCGCTGCCCTCCGATACGTGCCGGCTTGGGTAGAAGCCGAGCCTTTTCATAATAACGGATGGCTGATGCTGCGAGTCCGGTCCTGCGCCCCACTTCGCCGATCGCCATGCCGTGTATCGCCGCCATCGAAAACTCCATCCGGGAAACGCCCGCCGCCACTGTCCTACACGGGCACCGCGCCGCATTGTCGGTGGCTCACGCTGTTGTGAACTTGACTTAGAGCGCACTTCAAGGCGCAGCGTAGCCACCGTCTCAAATCGGAGAGGGTCATGCCGACACGCAATCGCAGTATTTTGGCGAGCGCCGCTTTCATCGCGCTCAGCGCCGCCGCCTGGACCGCGCGAGCCGGGGCGGCGGAAAAACCCGCGATCGATTTGCCGTTCGTCGTGGAGGTCGTGGTCACGCCGGGCGCGACGCTGCTGGACTTTGCGGGGCCGGCGGAAGTGTTCGGCGTCATGCCGCCGCACACGGTGGAGTATCTCGTTTCAGAAGCGACCGTGCCGTTCAAACTGGAGAACGGCGTCGCCGTGGTGCCCGACTATACGTTCGACACGGCGCCGGAGCCCGACATCGTCATCATCGGCTCGCAGGACGTTGCGGCGAGCGCTGCAGCGATCGCGTGGCTGCGCAAGGTGCACGCGGGCCGTCATATCGTGATGTCGGTGTGCACGGGCGCGGACTGGCTCGGGCAAGCGGGCTTACTCGAGGGACTACAGGCGACGACCAATCACAATGCGGCCGATGCCTTCCAGGGTAAGAATCCGTCGGTCAAAGTGGTCCGCGGCCGGCGCTATGTGCAGAGCGATCCTTATCTCTTCACCGCCGGCGGCTATACAGCCGGCGTCGACCTCGGGCTTCATATCGTCGACATGCGCTTGGGACGTGAAGCGGCGCGCGCCGTGGCGCGACGGCTCGAATACCAGGGCGAGGGCTGGATCACCAACGAGTGGCGGTGAAGCTCGAACCGTTCTCAAAGGAAATGGCCGGCCGCCGCGTGGATTTCGCGCAGCCTCAGCGCAGTCAGCAACAGCGATGTCCGGCGCGACGGGGCTATTCGATATCGCCGCGTGCGGCGGCGATGGTCGCCAGCACCAGACAATCGGTCGAATTCACCAGGGCCACGGAAATGTCGGCGGGCGAGAGCACGAGCGGGACCTCCGTGCAGCCGGCAACGACGGCCTCGGCGCCGTTTGCGATCAGCGCTTGCGCGATGGCGCGCATTTCCGATTTCACGGCCGCGCCGGCGTCGCCGCTTTTGATCCGGTAGAGAACGCGCATGAAGCGCTCGCGTTCTTCACGTTCCGGGACCAACGCCCCGACGCCGACATTCGCAAGCGCCTTCTGGTAGAGACCGGCATCGATGCAACCGCTTGCGGCCAAGACGCCCGCGCGACGGAGTTGGGGCAATGCGTTGCGCATCGCTTCGACCGTCACGTCGATGATGCTGATGACGGGCAGATCGGTCGCAGCCTTGATGTCGTCGAGGTAGGCGTGCGCGGCGTTGCAGGGCATCACGAGGAGTTCGGCGCCGGCGCGTGCGAGGCCGCGCGCCATCTCGGCCAAGACCGGCGCGGGCGAGGGGCCGGTGCCGGCGACCGCCGCGTTGCGGTCGGGCACGGCGGGGTTGCAGTCGATGATGAGGCGGATGTGGTCTTGGTCGCGCTTGGCCCCGGTCTCGGCAAGAACGCGCGCGAAAAAATCGAGCGTCGCGGCGGGGCCCATGCCGCCCAATACGCCGACGACTTTCGTGGCGCCGCTCATTCGTTCTGCAGAATCTTTTGATAGGCGTAGAGCGCGGGCGCGCCGCCGGTGTGGAGGAAGAGGACGTTCTCGCCCTTCTTGAAGATGCCGCGGCGCACGAGATCGATAAGGCCTGCCATTGCTTTGCCGGTGTAGACGGGATCGAGGAGCACGCCTTCCGTGCGTGCAAGAAGGCGAACGGCCTCGACCATCTGCGGCGTGGGCAGCGAGTAACCGGGGCCGACCCATTCGTCTAGCGCGGTCACGCTCGCGCGCGACGGCGCGCCGATGCCGAGAAGCTCGGCGACGTCGAGCGCGAGCGTGTGGACGTTCTTTTCCTGCTCGGCGCGCGGGCGGCGGACGTTGATGCCGGTCACCGGGATCTTTGCGTTGTTGCCGATGAGGCCCGTCAGCAAGCCTGCGTGCGTGCCGGCGCTGCCGCTGGCGCAGACGATGTGGTCGAGACGCAAGCCCATCTCGAAGGTTTGCGCAAGCAACTCTTCGGCGCAGGCGACGTAACCGAGCGCGCCCAGCGCGTTCGAACCGCCGCCGGGAATGATGTAACCCTTGCGACCTTCGGCCTTGAGTTCGGCGGCGATCTTGTGCGTCGCGGCGGCGAGGTCGACGCCCGCATCGACGACGGTCACGCCTTCGACGCCCAAGAGGTCGAAGAGGAAATTGTTGCCGCTCGCACGTCTGTCGTAGCTGCCGGGTACGCGCTGTTCGAGGACGAGGCGGCATTTGAGGTTTTCGCGCGCGGCGGCGGCTAGCGTCAGGCGGCAATGGTTGGATTGCACGGCGCCCACGGTGATGAGCGTGTCGGCGCCTTCGCGCAGTGCGTCGGCGACGAGGAATTCGAGCTTGCGGGTTTTGTTGCCGCCGGCGGCGAGGCCGAGTTGGTCGTCGCGCTTGATGTAGATGTCGGGGCCGCCGAGATGGCGGGTCAAGTGCGTGAGCTTTTCGACCGGCGTCGCGTGGGGCGTATAGCGGCGGCGTGGGAAGCGGGCCAGGTGCATGATCCGTCCTGTTCTTGCGTGTGCAACCCATATCAGTTTTCGCGCGTTGTTTATGTTCATGCCCTTGGCGTAAAGGGGGAAACTGCTTGAGGTGTGCGTTGCATTTGAGCATCAGCGAGATTCCGCGAGCTTGCCGTGCTTGGCGTATCGCAGCGTGTCTTTTGCGCATCGGTTCGTCGAGCGCGATTGAGCCAGCCGCAGCGTACACGCTCTAATCTCTATTGACCTGATAGACATTACGGATATGCTCGTCTCGGCCGATGCGGCACAGTCCGTGTTGGCCGCGCGTTGGTGGCTGCGATTCGCTTGCGAGGTCGGGAAATGAGCAAGAGCATGTTGCGCCTGTCGGATTCGGTTCTGGTGCTGGGATTTGCGGCGGCGTTTGCGTCGCCGGCGTTTGCCGGACAGAAGGAAGATCTGAAGGCGCAGATCGAGGCGCTGAAGAAACAAATCGCCGAGCAGCAGAAGCAGCTCGAGGTGCTCTCGGTGCAGGTTCAGGACGTGAAGGAATCGTCCGCCAACCAGTTCGTCGAGACGCAACGCCTGGCGGCGGAGAAGCCGACGCTCGGGATCAAGAACGGGCGGCCGACCTTCGAATCGAGCGACGGCAAATTCTCGGCGCAGGTCCGCGCGCTAGGCCAACTCGATTGGGGTTACTACAGCCAGGACGGTTCGGCGCGCTCGTTGCCCGCGGCCTATGGTCCCGACCTTTCCAGCGGCGCGAATTTCCGCCGCGTCTATCTCGGCGTGCAGGGCAAGCTCTTCGGCGATTGGTCGTACAATTTCAATTACGACTTCGGCGGCGGCGGCGCGGAATCGCCGGGGCGCATCCAGTCGGTCTATTTGCAGTATGACGGGCTGAAACCGTGGGCCATTCGCGCCGGTGCGTTTCCGCCGCCGGCGAACCTCGAAGACAGCACGGGGCCGGGCGATACGATTTTTCTCGAACGCAATGCGCCCTCCGATTTGCAGCGCGGCATCGCCGGCGGCGACGGGCGCGATGCGATCAGCGTCATCTACGGCGGGGACGCGTTGTTTGCGGCACTCTCCTACACGGGCGCGAAGGTGCAGGACTCGCCGGTGTTCGACGAGCAGCAGGCGCTGCTCGGGCGCGCGTCGTACATGTTCTATTCGGATGCCGACGCGCACTTCCTCGTCGGCGCGAACGGCACGTACGTCTTCAAATTGCCGGACGCGGTCGCGAACGGCACGCCGACGCTCGACACCACGCCGGGCGCAACGGCGCTCAACAGCATCACATTGTCCGATCCGCCGGAGATCACGATCGATTCGAACGGCATCCGTCTGACGAACACCGGCGCGCTTCCCGCGGACGAGGTCGGGCAATGGGGCGTGGAGACAGCCGGCAATTGGGCCAATTTCTATGCGCAAGCAGGCTACTACGACTTCGAAGTGACGCGCTCGCCCGTCGCCCACAAAGTGTTCACGAGCCCGGTCGCCAGCGTCACGCAGATCGTGCAGCCGGGCGACAATAGTTTTGACGCCTGGTATGTGCAGGCGACGTGGGTGCTGACGGGCGAGAGCCGGACCTACAACGCCGCGAGCGGCGCCTTTACGCCGCCCAAGCCCGCGAAGCCTTTCGCGCTCGACGGCTTCGGGTGGGGCGCGTGGGAACTCGCCGCGCGCTATAGCGAACTCGACCTCAACGACCGCATCAACGATCCGGCCAGCGTCATCACGGCTTGGACGGCGCCGACGACGCGCACATATACATTCTACAACACCGTGCGCGGCGGCGATCAGAAGGCGCTGACCTTGGCGCTCAATTGGTATGCCAACGACAACATTCGCTTCGGCCTCCACTATCAGCTCATCGATCTCGACCGCCTGCAGTCGGGTGCGACGCCCAATGCGATCACCGGGATCACCACGACCACGACGGGCGTGCCTGCGATCCCGACGGTGAGCGCAGACCAGACCGTACAGACCATCGCGCTTCGCGCGCAATTTGGCTTTTGACGCCGGGAGGTTTTCCATGAGTACGACGTCTCGAATGACCGGATACGCGCTGACGTTCTTGAGCTTGCTGTTCCTGTTCACGCAGGTCGTGTTCGCAAAAGAAGTGACGCTGCTCAACGTGTCCTATGATCCGACGCGTGAGCTCTACACGGCCGTCAATCCGGCGTTCGCGGCGGAATGGAAGAAGAAGACCGGCGACGACGTGACGATCAACCAGAGCCACGGCGGCTCGGGCAAGCAGGCGCGCAGCGTGATCGACGGGCTCGAGGCCGACGTGGTGACGCTGGCGCTCGCCTACGACATCGATCAGATCGCGGCGCGCGGGAAACTTCTGCCGGCGAATTGGCAATCGCGGCTGGCGCACAATTCGTCGCCCTACACGTCGACGATCGTGTTCCTGGTGCGCAAAGGCAACCCGTGGCAGATCAAGGATTGGAACGACCTGGTCAAACCGGGCATCCAGGTCATCACGCCCAATCCGAAAACGTCGGGCGGGGCGCGCTGGAACTATCTTGCGGCGTGGGCCTATGCGCTGCGCCAGCCGGGCGGCAGCGAGGCGAGCGCGAAAGACTTCATCACGAAGCTTTACAAGAACGTGAGCGTGCTCGACACCGGCGCGCGCGGATCGACGACGACGTTCGCGCAGCGCGGCCTCGGTGACGTGTTGATCGCGTGGGAGAACGAGGCATTCCTGACGCTGAAGGAATTGGGCGCGGACAAATTCCAGATCGTCGTGCCGTCGGTCAGCATCCTGGCCGAACCGCCGGTCGCGGTCGTCGACAAGAACGTCGATGCGAAGGGCACGCGCGCGGTGGCGGAGGCTTATCTCAACTTCCTTTATACGAAGCCCGCCCAAGAGCTGATCGCGCAAAACTTTTATCGCCCGGTCGATCCTGAGATTTCCGCCAAGTATCGCGCCAAGTTCCCGCAAATCCCACTCGTGACCGTTGATCAAGTCTTCGGCGGCTGGCAGAAGGCGCAAGCGACCCACTTCGCGGACGGCGGCGTCTTTGACCAGATCTACCAACCAGGTAAGTGAGTGACCGCGGCGGGGGCAAAACCGTGGTTCTTCAAAAGGCCGAGCGTGATCCCTGGGTTCGGGCTCACGTTCGGCTTTGCTCTATTCTATTTGAGCGCGATCGTCCTTATTCCCTTGGCGGCGCTGTTGGCGCGGCCGTGGGAGCTCGGGGTTGAGGGCGTCGTCGCTGCGGTGAGCGCGCCGCGCGTGCTGGCGGCGTTGGAGCTGTCGTTCGGCGCGGCCGCGATCGGGAGCGCGATCAACGCGGTCTTCGGCTTGCTCGTCGCGTGGGTGCTCGTGCGCTACAAGTTTCCGGGGCGCCGGCTCGTCGACGCGCTGGTCGATTTGCCGTTCGCGCTGCCCACGGCAGTCGCCGGCATCGCGTTGACCACGCTCTACGCGCCGAACGGGTTGGTCGGCGCGGCGCTTGCGCCCTACGGCATCAAGGTCGCCTTCACGCAGCTCGGCGTCATCGTGGCCTTGACCTTCATCGGCTTGCCGTTCGTCGTGCGCTCGGTGCAGCCGGTGCTCGACGATTTGGACCGGGAATACGAAGAGGCCGCCGCCTCGCTCGGCGCGACGCGTGGCCAGGCGTTCTGGCACGTGGTGTTTCCGGCGATCCTGCCGGCGTGGCTGACGGGGGTGGCGCTTGCCTTCGCGCGCGCGGTGGGCGAATACGGGTCGGTGATCTTCATCGCCGGCAATATTCCGATGGTATCGGAAATTGCGCCGCTGCTCATCATCATCAAGCTCGAGCAGTTCGACTACGCGGGTGCCGCAGCCGTCGGGTCGGCGATGCTCGCCATCTCGTTCGCGATGCTGTTTGCGATCAACGGGCTTCAGGCCTGGGCGCGCAGGCGGGCATAGCGGCGATGGCAAACACGACACGCGGCCCATTGCGCCCGCCCACGAACGACAGCCTGGTCGTGCGTGGCCTTTTGATCGCGGCGGCGGTCGGTTACATCGCGCTCTTTCTTCTGACGCCGCTGATGGTCGTGTTCACGGAGGCGCTACGCAACGGAGTTGCGGGCTACGTGGCGGCCGTCACGGAAAATGAAGCTCTCTCCGCGATTCAACTGACGTTGACGGTGGCGGCGATCGCCGTGCCGCTCAACTGCCTCTTCGGGCTTGCGGCGGCGTGGGCCGTCGCCAAGCACGATTTCTTCGGCAAGAGCCTGTTCGTGACGCTGATCGACTTGCCGTTCTCGGTGTCGCCGGTGATTTCGGGTTTGGTCTACGTGCTGCTGTTCGGGGCGCAAGGTTATTTGGGGCCGGCGTTGAGTGCGCTGGGCATCAAGGTGATCTTCACGATCACGGGCCTCGTGCTTGCGACCGTGTTCGTGACCTTTCCTTTCGTCGCGCGCGAGTTGATCCCGTTGATGCAGGAGCAAGGCGTCACCGAGGAGGAGGCCGCGATCTCGCTCGGCGCGTCGGGCTGGCAGACGTTTTGGAACGTGACGCTGCCCAACGTGCGTTGGGGACTGCTTTACGGCGTGCTGCTGTGCAACGCGCGCGCGATGGGCGAATTCGGCGCGGTGTCGGTGGTTTCGGGCCATATTCGCGGCTTGACGAACACCATGCCGCTCCATGTCGAAATCCTCTACAACGAGTATAATTTCGCGGCTGCGTTCGCGGTCGCCTCGCTCTTGGCCATGCTCGGCCTGGTGACGCTTTTCCTCAAGGGTGTGCTCGAGTGGCGCTTCGCCTCCGACATCGCCGCCAGCCACCGCCACTGAGAGACGACCTTCGTTCATGACCCTCGAGATCGAACACGTCACGAAGAAGTTCGGCGCGCTTGCGGCGGTCGACGATGTCAGCCTGAGGATCAAGCCAAGCGAGTTCATGGCGCTCTTGGGACCGTCGGGGTCGGGGAAGACGACGCTGTTGCGCATCATTGCCGGACTCGAGCTGATGGAATCGGGCAGCGTCCGCTTCGACGGGGCGGATCTGTCGCTGGTGCCTGCGCGCGAGCGGCGGGTCGGGTTCGTGTTCCAGAACTACGCGCTCTTCAAGCACATGACGGTCGCGCGCAACATCGCGTTCGGGCTCAGCGTCCTGCCATGGGGGCGCAGACCCGGGCGCGATCAGATTGCGGCGCGGGTGGAGGCTTTGCTCGCGCGCATGCAGTTGCAGGGCTTGGGCGGGCGCTACCCGAACCAGCTTTCGGGCGGGCAGCGGCAACGTGTGGCGCTTGCGCGCGCACTTGCGATCGAGCCGCGCATCCTTTTGCTCGACGAGCCGTTCGGCGCGCTCGACGCCAAGGTGCGCAAAGAGCTGCGCTCGTGGCTGCGCGCGCTGCACGACGAGACGAAGCTCACGACGGTGATGGTGACGCACGACCAGGACGAGGCCTTGGCGCTCGCCGACCGCGTCGCGATCATGAACGAGGGGCGGATCGAGCAAGTGGGCAATCCGCGCGACCTCATCGACCGGCCGAACTCTTCGTTCGTGCGCGAGTTCCTGGGCGGCGACGGCGAGGGGATTTGAAGCAGGAAGAAAGATGAATCACGCGAAGCCGCGAAGCCGGGAAGACGCGAAGAAGAAGAGATGTGATATTTCGGCGCCGTCAGGCGCCATTCCGATGGTTGAACGGCGCTTCGCGTCTTCGCGGCTTCGCGTGATTCATCTTTTTGTTGGCGTGAATGCGCGGCGCGGCAGCTGATTGGGCCGCTACGGCAAGGTTCAGCGGCACTGAATTTGCGCGCAAATATAGCGCCGTGGCCGGATTGCCTTGGGCGGCGGTGGTGCCATCATTGGGGGCATGAAGCTCACCGATTGGCTCAACGGCCAGAACATCTCGCGCGTGGATTTCGCACGGCGCACGGGGCTTTCGCCCAGCGCCGTCACCCAGCTTTGCAACAACGAGGACGCGTGGCTGTCGCGCGAGACGGCGGAAGTGATTTTTCGCGAGACGAACGGCGCGGTGACGCCGAACGACTTCATGCCGGCACCCGCGCCGAAGGACGGCGAGGCGCGCGCGGCAAGCGTGCCCGAAGCGATCGAGGCCTTTGCGCGCGGCGAAATGGTCGTGGTCACCGACGACGGCGACCGCGAGAACGAAGGCGACATCTTTGTCGCCGCGTCGAAATGCACGCCGGAGAAGATGGCATTCATCATCCGTCACACATCCGGAATCGTGTGCGCGCCGCTGGCGGCCGATGCGGCGCGGCGCTTGAGGCTCGATCCGATGGTGGCCGTGAACGATGCGCCGCTCGGCACCGCGTTCACGGTCTCCTGCGACGTCAAGCACGGATTGACGACGGGAATTTCGGCGGACGAGCGCACCAACACGGTGCGCGCGCTTGCCAACGGCAATTCGGGGGCGGGCGACTTCGTGCGGCCGGGGCATGTGTTTCCGTTGATCGCGAAGGACGGCGGCGTGTTGATGCGCTCCGGGCATACGGAGGCGTGCATCGATCTGTGCCGGCTGGCGAAGCTGCCGCTGGCGGGGGCGCTCGCCGAACTCACCAACGACGACGGCTCTGTGATGCGCGGGCCCGCGGTCGCGGCGTTCGCGCAGCGCCACGGCATCAAGCGGATTTCGGTCGCCGACCTCATCGCCTATCGCCAGGAGCGCGAGCATCTGGTCAAACGCATCGCGACGTTTCCGGTCGAGACGAGTTTCGGCGAATTGACGGGCCACACTTACGTCACGCCGTTCGACAGCGTGCATCACTTCGCGTTCACGCTGGGTGCCATCGGCGACGGACGCAACGTGCCCGCTCGCTTGCATCGCGCGCATGTCGTTGGCGACATCTTCGGCGGCGCGAAGCTGATCAACGCGGCGCTGGCGCGGTTTGCGCAGGACGGGCGCGGGGTGCTCGTCTATCTGCGCGACGGCGCGGCAGGCGTGCCGGTGCTGCCGGTCGCCGATACGGAGCAGGTGAAATCGGAGAAGATGAATTCCGAAGAGGGGCGCCAGCGGCAATGGCGCGAAATCGGCCTCGGGGCGCAGATCCTGCGCGACCTCGGGATCGTGTCGATCAAGAACCTGGTGACTAAGCCGCAGGCCTATGTGGCGCTGTCCGGGTTTGGGATCGAGATCAGCGCGACGGAGTTGTTGGAGTAGTGCCGTCGCGTCGTGGCGCTCATAACAAGAAGGCCGCGAGCCAATAGCCGATGGCTGCGATGATTGCCGACATGGGAATGGTGATGACCCACGCAATCACGATGCCCTGGGCGATGTTCCAACGCACCGCCGACGTGCGGCGCGCGGCGCCGACGCCGATGACGGCGCCGGTGATCGTATGGGTCGTCGAGACGGGAACGCCGAGATAGGTTGCGCCGAAGAGCGTGGCCGCGGCGGAGGTTTCGGCGCAAAAGCCCTGCATCGGCGTGAGCCGCGTGATCTTCGAGCCCATCGTATGAACGATGCGCCAGCCGCCGAAGAGCGTGCCGAGCGCCATGGCCGCTTGGCACGCGAGCACCACCCAAAGGGGGACGTGGAACTCGCCGCCCGTCATACCGTGCGCATAAAGAAGGACTGCGATGATCCCCATCGTCTTCTGCGCGTCGTTTCCGCCATGGCCGAGGGAGTAGAGCGAAGCAGACACGAACTGCAGCCTGCGGAACGTCGAGTCGGCAAAGACCGGCGTCGAGCGAACGAAAGTCCACGAGACGGCGAGGACGAGGAGCAACGCCAATAGGACGCCCGTCATGGGCGACAGGACGATCGCCGCCAGAGTCTTGCTCAATCCTTGCCAGACGATGGCGTCGACGCCCGCCTTGGCGACGCCGGCGCCGACAATGCCGCCGATCAAAGCGTGCGAACTGGACGACGGAATGCCCGCAAGCCACGTGATCACGTTCCAGGCGATGGCGCCGGAGAGCGCGCCGAAAATCACCGCGTCGTCGATGAGATTAGGGGACACGATCCCGGAACCGACCGTCTGCGCCACGTGCAGTCCGAAAAACAGGAAGGCGATGAAATTGAAGAAGGCCGCCCAGGCGACGGCGTATTGCGGTTTCAAAACCCTGGTCGAGACGATGGTCGCAATAGAATTGGCGGCGTCGTGCAGGCCGTTCAGGAAATCGAAGACCAGCGCGACGCCAATGAGCAAGATAAGAGAAAGCCCGATCCCGCCGATTTCCATGGGGTGTCCGCTCAGAGATGCTCGATGACGAGACCGCTGATCCGGTTCGCCACATCCTCAAAGCAATCGACGACCTTCTCGAGATGATCGTAGATCTCGGAACCCCTGATGTAGGCCATGGCGTCCGTCCGGGCCGGCCCCTGCAACAGACCTTTCAGGCCGTCGAGGCACACCTGATCCGATTGCTCTTCGAGGCGAATGATCTCCTCGTTGATCACATTGAGCCGCGGCGCATTCGCGCGCAGCGACCGCAAGAGGGGAACGGCCTCACCCACGAGCGCCGCCGTCTTGATGATGAGATCGCCCGTTTGGCGCATCTGTGCTTCGAATTCGCCGACTTCGAACAGGATTACGGCTTTGGCCGTTTTATTCATCTGATCGATGGCGTCGTCCATGGAGTTGATCAGGCCGCGGATGTCGCCGCGGTCGAAAGGCGTGATGAAGCTGCGGCGGATCGCCTGAAGAACCTCATGCGTGATCAGGTCCGCCTCGTGTTCTTGAGCCGCGATCTTCGCGCACAATTCCCTGACCTTGGGTCCCCCGTTGAGCATCTCGCGCAGCGACTGCGAACCGCCGATGAGGCAGCGCGCATGCCGCTCGAACATGTCGAAGAACCGCTCTTCCCGCGGCATGATCCGGTAAAACCACCCCAGCATCGTTCCCTCTCGCAGAGCAGACGGCCCGAGAGAATCGCCGATTCCCTCAGTGTTCGGAGGACTGTCTAGCCGAGGACGGCGCGGACTGTCATCTCGCGTCGACCCCTCAGGGACAATGCTTCTCAGACTTGACCTGGATTCACGCTCCTGTGCATCAACGCTTCCAACCTAGAGCGGGCGCGCTATAAGTTTGGGCGTTATGGCAGCGAAAGCGAAGTCCGATCTGGCGGAAGAGTTGCGCTCGGCGCTCGGGCGGCTCAATCGCGCGCTCAAGGCTGAGGGGATCAGCAATGCGGAACATCCGTACGCACGGCTGAATCTGTCGGATCTGGTCGTTGCGGATTTGCTGGTGCGCCAGAAGACGGCGATCATGAGCGAGGTGGCGCGGGCGCTCGACTCGCCGCTCAGTACCGCGACGACTGTCGTCGATCGCCTGGTCAAAGGCGGCCTTGTCGAACGCTCGCGGGCGGAGAGCGACCGGCGCAGCGTGCAGTTGGCGCTGACGGCAGAGGGGCGAAGGCTTGCCTCACTGCTGAAAAAGCAACAGCTGAGGTCGAGCCAGATCATGATGGCGGCGCTTTCGCCGCAACAACAACGCGATTTCCTCACTCTATTTGAGAGAATGATCGGGGCGGCCGAGCGCGTTCTGCTTGCGAAGCCGAAGAAATAGTACGCAATCCGTAATATTCGCTTGACGTTGTAACGTCACGCATGGTCTGACTCGAACCCAAGGCGGCGCTTCGCGGTCCGCGAAAGGCAATTCCACATGGCAGAGGCGCAGAAAACGGTCGTCGTGACCGGCGTGTCGACTGGAATCGGCTGGGGCGCGGCGAAGGTCTTGACGAAAGCGGGCTTCCGCGTCTTCGGCAGCGTGCGCAAGGAGGCGGACGCGAAGCGGCTGCAGAGCGAGTTGGGCGCCAACTTCGTGCCGCTGATCTTCGATGTGACGGACGAGAAGGCCGTGAAGGCGACGACCGCGACGGTGCGCGCGGCGCTCAAAGGGCAGAAGCTGTTCGGGCTCGTCAACAACGCCGGCATTTCGGTGGCGGGGCCGCTCGTCTATTTGCCGATCGACGAGTTTCGCAAACAGCTCGACGTCAACCTGACGGGCGTCGTGATCTCGACGCAGGCGTTCGCGCCGTTGCTCGGCATCGAGGACGGGCTTGCCGGCAAGCCCGGGCGCATCGTCAACATCGGTTCGGTCGGCGGGCGCAACGCGTTTCCGTTCATCGCGCCCTACAATGCGTCGAAGTTCGGGCTTGAAGGCCTGTCGGAAGGGCTGCGGCGCGAACTCATGCTGTTCGACATCGACGTCATCGTGATTGCGCCCGGCGCCGTTGCGACCGCGATTTGGGACAAGGGCGAGCAGATCGACGTGTCGCGTTATGCGAAGACGGCTTATGCCAAACAGCTGGACAATCTACGTCGGTTTGCCGCGGCGTCCGGCAAGCGCGGCTTGAAGCCGGAGCGGTTGGGGCGGGCGATCATGCATGCGCTGACCACGGCGCGACCGAAGGTGCGCTACGTCGTGACGCAGGACAAAGTGCAGAATTTCATTTTGACGCGCGCGCCGAAGCGCATGGTCGATCGCCTCGTCGCGGGGCAGCTCGGTCTGTTGCCGAAGAAATCCTGAGAGCGGCGCGCGACGATGAAGACAGCAAAACTTGGACCGCTCGGTAACGTTAGCCGGCTGACGCTCGGCGGCGGCGGCATCGGACAAGGCTGGGGCGAGACGAGCCGCGAGGAAGCGATCGCGACGATCATGCTCGCCGTCGATCGCGGGATCACCGTGATCGATACGGCGCCGCTCTATCGGAACTGCGAAGTCATCGTCGGCGAGACGTTTGGGGGCAAGCTGCCGGCCGGGATCAAGATCACAAGCAAGTGCCGCCTGGGGTCGCCGCCGGCGGGCGAAGTCGAGGCCAAGCTGACGCAGTCGCTCGAGGCGAGTC
>JBGOVA010000128.1:0-13304 GCA_041477875.1 Micropepsaceae bacterium | reverse complement strand
CTAATCCTTTTTCGACTCTGCCTTCGACGGCGGCACGCGCGTCTCTTCGACGAGGCGGCGGATGTGCGCCTTGAGCTCGTCGTCGGAGATCGCGAGATAGGCTTTGAGAAATGCGCTCGTGTGGGGATCTTCGAGCGCCGAGATCAAATCGCTGTCGGGCTTTTTCTCGGCCGGGGGCTTGGGTTTTTCTGACGTCACGCAATCCACTCTTTTTATCTGTTGTTGCGCGCAGATGGACCGGTCGGCGGGAACGACCTAGCTGGCGACAAAGACAGGTCGGAAGGCGGCGCCCGCATGACGCAGCGACAACTTGCGGAATCAGGCGGCAATCGCCTTCAGACGCAGGGCTTCCGTCACAGCCTGGATGCGCGTCGAGACGCCGAGTTTCTTCTTCGCATTCTCGATGTGGAATCGCGCTGTGCGCGGGCTGATGGAAAGAATCGCCCCGATCTCGTTGTCGGTCTTGCCGGCGGCGGCCCAGTGCAAGCACTCCGCCTCGCGCGGCGAGAGAATGCCGAACTCTCTGCGCTTGGGCTCGTGCTCGAGCGCGTGCACGCGATCGAAGGCGCAATGGGCCAGAACATGAAGGGCGGACCGCGCGATGGGCGAGATGCCCGGCGTTTTGCTTGCGAGCAGGATCACGCCCTTGAACTCAAGCAAGCGCGCAACGGGCACCAGCAACGTGTTGCTTGCGCCAAGCGGGGCCAGCAGCGCTTCGAACGCCCGGCGTTGCTCGGCCTGTGAGATTTCGCCGACGAAGAACGGTTTGGACGTCGCGCATGCGCGCAACTGCGACAGCATAGAACGCCACTGTGCGTTGTGATCGAGGTCTTGCCGATCGTGCGAAGGCGCGTCGTCGTAAAGCACGGGCGACAACGCGCTCAAGGTCGGATCCTGGCAGTCCTCAAGCACGATCATTCGCTCGAAGCCGAACGCGGCGGCGATGGCCTTCATCACCGACCACACGGCCGGCGGCGACGACGCGCGCGCGAGACTCTCGACCGATTGAACGATCGTTTCGTCGATGTCGTTCACGGCACGCTCTTCAAGCGATGCCGCGCGCGGGGTTTCGCTTTCGTATTCGGTCATCTTGGTCATCTCGAACACTACGCCGCGATCGCGTTGAGGCGAAGCGCCTCGGCGACGGCTTGCACGCGCGTCGCCACGCGGAGCTTGAGCTTTGCGTTCTCGACGTGGAAACGCGCGGTGCGCGGGCTGATCGACAGGATCACCGCGATCTCGCCGTCGGTCTTGCCGAGCGCCACCCAGCGCAAGCATTCCAGTTCGCGCGGCGTCAGGCGGTGGAGCTTCGGCGCACCGTCCACAAGTTCGTCGCTGCGCTTGAAGGCGCGGTGGGCGAGGAGATGCAAGACGGAGCGCAGAAGCGGCGACATGTCGGGCTCGCGCCCGCCGAACATCATGATGCCGCGCAGCGCGCCGCCATAACAGATCGGGAACGTCCAACCGTCGCGGACGTCCAACGAGACGCTGACGTGCTGAAGAACGCGACGCTGCGAAGGCGTCAGCTGCCGGGCGCGCGTCTCCATCGCCGAAAACGGTTCAAGCTCGGCGAGCGCACGGGCGATCAGCGGATGGTCGGGACAGAAACGCTCGCGATCGAACTCTTCGGCGAAGCCTTGCGGCGCATCGATGTAAACGATCGAGGGGGCGAGGCGTTCCGGCAAATCGTCCCGGCACCTCAACACGCTCAGATGATCAAAGCCGAAGGGCGCCGCAAACGCCTTCAGCTGGCGCCAAATTTCGGCGCCGTCGACTTCAAGCCTCAAGCGGCGCGCAAGACGCGCCGCGTCGGTAATGCGTTTCATGCACGTGTCCTCGCAAGAGCATGCGTCGGGCAGTTGCCTGACGTCTGTCCGTTACGAAGGCCGTGCTTGCGCCCTGGGAGCCTTCTCGGCGGCTATCCGATATTGTGCATTGCAGCATCGGAGTTTGTCAGATTTGTGGCAAATAATAGGTTCCGGTCGTTCCGGCAATGTGACTTCGATCAACTATCGTATCATTTCTTGGTGATGGCGCCGAATGCCTATGCAGGCGGAATCGTCGCCGAAATGTCGTCATGCCTTTGAATTACCGCTATTTTTAGACGCCGACTGCTGCGAACGATGACGAAGAGTCCGGCCAGAAGAACGGCGCCGAGCCAATATGGGTACGATGGACTCCATGAATAGAGCGCGTTGCCGATCAGGGGCGCAAAAATAAAACCCGAGGCACCGGCTCCACCGGTCAAGCCGGCGATGGAGCCCTGCTCCTCGGCCGAAACCGCGAGCGAGGCGGCGGCCGCGAAGCCCGGGCGCAACATGCCGAAGCCGAGACCCGACATGACGAGCGCGAAGACGATGAGGCCATAGTTGGGCGCGATGATCATCAGCAGGTTGGACACGAGCGCGATCAGGATGCCGGCGTAGATCAGGAACCGGGTCGTCAGCTTGAAACGCTGAACTAGGACGAATTGCGCGAACAACGCGGCGATCGCCGAACACATGAGACCGACGCCCGTCAGCTGCTGCGTGTCGGCGGTCGAGGTGTGAAGCGTGTCGCGGATGATGAAGGCGACCGTCTGGATCGGGATCGCGCCCGCGGTCCCCTGCACGACCGAGAAGACGATGAAGGGAAACACGCGCGCGTCGAGCCACGAGAGCGGCTTGGGCACTTCGCGCTCGTGCGGGCTTGAACGCTCGGGCAGCAGCAGCCAGATCGCGGCGGCAGAGAGGAACGCCAAGAACGCGACGAAGAACAACGGCGCTACCACACCCAGGACAATCAGCGCGGCGCCGATGCCGGGCCCGACGGCGGCACCCAAGCCGAAGGCCGCGTTGAGCGTCGCCATGCCTTCGGTGCGTTCCTGCGCGGAGGTGCGATCGGCGATGTAGGCTTGCGAGGCCGGATAGGCGCCCGATCCGAAGATGCCGTAGATCGAGCGCATGGCCACAAGCAGCACGTAGGTCGTCATGGGCGCGATGAGGCCCGCCAGACCAAAACTCATCACGCTGGCGAAGGCCAAGGTCGACACGCCGAAGGCCGCAAGACCGATGAGGATCACCGGACGTCTGCCCCAACGATCGCTGCGCGCGCCCCAGAAGGCGGACGAGAACACCCAGATCGTCGCCGAAACCGCAAAGATCGAACCGACTTGGAATTCGCTCAAACCGAGATCGCGGGCGAGCGGCGGCAAGATTGCAAACATCAGCGTCTGGCCGACGCCGTTCGCGATCAGGCACACGAAGAGAAGCATGATGGCGCGGCGGCGCCCTTCGACGGAGGTGGCGCCGCCCTCGATCTCTTCCGGTGCGAACGACGCGCGCATTCGCTGGAGCCAGCTCTGCGTCGACCTCACGGGCTTGGGCGGCGAGTCATGCATCGTTGCGCTGCACGGTTGGATCGGCGAGGGAGCGGCTTTCTGGCGTGCGGACCTGAGCCTCGCAGCGTGACAAATGCGCGCAAGCTATCGAAACCATGGCCAAGCGTGAGGCTGACAAACGCGGCGATGTGCGTAGATTTTCGGGCGTCGGGCCGCGCAGGTTTCGCATGCGGGCCCAAGCATTCGAGGAGATATACGAAATGACCAATTCAGTCTTCGCGCTCGTCACGGCTGCACTCGCGTTCGTCGTTGCAGCGGCGGTGCCTGCGAGCGCGCGCGACGCGGACGTCTATACCGGCACGTTCTCGTCGCTCGCCGTCGGCGGCTATGACGCCGTTGCCTATCTCAAGGCGAACCGCCCGGTCGAGGGCAAGGTGCAGTTTTCGACCGAATACAAAGGCGCCGCGTGGCGCTTTGCGTCCGCGGAAAACTTGAACGCGTTCAAGGCGAACCCCACGGCCTACGCGCCGCAATGCGGCGGCTACTGCTCGTGGGCCGTGTCGCAGAACTACACCGCTTCGGGCGATCCGCAGGTGTGGAAGATCGTGGGCGGCAAGCTCTATCTGAACTACGACCGCGACGTGCAGGCGAAATGGGAGAAGGACATACCGGGCTTCATCGCGAAGGCCGACCAGAATTGGCCGGCCGTGCTCGGCAAGTGATTTCCTATTGCTGCGGTGGCGCGAGGTCCTCGCCGCCGTTCATCATCGTCTTCAATTCCTTCACGCGTACCTTTGTCATGTCCGCCTTGCAGGCAATGTAGGACAAGCCCGCCATCGAGCCGCCGTAGTAGATCACGTACTGGTAGTCGCAATTGGCGTCGCGGAAGGCGAGCCACGCACGCTGCGCCTTGCGCAGGCGTTCTTCCAAATCCGGCATCTTTTCGTAACCGGGCTCGCGCTGCGTCGAGCGGTATTGTTCGCGCGCCGACTTCATGGCTTCGCCGTAGACGGCGTTCAGTTCCTTGTCGGCGGTTTCAAACTCGCGCTGGGCGCAGAGTTTCATCTCGTAGTTCGATTGCGGGTCGGTGCAATTCGGCGTCGGGGCCGCCGCAACTACGGCCAGCGCGAGAGCGATGTGCAGCATTCAGTTCTCCGCCTTCAATCGGATCTGCGAGGTGTCGCTGCGGCCGTCGGCGTCGACGACGGTGACGCGCGCGAAGCCTTCGCCGTCGGGCGTCCACCAGCTGTCGGTGCCGGACGTGCTTGCAAGCGGCAGGCCGTTGACGACCCAACGCAACGGACCGCGGCCGCCTTGGGCCTTCAGCGGCATCGCCTGCATCTTGCCGCCGTCCATCAGCGAAACCGTGGCGCCGTTCGGCGGGAAGGAGATGCGCGGTGGCTGGATGCGCTTGAGGCCTGCGACGAGTTTCGAGTTGGGACGGAAACGTTGCAGCGCGCGCGGCAATTGTTCGGCGTTTTGCACGAGAAAGGCGCCGTCGGGCGCCGGATCGGGGGCGCGTTCTTCCTGCGGCAACAGGTCGAACACCTTGAGCAACAACGGCGCGGCGTCGTTGCGGCCGATGTGGCCGACGCGCGTGGAACCGTCGGCGCGGCCGACCCAGATCCCGACCGTATAATGATGCGAAAAGCCCAAGGACCAAGCGTCGCGATAGCCATAGGAGGTGCCGGTCTTGAAGGCAATTTCGCGCGCGCGCTCGATCCCTTGCCCCATCGACCAGCCGTCGGGCAGGTTCGCGCTCTTCAAGATATTGCGCAGGTACCAGGCCGCCGGCGCAGCGAAGAGGCGATGCGTTTCGCCCTCGCCCGTGCCTTGGACGAAACGCAGCGCGCGCACTTCGCCCGCGTTCGGAATGCCGGCGTAGAGCATCGTCAGGTCGCGCAGCGATATGCCGACGCCGCCGAGCGCCAGGGGCAGCGACGGAAGCGCGCCCTTCTTCGGGAAGGTGAGTTCGGCGCCGGCGTTGCGCATGGTCGCCGCCAGGCGCACGGGGCCGATGCGATCGAGCAGCGCCACGGCGGGCACGTTGAGCGACTGTTGGAGCGCACTGGTGATCGTCACCGTGCCTTGGAAGCCGCGGTCGAAGTTGCGCGGTTCGTAGTCGCCGAAGGCCGTCGGTTTGTCGTCGATCAACGTCTGCGGATGGACGATGAGATCGTCGAAGGCGATGCCGTAGATGAAGGGCTTCAACGTGGAGCCGGGCGAACGGGCGGCGTTCGCCAGATCGACCTGGCCTTCCTGACTCCAAAAGTTGCCGCCGCCCAAATAGCCGATGACGTTGCGTGTTGCGTTCTCGACCACGATGACGGCCAGGTTGGCGTCGTCGTCGAAATAGCCGCGCTCACGGTGGCCGAGGTCTTCGAGTTTCACCTGAACGTTGGCGTTGATCGTGGAGGTGATGACGGGCTCGGCCGTTCCGTTCTGCGCCAGCAGGTCTTGCGCGAGATGGGGCGCGTGGAAGGGGAAGCGCTGGCGGCGGGTCGGGATCGGTTCCTGCATCGCCTCTTGCGCTTCGCGGGCCGAGATCGTGCCGCGTTCGGCAAGCGTTGCGATGACACGGTCGCGGGCGGTCTTGGCGATGTCGGGATGGCGGTCGGGGCGGCGGCGTTCGGGCGATTGGGGAAGCGACACAAGGAGGGCCGCTTCGCCGATCGTCAGGCGTTTCGGTTCCTTGCCGAACCAGGCGAGGCTTGCGGCGCGCACGCCTTCGAGATTGCCGCCGAAGGGGGCGAGCGTCAGGTAGAGTTCGAGGATGTCGTCCTTTTGCAGATGCCAGTCGAGCTGGAGCGCGCGCGCCATCTGGAGGAATTTCGCGCTCAAGGTGCGCCGGCGCGGCTCCATCAGACGCGCGACCTGCATCGTGATCGTCGAGGCGCCGGAGACGACGCGCGCTTTCGCCGCCATCTGATAGGTCGCGCGCAGGATTGCGACCGGGTCGACGCCGGGGTGGTCGCGGAAGCGCTGATCTTCCCAGGCGAGCAGCAGGCGCAGATAGCGTTCGTCGACTTGGGCGGGTTTGACCGGCAAGCGCCAGGCGCCGTCGTGCGAGACAAAGGCGCGCAGCAATTCGCCGTTCGAAGCCGTCACGATCACGGAGCGATCGTCCGCGCGCGTATGCTCAAGAGGGATCAGGCGATCGGTAACGGCCAGCGCGAATGCGAGGCCGAGCAGCGAAAACCCGACGATGATCCAGGCCGTGCGGGGGCCGGCCCCCCATCCGTCGCGACTTCGCCGCGCCAACTTCCCCCTCGAGGGGGGAAGGGCAAGTGTCAACCAGCTAACTATTCTACTACTGAGACGCAATCGTCATCTGGCCCATGTTTGTGCGCGCGCGGATGTCGGGCGCGTACATGTCTTCGACGACGGCGGCGGGCACCGTGTAGGAGCCGGGCACCGTCGCGCGAACGATGTAGGCGAAGTGGAACGTCGGACGCGTCAGCTTGGCGATCTCCTTCGGGTCGGTCGGCTGATAGTTCGAGCCGATGTCGAAGGTCACGACGAAGCGGTCGTCGCGCGCCTCGGCAACGTTTGCCTGAGCCAAAACCGGCAAGAACGAATACATCGTCGAGCCGTCGTCCTTGCGCTGCACCGCGCCTTCGATCTCGAAACCCGAAGGCAGAAGATCGAGCAGCGCCATCAGGCGTGCGCGGTTGTCGGCCATCTCGCCCGAGAGCCGCACGATGAAACGGTCGTTCTGCTTCACGTTCGCAAGGCTCGCCGGTTGGCCTGCCATCGTCAGGATCGCCTTCGACAAGGTCACGCCGTTTTGCGACGCGGCGAGCGGCTGGGCCGGAATGCCTTCCGACGAGACGATGCGCCAAACGTCCTTCTGGCCGTTGTTCTTGAGCGAGAGGCCTTGATCCATTTGCGCCAGCGTCGGGCTGAAGCGAAGCACCTTGCCCTCCTGCGTGACCGAAGCGCCGGTGACCGCGACGTTGACGGGCGGCGTTGCCGCCTCGACCTCGTGCGCGGCCAGCAGCATCCACGCCTTCTCCTGCGTGGTTGTGTAGTTGATGCGCGGATCGAAGCCCTGCACGCGCGTGACGAGCGCCGGGATGAGACCCGCCTGTCCCGCCTTTGCCGACATGGCGGTCAGACCTGCGACGTCGCGCAACAGCGAACCGTAGTAGGTGGCATCGCTGACGTATTTCTTCGGATCGGCACCTGTGGCGAGGTCGCGCGCCTTCGCGAACGCCGGCGCGGCGCGGGCGCGGTCGCCGATGTCGGCGAGAGCCGAACCCATGAGACCCAACGCGAACGGATTCGTCATGCCTTCGACGCGCGTGTCGGCGAAGTAACGCAGTTCGCTCGGGTTCAGCGAACCGGCGCGCGCCAGGAGATAGAAACCGTAGGCGCGCGCGAGGTCGGTGTTGCTCTCCGTGCCCGAGGCCTTGCGCGCCCAGCCGAGCGCGCGTTCGATGCCTTCTTCCGGAATCACGTAGCCGTTCCCCTTGGCCTGCATCAAGAAGTCGGTCGCGAACATGCCGATGTAAGGATCGGCTTCGCCGGAGATCGAGCTCCACATGCCGAAGCTGCCGCCGTAGGTCTGCATGTCGAGGATGCGGTAAGCGGCGTCTTGCACGCGGTCTTTGATCGACTTGTCCTGCTTCAGGTTCGCGAGCAGGGCCATGTCGTTGTAGTAGACGAGCGGGAAAGCGCGGCTCGTCGTTTGTTCGATGCAACCGTAGGGATAGCGATCGAGCCAACGCAAGAGACCGGGCACGTCGTCGAAGCCGCGGCCGCCCGTCACCGTGACGGCGACTTGCGCGCTGCCCGGTTTGAACGACGCGAGCAGCTCCTTGCCGAATTTGCCGTCGCGGCCCGGTCCGATGACCGCCACGTCTTCCGACGACGTGGGCAGTTGCGGCTCGCGCACTTCGATCGGCCATGAGCGGTCGACCTTGAAGCCGCCGGGGCCTTCGACGTGAAGCGCGATCGAGCCGATGCCGGCGTCGCCCGCGTTGACGGGAACGGAGAGGAGCTTGCGTTCGCCCGCGCCCAAAGCCGTCGCCGTGCGCGTCTCGGCGCTTGCCGTTGCTCCCGTCGTCTTGACGGTTGCAACGTATTGGCCGGCGGCGCCTTCGACGTTGTGCATGTTCAAGGCGGCCATGATCTTGTCGCCGGGCGCCAGGAAGCGCGGCAACACGACTTCGGCCACGACCGGATCGCGCACGGTCAACGGCTGCTCGGCGTGGCCGAGCTTGTTGATCGTGTAGGCGACGGCCATGAGCCGCAGCTCGCCGTTGAAGTCGGGGATGTCGAGCGTGATGTTGCCCTTGCCGCCGTCGCCGAGTGCGACGAGGCCTGAGAACAGCGACACCGTCTTTTGCGGCACGACGGCGAGCGAGCGTCCGCCGACGGCGTCACCGCCGGTCCTGAGCTCGCCGACGATGGCGCGATCGGCTGCAATCAAGCGGCCATAGTCGTCGCGCATGTCGAGCCCTAGGCGGCGCTTGCCGAAGTAGTGCTTCGTCGGGTCGGGGCTTTCGAAATCCGTCAGCTGCAAAATGCCTTCGTCGACCGCGGCCAACGTCACGTAGACGGCTTCGCCCCAGCCTTGGTTTTTCACTTCGACGGGGATCGTGACCTTTTGGTTCGGCGCGATTTTCTTCGGCGCGTTGAGCGCGACCTGAAGCGTGCGCGGCGCAGAGTCGACCGCGATCCACGCGACGCCGATCGCACGCACGGGCGCGCGTGTCTGGGCGGAAGAGAGCGGGCGATAGTGCGTGACGAGCGCATAGGCGCCTGAACCCCATTCGGATGACACGGGAATCGAAACCGTGGTCCCCGACGCCGCAACGTCGACGAGCTTACTGAAGTGGATCTTGTTCGAAGCGATGACGATCAAGGCCTTGCCGTCGGACGGCGGATTGATCGAAATCTTCGCCGTGTCGCCCGACGCATAAAGCTGCTTGTCGGCGGCAACGGCGACGCGATCCGGCCTGTCGTTGCCGGCGCCCCCGCCCCAACCCGACCAAAAGCGATAGGCGGTCATGGCGCCGCTCGCGGGATCGGCCACCGTCAGACGGTAGGAGCCCCACTGCAGCACCTTTGAGATTTTGAACGCGTTCTTGCCGTCGAGGTCGGTCTTGCCACCGTCGACGATGCGGTCGTTCACGACGCGCTCGTACTTCCAGTCGTTGTCGACTTGATACCAACGGTAGTCGATGTCCTCGTTGACCAGCTCCCATGTGACGCCACGCACCGCCTTCGGCTTGCCTTCGGCGTCGACGCCGACGACTTCGAAGTTCGCCGGCGTGTTTTCCTGGATCGAGTCCCACTCGAATGCGGGGCGCACGCCGATCAGCGTGTCGCGCGTGCGCAACGGCAGCGTGATCTGATCCGAGGTCGTGCGGCCGCCCGGCTCGTAGATCGCGATGTTGATGTTGGCCTTGAGCGGCAGCGTCGTCTCGGCGAGCTCGTCGATCGCGGCGGTCGCTTGGGTTTTGCCGTTCGCGTCCGTCTCGGGCACGGTCATCGTGACTTGCGTGCCTTCGAAGGTTTCATCGACTTTGCCGAAGCGGAAACCCTTCAACGGCGCGACGTCGGCGAACGGCGTCGAGTCCGTCGTGATGGTGAGCGTGCCCTCACCGCCCAGCCCCGCAGCCGGCGCGCCGTAGAGGAAGCGGCCCGTGACATCGATCGTCGCGGTGGCACCGGGGCGCAGGATCTTTTGCGTCGGCTTCAGTTCGACCTTCAGCTTTTGCGGGACGAAATCTTGAACGTCGAATGCGACGCGTCCGACGGGTTCGCCCTTCGGGTCGATGTAGGTCGCGACTTGCCAGCGTCCGCGCGGCGCGGTCGCCGTCAACGTGACGGGCGTCGAGACGCCGCCGGCTTCGAGATTCGAGGCGACCCACTTCTTCGCCTGCAAACCGTCGGGGCGCGAGAGGATGAAGGTGAGCGGCGTATCGCCGAGCGCCTTCGTCTGCTGATCGCGGATCATGGTGACGACGTTGACCGTCTCACCGGGGCGATAGACGCCGCGGTCGGTGTAGAGATAGGCGTCGATCTGATCGGGCGATGCACGGCCTTCGACGCCGCGATCGGTGAGGTCGAACGCCGGGCGGCGCAGATCGAGGAACGAGAAATCGCCGTTCGCGCCGTAGGCCATCACGACCACGGGCTCCATGCCGCCGGTGCCGCGCGTGATCGCGGCCGAGAACGTCGCGCGGCCATCGCCGTCGGTGCGCACGCGCTGCAGCTCTTCGTTGTTGCGCGCGACGAGCGCCACGGTGATGCCGGAAAGCTCGTCCGCCGTTTTCAGCGAGCGCACGAAGACGTTGAGACCGTCTTTGCCTTTGAACGACGTCAGGCCGAGATCGGTGTCGATGACGAACTGGGCAGCCTTGGGCTTCCAGGTGATGTTTTCTTCCGTTGATTCCTTGTCGGCGGAATCCGTCGCGATGATCATGTAGGCGCCGGCCTGCTTTTCCTTCAGCGCACGGCGCAGCGGGAAGAGCGTGATCGCTTCATCGTTGCGGCGGTTGTTGGGAACGGTCAACTGGCCCGTCCAAACGACTTGGCCCTGCTCGTCCTCCAGCGTGTTGCGTTCGTAGTCGTAGAATTCGCGCTGATCGACGACGCCGGTCTGGAGCTGCGACAGCAGGCGGTCGCCGACACGCACGACCTTGATGTCGAGCTTTGCAACGTTGACGGTCGTGATCGGCACGCCGTCGGCGTTGTCGCGCGGCAGGACGAGGCCGTTGCCGAAGCGCACGAGCGCGGGCTTGTCGCGCAGTTCGACCGGCAAGGTTTCGGACTTCGTCAGCTTCTCGCCACCCGTCGCGGGCAGGCCTGTCTTCAGTTCAAGCTGATAGGTCTGGCCGAAGGCGAGGCCCTGGATGCAGAGGCGGTCCTGCGTGACGCGCACCGCGAACTTCGCCTCAGGATCGAATTTCAGATAGTCCTCGTATTTCGTCGCCCCCGTGCTGTCGAGTTTGCGGGTGAAAACGAGGCAGGCTTCCGGTTCCTCGCCCGAGGTTTGCACCTCCAAGCGGCGGAAGGCGAAATAGGGCGCGGGCGGTTCGGGGGTGGCGGTCACCGGTCCGATCGACGTCGTCGTCGTTCCGGTTTCACCGGTCGTGCCGGCTGTCGTCGTCTCCTCCGACACACCGGGTCCTTGTTGTCCGACGTAACGCACGGCCAAGAAAATCGCCGCGGTGAGTGCCACGACGACGGCAAGAGCAATCAGCACGCGCTGCATAGAAGATCCCCGAGATCACGAGTTCGCCGGCGCATGGTTCCGACGCGCCACGACCGTTGTTAGCACAACATTAAGGACTATGCGTGCGTCAGCGGCGTTGGTCACATTGGCCCTGCATCGTGACGGCTTTTTGTCGCAAGTTCGGGGACTTTGCGGCATTTCGTGTGGGGCGGGCACGCGTGCGCCGCAGCGAAGAACGGGTTCCGAGGCGGAGCCGGCTACGCCGGTTCACCGTGAGCGAATCACGGAGTGTCCATTTACCCGTTGTCGTCCGGCAGTTGTTGGAACATCGTCCGACTCGCGCCATTGGCGTGAATCAGGAATCGAAAGATGTTGCGGAAAGCGGCGAAGCGGAGGGCCGACTGGCGTTTGCTGGTCGGATTCATCGTGTTCCTGGCGTCCGGCTCGGCAGCGCGCGCGCAAGGGTATTGCGGCGATATCGGCCGGGCCGAGGCGGCCCTGACAGCGGCCGGGGTCGCAGTCGATTTCAAGTCGGTCGAGGCATTCTACGATATGGCCGGGGGCCCATGCGCTTGGGACGCAACAAACGCGGAAGCGCTGATATCCGCCGTCGATCAGGTGGGCGAGCACGGGCTCGACCCGGCGCTGTTTCACGGCGGGGAGTTCGGTGACGGCGCGGGGGCGAGCGGCGAGGATGCCGCCGCCGTGCGCGACTTTCTGTTGACCGATGCCGCGATCAAGTACGCGATCGCGCTGACGCGGGGCCTGAGCGCAACGCCAGTCCCGACCGTCGATCGCGCGGCCGACGCCCGCCCCAACGGGGAATTGATCGATGGGCTCGGCAAAGCGTTGTCGCAAGGCGGCGTCGAGGCTTGGCTGCAGGCACTGTCCCCGCCGGCGCCACCCTATGATCGGCTGAAGGCCGCGTTGTCGACCTATCGGGCGATTGCCGCGGCCGGCGGCTGGAACGAACTTCCCGCCGACATGCGCATCCGGCCCAAAAAGAAGTCCCGCCTGGTGGCCGACCTCAAGCGCCGCCTTGCGATCGAGGGCGATCTGAGTTTCGACGACGGCTCGCTGGTCTATGACGACGCGGTGCGCGCCGCGGTGTTGCGCTTCCAGGAGCGCAACGGCCTGCGCGCGGATGGGAAGCTGAGCGACAAAACGATCGAGCGGCTGAACGTCTCGGCGGCCGAACGGGTGGCGCAAATCTCGCTCAACATGGAGCGCTGGCGCGTCTACGGCCGCGACCTGGCACCGACGCGCGTCGAGGTGAACGCGCCCGATGCGACGGCCGTGCTGTTTCGCGACAACGCGCCGGTACTCAAGATGAACGCGGTCGTCGGCGCGCCGGGTCACGATACGCCGACGCTGATGAGCACGATCAATACGGTTGTGATCAACCCGCCGTGGAACGTTCCGCAATCCATCATCCAGAACGAGATCAAGCCGCTGTTGAAGCGCAACCCGAACTACCTAACTGAGAACCGGATGTACTGGTCGGGGGATCAACTGATCCAAGAGCCCGGGCCGGGAAATGCGCTGGGGCGCATCAAGTTCGAGTTCCCAAACCGCTACAGCGTCTATCTGCACGACACGCCGGCACGGCGTCTGTTCACCGACCCGGAGCGAGCGCAAAGCCACGGTTGCGTCAGGCTCGAACGACCGCTTGAGCTTGCACTCGAATTGCTGCAAGGCGATCCCGAATGGACGCGCGAGGCGATCGAACAGGCGATCCGCGAAGGGGACACCAAACGCATCGCGCTCAGCGAGCCGACTGCGGTCGTGATCACCTAT
>JBGOVA010000075.1:0-18130 GCA_041477875.1 Micropepsaceae bacterium | reverse complement strand
GTCGCCGAGCGGGAATTCTTCGCCGACGCCGACGTTCAGTTTGCTCATGTGACTCCCTCCATTCGTGGAGCAAGAAACATGTAGGCTGGGAGTCATCAAAATTCAATCATATAATCATCAGTAAACGCCAACTCTACGTAACTATCTGGTGTTGCTAAGTTTTTCTGTAGCCGGTGACGGCCCAGCCATACGATTTCACCCGCCACTCAGCGTTTTGGCGGGCGAGGAGGAAGGACCAGCCGCCGGTCTCGACGAAGCTTTGGCCGTGCGAAAGGCCGCTCCACGTCGTGGGCAGCGCGAAATAGGCGAGCGCGGCGTCGGCGTGAAAATCCTGCGCGGGTCCGAAGCTGTGTTTGAGGTTGCTCAAACCTTGCGCGTGGGCGCGGAAGAGCGTCGTCCAGCGCGCGACGGCGTCGGCGCCCGCGAAGACGAAGGGCGCGAAATTTTCGAGGATCGTCACGCCGTCGTCGGCGAAGGCGCCTTGGAGATGCGTTTCGTCCAGCGTCGCCATGAAGCGCGCGATGCGTTCGACCGGCGCCATCATCGCTTCGTCGGGGGCGTGCACGCGCTTCAGTTTCCTTTGAAGGTCGGTTTGCGTTTGTCGAAGAAGGCGGTGACGGCTTCACGGAAATCGTCCGACTGGGTGGCGAGCACCCATTGGTCGGCGTCCATGTGCATGATGGCGCGGTCGAGGGCGCCTGAGACCTGGTTGATGCTGCGCTTGATCATCTGCACCGCGATCGGCGGCAGGGCGGCGTATTCCTCCGCCCACTCGCGCGCGGTGACTTCGAGGGTCGCGCGCGGCACGACTTCGTCGAGGAAGCCCCACGCCGCCAAGGTCGGCGCGTCGAAGAGTTTGCCCGACATGATCATGCGCTTGGCGCGTGCCGGCCCTACGAGGTGAACGCAAACAGGCACGGCGTGCCACATCAGATTGATGCCGATCTTCACCTCGCCGTAGCCCATGCGCGCGTTGTCCGCGCCGATGCGGAAATCGCACGCCGAGGCGATGCAGGCGCCGGCGCCGGTCGCGATGCCCTGCACGGCGCAGATCGTGGGCTGGTGGATTTCCTGCAGGCTGCGCATCAAGAGACCGCCGAGCTCGACGGCGCGCCGGCGCATCAAGAGCGATTGCTTTTGCCCGCCTTGGAAGCGCGGCTGGTTCAAGTCGGCGCCGACGGAGAAGTCGTCGCCTTCGGCCCGGATGACGACGGCGCGGGTTCGTTCGTCCTTGGCGAACTCGCGGCCGATGCGCTCCAAGTCCTCCATCATCTCGTTGGTGACGGCGTTGCGTTTTTCGGCGCGCTTTATCGTGACGGTCGCGATGTGGCCCTCGCGGGCGACGTCAATGAAGGAGGCGGTCATTTCGTTTCACCAGTTGTGCATCGTGCCGTCTTCGAGGCGGTTCACCGGCAGGCTTGCGCGGCGGTAGGGATATTTTGCGGCGAGCGTTTCGTCGATGTCGATGCCGAGGCCGGGCGCTTCGCCCGGGTGAAGGTAGCCGTCCTTGAACGTATAGGCGTGCGGGAAGACGGCATCGGTTTCGGCGGTGTGGCGCATGTATTCCTGGATGCCGAAATTCGGCACCCAAAGATCGAAGTGCAGGGCGACGGCCATCGCGACCGGCGACAAGTCCGTCGCGCCGTGACTGCCGGTGCGGACGTTGTAGAGGTCGGCGAGGCTTGCGATGCGGCGCAGATGCGTGATGCCGCCCGAATGGACGACGGTCATGCGGATGTAGTCGATCAGCTGATTTTCGATCAGGTCCTTCGCGTCCCAAATGGAATTGAAGACCTCGCCGACGGCGATGGGCGTCGTCGTGTGTTGCCGGATGAGGCGGAAGGCTTCTTGGTTCTCGGCGGGCGTCGGGTCTTCGAGCCAGAACGGGCGATAGGGTTCCAAATCCTTGCCCAGGCGCGCGGCTTCGATCGGCGTCAGGCGGTGATGGACGTCATGGAGCAGATGCACGTCCCAGCCGAGCGCGGCGCGCGCGGCGGCGAAGAGTTTCGGCACGACGGGCAAATACTTCGTCGTCGACCAGACATTCTCCGTGGGGTTGGCGTCGGCGGCGGGTTCGTAGAAGAGCTTGTCCTTCGAGACGCCGTAAGTGCTGCCCAAGCCCGGCACGCCGCATTGCAGGCGGATCGCGCGGTAGCCCAGGCTCAAGTATTTGCGCGCTTCGGCGATCGCGTCGTCGATCGTCTCGCCGTTGGCGTGGCCGTAGACCAGGACGCCCGTGCGGCTCGCCCCGCCCAGGAGTTGATAAAGCGGCAGGTTGGCAAGCTTGGCCTTGATGTCCCAGAGCGCCGTGTCGACCGCCGCGATCGCGGCCATGGTGACGGGTCCGCGGCGCCAATAGGCACCGCGGTAGAGATATTGCCAGATGTCCTCGATCTGCTGCGCGTCGCGGCCGATGAGCGCGGGGAGGACGTGGTCGGTGAGATAGCTCGCGACGGCAAGTTCGCGCCCGTTGACCGTCGCGTCGCCGAGGCCCGTGGGGCCCTTCTCCGTCTCGATCTTCAACGTGACGAAGTTGCGGCCGGGACAGGTGACGATGACGCATGCGTCGGTGATCTTCTGCATCGCTTACATTGCAATTGCCGCCGCGACCGGGTCAAGTTTCGCTCATGCATCGTTCGCTTGCCCATCCGCCGCTGTTTGCGCTTGCGCAGGAAGAGCGCGGCCATTTGGTCCTGCGCGAGGCGCACGGCGCCGTGGTGCACATCTTCGTTCTGGAGGACGACATCGTTCGCGTCGCGGTCTTGCCCGATGGCGTCTGGACATTGCCGGCGACCTGGGCGATCGCGCCGGGTGCGGACGATGTCGCGGCCGAGGGACGATCGCGAGAGGACGTGAGCGGGTTCACGTGCCCAGCCTATACCAAATCGGAAGCGGACGGCCTGCTGACGATCGAAACCGCGCGGCTGCGGCTGACGGTGAAACTCGCCGGCTTGTTCTGCCGATGGGAGATGAAGCGCGGCGAGGAATGGGTTCGCATCGCGCGCGACCGAGCCACGCAGGCCTATGATTTCGGCTGGTGGGATGGGCGGGCGCATCACTACCTCGCGCGCGAGGCAGGGGAGAAATATTTCGGGCTCGGCGAATGTTCGGGCGACATGGATCGCGGCGGGCGGCGCATTCGCTTGTCGAACACGGACGCGCTGGGCTACAGCGCCAAGACGAGCGATCCACTCTACAAGCACATTCCGTTCTACATCACGCACAACACGCACACAAATGCGGCGTTCGGGCTGTTCTACGACACGCTTTCCGACTGCGCGTTCGATTTCGGCTGCGAGCGATCGAACTATCACGGCTTCCATCGCAGCTTTTCGGCTGAGCTTGGCGATCTCGACTACACCGTGATCGCGGGGCCGACAGTTGCGGACGTGACGCGGCGGTTCACGTGGCTGACAGGACGTCCGGCCTTTATGCCGAAATGGAGTCTCGGCTATTCGGGCTCGACGATGAGTTACACCGATGCACCCGATGCTCAAGCGCGCATGAACGAGTTCCTGGCGAAATGCGCCGAACACGATATTCTTTGCCAGTCATTTCATCTGTCGTCGGGCTACACGTCGATCGGCGACAAGCGCTACGTGTTCCATTGGAATCGCGACAAGTTTCCCGACCCTGCCGCATTCGTCGCGCACTATGCGGCGCACGGGGTCAAGCTGATCCCCAACATCAAACCGTGCTTGCTGAGCGACCACCCGCTCTATGCGGAGGCGGCGCGCGAGGGCCATTTCATCGCGGATGAAACCGGTGCGCCGCTGATGGTTCAGTTTTGGGGCGCGCTCGGCGCCTATGTCGATTTCACCAATCCACGTGCCGTCGCATGGTGGCAGGCGCGGGTCACAGACGCGCTACTCGATGTCGGCATGGCGGGAACGTGGAACGACAACAATGAATTCGAAGTGCGCGATGCGGACGCACGCGCGGCGTTCTATGGGCACGCCCGTGCGGCGATCGAGGCGAAGCCGTTGCAGACGCTGTTGATGATGCGGGCCTCGCGCGAGGCGCAGGTTTCGCATGCGCCTAACAAGCGGCCGTTCGTGGTGACGCGCGCGGGGTCCGCCGGCATGCAGCGCTATGCGCAAACGTGGTCGGGCGACAACGCCACGTCGTGGGAGACACTGAAGTACAATATCAAGATGGGACTGAGCCTTGCGTTGTCGGGCGTGTCGAACGCGGGCCATGACGTCGGCGGGTTTTCAGGACCCGCGCCCGATGCGGAGTTGTTCTTGCGTTGGGTCGAATTCGGCATCTTCATGCCGCGCTTTTCGATCCATTCGTGGAACGACGACGGCACGGTCAACGAGCCGTGGATGCATCCGAGCGTGACGCCTCATGTGCGCGATCTGATCAAGTTCCGGGCGCGGATCGCGCCCTATCTTTACGACCTGATATGGCGGGCGCATCGGGACTATGAGTCCATCATACGGCCGACATTCGTCGACTTCCCGGACGACCCGCGCACGTTCGACGAAAACGACGAGATGATGCTGGGGCCCTCGTTGCTGGTTGCGGCCGTCGTCGAGCCGGCGCAGACCACGCGCAGACTCCATGTGCCGCACGGGGCGGATTGGTATTCGTTCTGGAGCGGCGAAGTCTTTGGCGGCGGTCGTGAAGTCACCGTACCGGCTGTCTGGGGCCGCCCGCCGCTCTTCGCCCGTGCAGGAAGTGTGATCGCGGCAAATCTGGCCGAGCAACACTTCGCAACGCGGGCGGACGAGCGTGGACTTTATATCTTTCCGTTGCGCGGATCGGGTGCGTTTCAAGGCAGATGTTTTGAAGATGACGGGGAGACGCTTGCCTCTGTGCGCGGCCATTTCGCCGAATGGACGGTTGGTGTCGAATCCACGGCAGCGGGTGTGCGCGTGTCGGCGTCGCGCGCGGGCGCGTTCGGTGTGATGCCGGCGGAGTTGAAGCTGATCTTTCCGGCAAGCGAGCGGCGTCAGATTGCGCTTGCCACGGGTCGCGTGGCGGGCGACGCGGAATCCGCAGAGGGCCGTATCATTACCGTCGTGTTCTAGCCGGGGGCGACATTGACAGGCGGGCGCGGCTGGGCCCACGCTTGGACAAGGGCAATGAAAGAGACGCCACATGTCCAGTCAGACTTTGCGCAAGATCGAGACGGCAGCATTCGAGGTCCGGCCGCTGACGCCGACGATCGGGGCGGAGATCCATGGGGTCGACCTCCGGCGGCCAGTCGATGCGCCGACACTGCGCGAGCTGCGTTCGGCGCTGCTCGAGTGGAAGGTCTTGTTCTTTCGCGATCAAGACATCACGACCGAGCAGCATCTCGATTTCGCACGATGCTTCGGCGCGCTCGAGGTTCATCCCTTCGCGCCCTGCAAGCCCGGCTATCCGGAGGTGCTTGCGATCACGCACAACCGCGAGAGCCGGGGCAAAGAGAACACGTGGCACAGCGACGTCACGTGGCGGCTCGAGCCTTCGCTCGGCTCCGTCCTGCGGTCGATCGAGATTCCGGCCGTGGGCGGCGACACGCTGTTCGCCGATATGTACGCGGCCTATGAGGGCTTGAGCGACGAGGTCAAGGCGCAGATCGAAGGTCGGACCGCGATCCACGATTTCGGGCATTTTCGCAAAGGCATGCGCAAGGCGGGCAAGAGCGAGGCGGAGATCGAAAAGTACAACAGGGCATTTCCGCCGGCGGAGCACCCGGTCGTGCGCACGCATCCCGAGACCGGGCGCAAAGGCCTCTACGTCAATGCCGCGTTCACCCAGCACATTGTCGATATGGAGACGGCGGAGTCCGTTTCGCTGCTCAAGCACCTCTACGCGCAGGCCGCGATTCCCGAATACCAATGCCGCTATCGCTGGAGCGTGAACGCCCTTGCGTTCTGGGACAATCGCGCGTCGCAGCACTATGCCGCTTCGGACTATTGGCCCCATGTGCGGCGCATGGAGCGAGTGACCATCGTCGGCGACAGGCCGCGCTGAAGGGATTTTCGATGCTGAAGACGCCGATCTCCGCGGACTCGCATATCACCGAGCCGCCGAACTGCTACACTGACTTCATCGATCCGGAATTTCGCGACCGTGCGCCGCGCATGAAGCGGCTGGCGAGCGTCGGCGATGCCTTCGTTATCGACGGCATGGATCAGCCGGTGCCGATGGGGTTGGTCGCTGCGGCGGGCAAGGATCCCTCGCAAATCACGACGACCGGCGTTGCGTTCGAGGAACTGTGGCGCAGCGGATGGGACGCGAAGTATCGCGTCGCCGATCAGGAGAAGGACGGCGTCGCCGCGGAGATAATCTATCCGACCGTCGGGATGTTGATCTGCAATCACCCGGACTTCGACTACAAGAAGGCGTGTTTCGAAGCCTATAACCGCTGGCTGCAGGCTTATTGCGCGGAGGCGCCTGAACGCCTGTTCGGCATGGCGCAGGTGTCGATGCGCACGCCCGGGGACGGCGTTGCGGAACTCAAGGCGGCGCACGCGATGGGTTTCCGGGGCATCATGATGCCGGGGGATCCCGCCGTCGAAGACTACGACAGCAAGGTCTACGATCCGGTTTGGGCGACCGCGGTCGAGCTCAAGCTGCCGCTGTCGTTTCACATTCTGACCAGCAAATCGGGCGCCTTTGCGCAGAAGCCGCGGGGCCCTCGCATCAACGGCTTCCTCTCGATCATTCGCGGCTGTCAGGACATCATGGGCACGCTGATCTTCGGCGGCGTCTTCGACCGGCATCCGGACTTGAAGATCGTTTGTGTCGAAGCCGATGCGGGCTGGGTGCCGCATTACATGTACCGGATGGATCACGCGTATAAGCGCCACCGCTACTGGATGAAGGCGCCGCCGTTGAAGCGCCTGCCCAGCGAGTATTTCCACGACCACATCTATGTGACGTTCCAGGACGATTGGGTCGCGTTCAAGACCAAGGACTTGTGCAACGTCCGTCGCCTGCTGTGGGCGAACGATTTCCCGCATTCGGATTCGACCTGGCCATGGTCGCAATCGATGCTGGACGAGCATACGAAGTCGCTCTCGGAGCAGGAGCGCAACTGGATTTGCCACGACAATGTGGCGGAGCTCTACGGACTCACCGTGAACTAAGGCGCGCAAGTGGACGATCGCATTCTTCTGCGCACGCTTGGAGCTTCGGCAATCGTCGGCGGCGCGCTCAGAATCGCTTCGGCCTTCGTACCGTGGTCGCCCGACGTGTGGTGGCTTGAGCTTCTCTATCTCGCCGTCGACGTGTTGCTGCTGTTCGGGCTGATGGGCATCTATTTCGCCTACCGCGCACGGATCGGGGTTTTCGGCTTCATTGCCTTTGCGGTCGCCGAAACGGGCATCGCGTCGATCGTCGGGCCCGACACCGTGGCCTTCGGCATCGACACCTACATGACGGGCGTTGTCGTGATCACGGCGGGACTGACGCTGTTTGCGATCCAGCTGCTGCTGACGCGCGCGGGCCCGCCATGGGCGCCGCTGTGCTGGGTTGCATCGACGATCATTGGCGTCGGTGCGACCGCCGGCGGCGCGCCTGCGCTCGGGTTCTTCGCTGGCGGCGTATTGTTCGGGCTTGGATTTGTCGCTGCAGGCGTCGCGGCGTTTCGCACCGCGACGCCCGGTACTCCCTAGATCACGCCACCGGGAAGCCGCGGTCTCGCATCAATGCGTTGGTGTCGACGTCGCGGCCGCGGAATCGGCGAAAGGCTTCGTCGGGCGGGATCGAGTTGCCGACGCTCATGATCGAGGTTTCGAGAAGCTTGCAAACGTCTTTGTTGTAGAGCCCGCCTTTTTCCTGGAAACCCTCGTACACGTCGGCCGTCATCGCGTCGGCCCAGATATAGACGTAGTAGCCTGCCGAATAACCGTCGCCGGAGAATATGTGGCCGAACGCGGTCGGGCGGTGGCGCATGATGATTTCCTTCGGGCAGCCGATCTCGGCCATCGTGGCACGCTCGAACTCGCCGGGATCGATCGTCTTGTCGGGCGTCGCGGCCAGGTGGATCTTCATGTCGTAGAGCGCGGAGGCCAGATATTCGACCGTCGAGAAGCCCCGGTTGAAATTCTTTGCCTTCAAGACCTTGTCGACGAGTTCCTTCGGGATCGGCTTGCCGGTCTTGTAGTGCACGGCGAACTTGTTCAGGACCTCCGGCGTTTCCAACCAGTATTCATTCACCTGGCTCGGGAATTCGACGAAGTCGCGCTTCACGGAGGTGCCGGCAAGCGTCGGGTAGTCGACGTTCGACAGCAGGCCGTGGAGCGCGTGACCAAACTCGTGGAACATCGTGTTCGCGTCGTCCCATGAGATCAGCACGGGCTCGCCCGGTTTGCCCGGCACGAAGTTGGCATTGTTCGAGACGATCGGCGTGATCTCGTCCTTGAAGTGCTCTTGGGTGCGGTATTCGTTCATCCAGGCGCCCGAGCTCTTGCCGGCGCGCGCGTAGGGATCGAAGTACCAGAGGCCGATACGCTTGCCGCCGCGCGTGACTTCGTAAACGCTCATGTCGCGCTTGTAGACGGGGATGCCGCTGAGCTTGGTGAATTCGAGGCCGTAGACTTGGCCTGCGGCCCAGAACATGCCTTCGCGGATCTTCTCAAGCTGGAGGTATTCCTTCACTTCGTTCTGGTCGACGTCGTATTTGGCTATGCGCACTTTTTCGGCATAATAGCGATAGTCCCACGGCTCGATCGTGATCTTGGCGCCTTCCTTGTCGGCGACCGCCTGCATGTCGGCGACCTCTTCCTTGGCGCGCGCGACGGCCGCGTTCCAGACCTTCATCATCAGGCCCATCGCCGCTTCGGGCGTCTTGGCCATGTTGTCGTCGACGATCCAGTGAGCGTGGGTGGAGAAGCCGAGCAGTTTTGCGCGTTCGGCGCGGAGCTTCAGGATTTCGCCGATCGTCGCCTTGTTGTCGTGGGCGTCGCCGTTGTCGCCGCGGCGCGTCCACATGCGCCAGCCCTTCTCGCGTAGGTCGCGCCTGGAAGAGAAGGTCAGGAACGGCTCCATCGACGAGCGGGTGTTGGTGAGAACCCACTTGCCCTTTTGGCCATGCGCTTCGGCTGCGGCTGCGGCGCCGGCGCGCAGATCGTCGGAGAGGCCGGCGAGATCCGCCTCGCTCTCGAGCGTCAGGGTGTAGGTTTCCTCGTCCGACAGCTGGTTCTGGCGGAAGGTCGTGAAGAGCGTCGCGAGCTGCTGGTTGATGTCCTTGAGACGGGCTTTTTGCGTCTTGTCGAGCGCCGCGCCCTGCCTGGCGAACCGGGTGTAGCAGACGTCGGTCAGACGCTGCTGTTCCGGATTGAGGTTCGACGACGTGTGCGCGTCGTAGACGGTCTTCAAACGCTGGAACAGGGTTTCGTTCTGGATGATTTCGTCGCCGAACGCCGAGAGTACCGGCGACATCTCGGCTTCGATCTTCTGCATGGTCTTATCGTTCATGGTCGACGTGTAGACGCCGAAGAAACTCTGCGAGCGGCCGAAGGGCCGGCCGGCGTCCTCAAAGGCAACGACGGTGTTTTCGAACGTCGGCTGCGACTTGTTGGCGGTGATCGCCGTGATGTCGGCGCGCAGCAGATCCATGCCTTTTGCGATCGACGGCTTGAAGGCTACCGTCTTCACTTGGTCGAAGCGCGGGATACCGCCGTGCGGTCCGGTCCATGGCGCGAGCAGCGGCCCGAGTGCGGCGGGCTTTGTCGCCGCGTTCACGCTCGTGAGCGCCGACGTGCTCGACAAAGCGGCAGCTGCCGCGGCGCCGGTTAGAAAGGTTCTTCTTTTCATCACTTGAAAACCCCGGTTTCAGAAATCTTGATCGCCCCCGAAGGGCAAGGGTGGGGAACTTAATGGGATCGTCGGCCATCGTCATCTGACGGACGCGTGAATTGTTCGGGACGACGCCGCGTAAATCTCTTGATTGCTGCGGTGCGATAGGTAGGTTGCTCGCCCGCGAAAGAGCCAAAATTTGAGAGGACGCGTGAGTTCAGCGGCAAAGTCGGATTTGATCGTGAAGGTGATGCCGGGCCGGGGGCGCTGCGTCATTGCGGCGCGCGATATCCCGAAGGGCGCGCGGGTCTTGGCCGATCCCGTGATCTTCGTGCCGGGGGAGGAATCCGAGTTCACCGATCAAACGGCGGTCGGGCGCTATGTGTTCCAGTGGAACGACGAGGACGATCTGTGCGTCGTGCTGGGCCTCGGCAGCCTCATCAATCACGGATTGCCGGAGAACGTGGCGCTGGTGTCGAACTTCGAAGAGATGACGATGGAGTTCTACGCCATCATCGACATCAAGGCGGGCGACGAACTGGTCTACGACTACGGCCACGAGGAGGAGGAGCTCTTCGAGTACTACGGGATTCCGGCCGGCGGCAGGGCGGAGGCCGCGGAGTAGCGCTGCACCTGCGAAGATGTCCGTCCGCCTACGGATAAAACGGCCCATGCGGCCTTCGCTCAATCCTTAACGCGGCGTCTTTCATTGCGTCGATTTAATTTTCCTGAGACGATTCGCGAATCGGATCGGCTGAGGGAGCGCACACGCCATGACCGAGGGCCAACAGGGCGTCAAATACGAAAAAGTCGGCGACGAGTATTTCGCGAAACGCAAGTTGCGGCGCTATGCCGGCGTGTTCTCGCTATGGGCGCTGGGGGTCGGCGCGGTCATCTCCGGGCAGTTTTCGGGCTGGAATTTCGGCCTGGCCTTCGGCTGGGGATCGATGTTCCTGGCCACCGTCATCATCACCATCATGTATCTGGGGCTGACTTACTCCATTGCCGAAATGTCGCCGGCGCTGCCGCACACGGGCGGCGCCTATTCGTTCGCGCGGTCGGCCATGGGTCCGTGGGGCGGGTTCATCACCGGGGTGGCGGAGAACATCGAATATGTGCTGACGCCGGCGGTCGTCGTCTTCTTCATCGGCACGTATCTCAGCGCCATCATGGAAACGGGGCCCGAGGTTCAACCGCTCTATTGGGTGATGGGCTATGCGATTTTTGTCGGCGCGAATCTGTTTGGGGTCGAGCTGTCGTTCCGGGTGACGGTGTTCGTGACGCTGCTCGCCCTCGCGTGCCTTGTGTTCTTCTACGTCGCGGCCCTTCCCAACATCGATTTCGCGCGCTGGGCGATGAACGTCGGGGTTGGCCCGGACGGGGCGCTTGTAAAACTGCCTGAAGGACATGGACCGTGGTTCCCGGATGGCGTGCACGGCGTTTTGGCTGCCTTGCCGTTCGCGGTCTGGCTTTATCTTGCCATCGAGCAATTGCCGCTCGCGGCCGAAGAGTCGCGCGATCCGCGCAAGGATATGCCGAGCGGAATCTTGCTCGGCATCTTCACGCTGGTCGTGAGTGCGTTTGCGGTGCTGACGCTGAATTCGAGCCTTTCGCCCGGATCGTGGGGCCTGAAAGCCTCCGGCGAGCCCTTGCTCGAAGGGTTCCGCACGCTATTCGGCACGGATATCGCCAAGATTCTTGCGCTGATCGCGATCGCGGGTCTCGTCGCCAGTTTTCATGCGATCATCTTTGCCTACGCACGGCAGATCTATTCGCTGTCGCGGGCGGGATATTTCCCACGCTTCCTCTCGGTCACGCATGGCTCGCATCACACGCCGCAAATTGCCCTGCTCGCCGGGACGGTCGTCGGGCTCGGCGTGATGCTGTTCATCTGGTACGTCTACGGTTACGAGAAAGGCGGTGCGTTCATCGGCGCTGCGCTGCTCAACATGGCTGTGTTCGGCGCGATGATTTCATATGTGTTGCAGGCGGTTTCCTTTGTTCTGCTCCGCATCGACATGCCGCATATCGAGCGACCCTATCGCAGCCCGTTCGGCATTGCGGGCGCTCTTGTGACGTTTGCCATCGCGATCGTGACGATCTCGTTTCAGATCACCGATCCGGCGTTTCAGGATCCGGTGCTGTTGGTCGCGGCCTACTACGCGTTGATGATCATCTATTTCGCGGTCTTCGGACGGACGAAGCTTGTCCTTTCGCCTGAGGAAGAATTCGCGATGTCGCACGGCAAGGCGGACTACAAGACGCATTGATGTGCTAAAGCTTAAGGAGGCTTGCGGGGTGACCCTGCGGCCTCCCTTTCTATTTCGCGCAACGAACGGAGCGCGCTTTCCATGGACCCGCGCCAGGTCAAAACCGCCGCCGATGCACGCGCCATCGTCGAGGCCCGCAATCTTTCCCACGTGAAGGTCGGGGTGTTCGACGCGGACGGCGTGTTGCGCGGCAAGTATATGGGGCGCGAGAAGTTCTTTTCCGCGCTCGAGAAAGGTTTCGGATTTTGCGACGTAGTGTTGGGCTGGGATTCGAGCGATCAGCTCTACGACAATGTGAAGTTCACGGGCTGGCACACCGCCTACCCGGACGCCAACGTGCGCGTTCTGCCCGAGACATGCCGCGCCGTGCCGTTCGAGGGCGAGATGCTGTTGTTCCTCGGCGAGTTCGAGGGTAAGGCGGAGGAGTGTTGTCCGCGCGGTGTGCTGCGGCGCGTGATCGAACGGGCGAACGATCTCGGGTTTTCGGTGCGCGCGGCGGCGGAGTTCGAGTTCTTCGTCTTCGACGAGACGCCGCATTCGGTACGTGAGAAGGGCTATCGCAACCTCAAGAACATCACGCCAGGGTTCTTCGGCTATTCGGTGCTGCGCTCATCGGTGCACGCCGAGTTCTATAACGAGCTGATCAAGCTTTGCGAGGAGATGGATTTCCCGCTTGAAGGGTTGCACACGGAGACGGGGCCCGGCGTTCTTGAAGCGGCGATCGTGCACACGGAAGCGGTCGCGGCCGCCGATCGCGCGGCGTTGTTCAAGACGTTCTGCAAGGTGCTGGCGGAGCGGCGCGGATGGATGGCGACGTTCATGGCGAAATGGTCGCGCGAGTGGCCGGGGCAGTCCGGGCATTTGCACATTTCGCTCAGCGACAAGAAGGGGAAATCCGCCTTCTATGACGAGAAGGCGCCGCATCACATGTCGGAGGCGATGCGCTGGTTCGTCGGCGGTCAGCAGAAGCTGATGCCGGAGTTGCTGGCAATGATCGCGTGCACGGTCAATTCGTATACGCGGCTGATCCCGGGTTTTTGGGCGCCGACGGATGCAACTTGGGGTGTCGAGAACCGCACCTGCGCGCTGCGCGTTATCGGCGGTTCGGCGAAGAGCCAGCGCGTCGAGTACCGGATCGCGGCCGCGGACATCAATCCCTACATCGCGCTCGCCTGCGCGATCGGGTCGGGGTTGTGGGGGATCGAAAACAAGATCGAGCCCGATCCTGCCATCGAGGGCAATGCGTACGAAAAGAAGTTCCCGAAGAGCCGCGCCCTTCCGCGCACGCTCCATGAGGCGGCCGAGCGGCTCGAAGGGTCGAAGGCCGCGCGCGCCTTGTTCGGCGATGCCTTTGTCGAGCATTATGCGGCGACGCGAAAGTGGGAAGAGCGCGAGTTCCGCAAGGCGATCACCGACTGGGAACTGGCGCGCTATTTCGAGATCATCTAACGCGGGCCGCTGGCGCCCGCCTGAGGGCCGCGAACATGATGGACATCGTTTGTATTTCGCCGATCGACGGCCATGAGGTCGCGCGCCGGCCGGTCGCGAGCGACGCGCAGATCGAGGTTGCTCTGAAGGCGGCGCGCGCGGCGCAGCGCGAATGGGCGAAGGTTTCGATCAAGGATCGCTGTGCGTTCGCGCTTAAGTTCCTCGACGCGATGTTGGCGTTGAACCAGGAGATCGTCCCGGAACTTGCCGAACAGATGGGGCGGCCGGTGCGCTTCGGCGGCGAGTTCCGCGGGTTCGAGGAACGCGTGCGCTACATGGCGATGATCGCGGAAGACTCACTGAAGCCGGTGTTGCCGGCCGACCCGAAGCCCGGGTTCAAACGCATGATCAAGCGCATGCCCGCCGGCCTCGTGTTCGTGATCGCACCCTGGAACTATCCCTATCTGACCGCCGTCAACACGATCGTGCCGGCGCTGATCGCGGGCAACGCAGTGATTCTGAAGCATGCCTCGCAAACGATCCTCGTCGGCGAACGCTTCGATCAGGCGATGAAGAAGGCGGGTGCGCCGAAGGGGCTGTTCACGAATATTGTGCTGAGCCACGACCAGACGACCCGCCTGCTCGCAAGCGGCGCCGTCGATCACGTGAATTTCACGGGCTCGGTGGCGGGTGGAACGGCGGTCGAGCAGGCGGCGGCCGGTACGTTCACGACGATGGGCCTGGAGCTCGGCGGCAAGGATCCAGCCTATGTGCGACCGGACGTGAAGCTTGATCACGCGATCGAGAATCTGGTCGACGGCGCATTCTACAATTCGGGGCAGTGCTGCTGCGGGATCGAGCGCATCTACGTGCACGAAGCGGTCTACGACAAATTCCTCGACGGATTCGTGAACCTGACGCGGCAGTATGTGCTCGGCAATCCGATGGACGAGAAGACGACGCTGGGGCCCATGGCGCACGCGCGCTTTGCCGAAGTGGTGCGCCGACAAACCAAGGAAGCGCTGGCGAAAGGCGCCAAGGCGCATGTCGACATGAAGGCGTTTGCGGCCAATCGCGAAGGGACGCCGTATCTTGGCCCCCAAGTGCTGACAAACGTCGATCATTCGATGAGCGTCATGATGGAGGAGAGTTTTGGGCCCGTTGTCGGCATCATGAAGGTGAAGTCGGACGAGGAGGCGGTCCGGCTGATGAACGATTCGCCCTATGGACTGACCGCCGGCATTTGGACCAGCGACCTTGGCGCGGCCGAGCGGATCGGCGATCAGGTCGAGACGGGGACCGTGTTCATGAACCGCTGCGACTATCTCGATCCGGCGCTGGCGTGGACGGGCGTGAAGGACACGGGGCGCGGCGCGTCGCTGTCGCCGATCGGCTACGAGATGCTGACGCGGCCCAAGTCCTATCATTTGCGACAAGCGATCTGAGAGCGCCAATGACTCAGACAGCCAATTGGAATTATCCGACCAGCGTGCGCTTCGGCGCGGGGCGCATCGCGGAGCTTGCGGAGGCGTGCAAGGTTGCGGGCATCGCGCGGCCGCTGTTCGTGACCGATCCGGGATTGGCCGCGATGGCGATCGCGCGCGATGCGTTCGCCTCGTTGAAGGCGGCGGGGCTCGGCGCCGCGATGTTCTCGAACATCAAGTCCAATCCCGTCGAAACGAACGTCGCCGAGGGGGTCGCGGCGCTGCGCGCGGGCAGGCACGACGGCGTGGTCGCGTTCGGCGGCGGGTCCGCCCTCGATGTCGGCAAGGTGATCGCCTTCATGGCGGGGCAGACGCGGTCGATGTGGGATTTCGAGGACGTCGGCGACTGGTGGACGCGCGCCGATCCGAAGGGCATCGCGCCCGTGGTTGCGGTGCCGACGACGTCGGGCACCGGGTCGGAGGTCGGGCGCGCGGGCGTGATCACGCAGGAGGCGACGCACACGAAGAAGGTGATCTTCCATCCGAAGATGATGCCGGTCGTGACGATTTGCGACCCGGCGCTGACTGTCGGGTTGCCGCCGCACATCACGGCCGCGACGGGGATGGATGCGTTCGCGCATTGCCTCGAGGCCTATTGCGCGCCGGGGTTCCATCCGCTCGCCGACGGCGTCGCGGTCGAAGGGATGCGGCTCGTCAAAGAAAATCTTGCGCGCGCGGTGAAAACGGGCGGCGATATCGAGGCGCGCGGCAACATGATGGCGGCGGCGGCAATGGGTGCGACGGCATTCCAGAAAGGGCTCGGCGCCATTCATGCGCTGTCGCATCCGATCGGCGCGCTCTACGACACGCATCACGGGCTGACCAACGCGGTGTTCATGCCCTATGTGCTCGCCTTCAATCGCAAGGCGATCGAGCAGAAGATTGCGCGGCTTGCCGCATATCTGGGGCTCGGCGGCACGTTCGACGCTTTTCAGGGTTTCGTGCTGACGTTGCGCGACGAGATCGGCATTCCGCACACGCTGAAGGGTCTCAAGGTCGACGACGCGAAGGCGAAGCTCATCGCCGACATGGCGATCGTCGATCCGACGGCGGGCGGCAATCCGATCGCGCTTGATGTTCAGGGCGCGCGGCGTATCTTCGACGCGGCACTCCACGGTGATTTGAAAGCAGCATGAGCGGACCGCGCCTCCTCGTCGTCGAAGGGTACACGGCCGAAGGGCGCGCGCGGCAAGTCGCCGTGGGCGGGCGCGTGGCGAGCGACGGCTATGCCGAGGTCCTGCGCAAGCTCTACCCCAATGCGCGCGTCGACATTTGCTTCCCGGCCGATCTCGGCGCGAATTTGCCCGACCGCATGGGGCTTCAGTCTTATGACGGCGTCGCGATTACCGGGTCGTCGCTCAACATCTATGACCTCGGGCCGTCGATCATGCGCCAAGTCGATTTGGCGCGCGCGGTGTTCGAGACGGATACGCCGTTCTTCGGCTCATGCTGGGGTCTGCAGGTGGCGACGGTCGCGGCCGGCGGCACCGTGCGCAAGAATCCGAACGGGCGCGAGATCGGCTTTGGGCGTTCGATCATGCTGACGGACGCGGGCGAGGAGCACGATCTCTACTGGGACAAGGGCCCCGTGTTCGACGCGATCACGGTTCACCTCGACGAGATCGAAGAGACGGCGCGCGGGACGACGATCCTCGCGACCAACGCATGGAGCGCGGTGCAGGCGGCCGAGATCAAATCTCGGAGCTGCACGTTTTGGGGCGTGCAGTATCATCCCGAATATTCCTTCGGCGATATCGCGGCGGTGATGCGGCGTTTGAAGGCGCCGATGGTCGAGCAAGGCCTGTTCCACGGCGACGACGATCATGCGCGCTATGTCGGCGATCTCGAGGCGCTCAACCGCAATCCGGCCGATCGCGCGCTCGCGTGGCGGCACGGGATCACGAATGCGGTTTCGGATTTCGCGGTGCGTACGCGCGAACTCAAAAACTGGATTGAACGCCAGGTTCTGCCCACGCGCAGCAAGCGCGGGCGGGGGTAACGCCTTTAGTGGAAGTTGCGACCCTTCGGCATGACGGCATGGACTTTCTGCGCGGCCGCTTGCGTGTCGTATTCCTTCGTTGGTTGCAGCGGGCGGACGTTGCGCGGATGGCGGTGAAGCGATGCGCGCGCGCCGGGAGAGGTGCCGCCTTCGGGCGGCAGATGCTTGAGCTCGTCGGCGCGTGCCAGCGATTCGATCGGCGAGGTGTCGGTTGCCAAGCGATCGAGCAGCGGCGTCAGATCTTCGATCTCGTCCGCGATCACATGGATGACGTTGCTTTCGCTTTGAAGCTTACCGCGCACGAGGGCGAAGCGCGCGCCCAGCACGACGGGGCGGAATTGTTCAAAGACCTTCGGCCAAACGACGATGTTGGCAATGGACGTTTCGTCCTCGAGCGTCATGAAAATGACGCCGCTTGCCGTGCCCGGACGCTGACGCACCAGGACGAGGCCCGAGACCGTGACGGATCGATTGGGTCTTATGGCGGGAAGCGAGCCGTTCTCGACGATGCCGCGTGCTTGTAGCTCGCGACGCAGGAACGAGACGGGGTGGGCCTTCAACGACAGATGCAGATGGCGGTAGTCCTCGACGACATGTTCGCCGAGCGGCATCGAAGGCAGCGCGAAGTCGGGTTCGTGCTCGCGGGCCGTGCTCAAGGCCAGCAGAGGCAGATCGTCCTTGTCGCCCGACCGGCGCAGACCTCGCACAACCCATAAGGCTTCGCGGCGGTCGAGGCCGATGGAGCGGAAGGCGTCGGCATCGGCGAGGCGTTCCAGCGCGCCGAGCTCAATCCCCGTGCGCAGCCAGAGGTCGCGCACGGAATCATAGCCGCGGCCGCGGTGGGCCATGATCTTCTTGGCGTCCTCTTCGCTTAAGCCCGAAATCTGGCGGAAGCCCAAGCGCATCGCGCAGGTGGTGCGGATGTCGGACGCCATTTCGGCGTGGCGGGGGTGGAGGCGGCTCACAACGCCAATATTTTCGTCATGGCCGGGCTTGACCCGGCCACCCAGCGGTCGCGTGTCTTCGCGACCGAGAGATTCAGTTTTTATCCGCTGTGAGTCATCAGCGCCCACCGCCGGGCGTGCAGTGGGTGGCCGGGACACCCCCGGCCATGACGAAAATTGTTCGAGCGTGTTGTCCCAATCGGAATGGTTGGTGTCGACCGCGCGCATTTCGACGCCGTGTTCTTGCGCGTCGCGGACGATTTGGGC
>JBGOVA010000078.1:0-17979 GCA_041477875.1 Micropepsaceae bacterium | reverse complement strand
GATGAAGGCTTGCCAGCCGACGGACAGCGCCAGAACTGCCGCATGCGCGGCGAACACGTTCACCAGCGCATAGAGACGATCCTGATAGAGCAGCAGGAAACTCACGAGGACGAGGCTGCCCGCCAGGAAGTGCGCGACGTCGAAGCCCAAACCCAGCATCTAGAAGCTCCCCGACACAAAGCGCAAAAGCGCGCCGAGCAGACCGAGCATCAGCGCAATGCCGAGAAATTCCGGCACGCGGAACACGCGCATCTTGGCGATCGAGGTCTCGAAGACCGCGAGCAACACTCCGCCCAGCGTCATCTTGCCCAGATAGGTCAGAATTCCGATCGCATACTCCCCGATCGGTGCACCGGCGGGTGCGATCCCCCACGGCGCGAAAATGCAGGCGATCAGCGAAATGTACAGCAAAAGTTTGAGCGCCGCCGCGAGTTCGATGACGGCAAGGTGCCGGCCGGAATACTCAAGCACCATCGCTTCGTGCACCATGGTGAGCTCGAGATGCGTCGCCGGATTGTCGACGGGCACACGCGCATTCTCGGCAAGGGCCACAATGATCAACCCGAACAGCGCGAGCGCGAGCGAGACGCGCAGACCCACATCGGGCGATGCCATGAATGCGGCGACGGTCGAGAGCTGGGTCGAGCCCGCGAGCAGGGCCAAGGTGAAAACGATCATGATCATCGCGGGCTCTGCGAGCGAAGCGATCATCATTTCGCGACTTGACCCGATGCCGCCGAAGCTCGTTCCGACATCCAATCCCGCAAGCGCCAGGAAAAAGCGCGCCCCGCCCAAGAGCGCGGTGATGGCGATCAGATCGGCCGACCAACTGAACATCAGACCGCTGGCGAACGTCGGAACGAGGGCGGCGCCAACCCAGGTCGCAGCGAAGATTACGTAGGGCGCGACCCGAAACAACCACGATGCGTTCCGCGGCAACACGACCTCTTTGCGAAGCAGGCGCAGAAGGTCGCGATACGGCTGCGCGATCGGAGGTCCCTTCCGGCGCAGAAGCTGCGCCTTCACCTTTCGCACGAGTCCCACAAGGGCCGGTGCCACCAGAAGCACCAGCAGCATTTGCGCGCCTTGCGTGACGATGTCGAGCGCTATTGCCATATCGCAAGCCCCAACAGCAACATCACCAACGCGAAGAACACGAACCCGAGATAACGCCGGATGGTCAGGAACTGCAGCACGTTGAGCTTTTCGGCGGCAAACGAGACGGCGCCGGCGATCGGCGCATAGAGCGTGTCCCAAATGAGGTCGCGCACCACGACCTGAAGCCGCGCCGGCCTGCGATCGCCAGGCGGCGGCATGTCGACGTTCTCGCGCGCCTGGAACACAAGCGTCCCGAACACGCGCCGGATGGGCTGGGCAAAACTGCTGGCCGAATACTGCGCGTTGACGGGAAGCTCGCCATAGCCGCAATCCCACGGATCCTCGCGCCGCACGGTACGCGAAGCCAGATAGTGAATGGCGATGATCGCAGCCGACGACGAAATAAAAATGAAGACGAAGACGAGAAGACCGTTATACGAGCTGCGCGCCTCCGCGATCGGAACGATCGAAAGCCAGGGCACGCTCTGCTGCAGCGGCATGCGCTCGCCGATCAGCGCCTGCGTGACCGGTGCAAGAGCATCGATCACAAACCCAGGCAATACGCCGGCGAAGAAGCACAGGGCCACCAGCACAAACATGGCCGCGATCGAGAATGTGTCGACCTCTTCCGCGCGCTCCGCCGCGATCGATCTCGGCCGGCTCAGAAACGTCAGGCCAAACGCCTTGACGAAGCAAGCGGCGGCGAGCGCGGCCGACAGAGCCAACAGGGCGCCGACGCCCGGGACGATGATTTTCAAACCCCACTGAGAAAGGTTGGGGCTGACAAGGATCGCTTGGAACGTGAGCCATTCCGAGACAAAACCGTTCAGCGGCGGCAGCGCCGAAATCGCGACGCACCCAACGAGAAAAGCGAAGCTCGTCAGCGGCATGCGATGGATCAGGCCGCCCAGATGCTCCAGATCGCGCTCGCCGGTCGCCTTCAGCACGGCGCCGGCGCCGAAGAACAACAGGCTCTTGAAGAGCGAATGATTGAGCACGTGAAAGAGCGCTGCCGTCAGCGCGAGTGCGCTCGCCCACGCGATGCCGTTGGCTCGAAAGGCAAGCGCCAATCCGAGTCCGATGAAGATGATCCCGATATTCTCGACGGTATGGTACGCAAGAAGCCGCTTCAGATCGTGCTCCATGAGCGCGTAGAGCACGCCAAGCACCGTCGTGGCGCCGGCCAAACACAGCACCACGACGGCCCACCACCATTCGGGCGAATCCACCAAGTCGAAGATGATGCGGATGAACGCGTAGACTGCGACTTTGGTCATCACCCCGCTCATGAGCGCCGACACGTGGCTCGGCGCGGCGGGGTGGGCAAGCGGCAGCCAAACGTGCAACGGCACAAGTCCTGCCTTGGAGCCTGCGCCGACCAGCACGAGCAACAGCACGGTCGCCGCCATGGTTGGCGTAAGGCTGGCGTTTGCCCGGATGGCGTCGAAGGAGTATCCGCCGTCGGCCCCGGCCAACACGCCGAACGCAAGCAGTAGCGCCAGCGTACCGAAGCTCGCCATCACGATGTAGACGTAGCCCGCGCGCGCGTTGTCGGCGTCGCGATGATGGGCAAGCACCAGCGCCCACGACGCCAGCGACATGAACTCCCAACTTACCAGAAACGAGAACGCGTCGGCGGCGAGCAGCACGAGGTTCATGGCCCCAAGGAACGCGGGGTAAAACGGCACGACGCGGTGCGGCGCCTTCTCGTGCGCGCCATAGCCGAGCGCGAACAGGCTCGCCATCGCCCCACCGAGATTGACGATCACGAGGAAGAACGAGGCCAGCGGATCCATCTGAAAGTGAGCACCGACCCACGGCAGCCCGAGCGGAAGCACGATGCCGGGGCCGGCCTTCCCGCCGTCCGCCAACGCGAACGACGCGACCGTCAGCGCGAACATGCCGACCGCAAACGTGCCCGAATAGACAAGCGAGGAATTCGATTTGGAACGAACCGTCGCGATCGCAACGACGACAAGCGCCAGATAGGCCGCGACACTCCAGAGTTCTGCGGTCAGCGCCATCTGCGCCTAGCTCCCGACGAGCCGCACGCCGCGACCCATCCCTTGGCTGACGGCGCCTTCGCCGAGGAGTTCGACGCCCGCTTTTCGAAGCGCTGCGGTCAGTTTCATGAGCGAATCCACATTGCCGCGAATCACGCCGTCGCTTGCTTCCATACGCTGAATGGTCGGCAGCGAAAGTCCCGCGAGCTTGGCGAGCTTGCGCTGATCGAGCGCAAGAAGCGCTCGCGCGGCTCGCAATTGCCCGGCTGTGATCATGGCGAAGACTCTCTCCATTCACGGTTAAACCATGCAAAGAGAGGTATCAACGCGACAAAATGATGCTTCAAACATGACAATTGATGCGTGCGAGTTCGGCGGCAAAGACCTGCGACGGCGATTGTGCTTTGCGACACGTTTAGACCGCTGCGCTCGACTCGAGAGCTCGATCAAACGCAAAACGCGCACGCCCGAATTGATTCGCCGCGCAGCAAGAGTCCCGCAAGCAACACTCCGGCGTTTGACACCTAACGGGAGGGCCAGCGACGCTCCACAACCGAATTCGCGAGTGATTCGCTTGAGGGGAGCGCACGCATGTCTGACTTGAATCGTATCGCCGAGATATTCGCACACCTAGGTGAGGCGGTATTTCTCGTGCGCCAGTCCGAGGCTGGGGATAGCGCGGCCTTGACGCTCCACACGATGGAGCGGCGCAGCGCCCGACGACTGGCCGCCCGCGCACGCGATGCGCTCCGCCGCGAAGGCTCGGATCTGCAATGCCGGGTCGTTGCGCACAATCCGCGCGCGCTGCGGCGCATACGCTCGCTCGAATCGCTTTCCCGTCGCTTCGGCGAGGGTCGCGTTGTCTACGATCCGACGGGCTTCATCGGTCGCAGCCAAGCCGTCGCCGCCTGCGCGCGGCGTCTCCGCGCGAGCCTCGGCTCGGCGGTTCAAAACATCTTTTTGGACACCTCGCGCCGCACGCTTTACGTGATCGTCAAGGACGCGGCGACAGCGTCGAGCGCCGATGAGGTCACCAACGAGCGTACCGAACTCGTTCGGCGAACTGGCGCGATCATGCGTGATTGGCAGCAAGGCGTGGGCCATGAGTTCGCCCTCGCTGTACGCATCGGCACCGAGCCGCCGCGCGGCGTCAGGCTCGTCAGCGTCGACGCGAAGTCGGTAACGCAGACGATCTACACGCAGCTGTTCGAACGCAAAGGCTTGGTGCGCGGCGCCCTTGCCATGAGCGCCGCGGCGCTGCTTGGCGCCGCTGTGACCGTACCGGCAGCCGCTGATCCCGCCGTATCCGGAACGAACGGCACGATTTCTGTCCGCGGCGGGTCGTACGATCCCGGCGCCGGCAGCGTTCGCGACGGTCAGGGTGAAATCCTGGGCAAAGTGACTTTCCCCGTGGGCCAAAGCTTCGGCGCGCAGGTTGAAGGGGCGGTCGGCACCGACGAATACTACGGGGCAGGCGGACATCTGTTCTGGCGCGATCCCAGCTGGGCCATGGTCGGCGCGTACGTCTCGTACGACAACAACAACAGCTTCGACCTCACGCGTTTCGGCGCGGAAGCCGATTTCTATCTCGGCAACTTCACGGTCGGCGGGCGCGTCGGTGATCAATCGGGCGATTTCGGCGACGGCCTCTATGGCAGCGTTGACGTCGGCTTCTACGTGACGCCGAACCTCGCCGCGCGCGGCGGTATCGAGCTCGAGCCGGACGACGGCCGCGACACCGTGGGCCGCGTCGGCTTCGAGTGGCAGCCGGCCATGGATTCTTCACCCGGTCTCTCCGTTTTCGCCGACGGCGAATGGGGCGACGACTACGATCATGTGCGTGCGGGCCTCAAGATACACTTCGGCACAACCGGCATGTCGCTCATCGACCGCGAACGCCGCGCCGATCCGGGCGAGGTCGACGGCAATCGTCGCGAGAAAGAAAGAGCGCCTTATGGCGGTTTGTCCGAAACCGCTCTCGACGTATTGCTGAAGTAGCATGCTGCTGAACTGAAGGTGGAGCGGAGCATAGACCTCGCCGGAACTTCGATACTCTTTGCCTGGGAGCTGGGCGCCAATCTCGGCCACATCAAGCCGTTGATGGCGCTCGCTCGCGCGTTGGCTGCGCGCGGCGCCAAGCCTGTCTTCGCCATTCACGACTTGACCAACATGCATCTCGCCGCCAAGTCCGGCGAGTTCACGATTCTTCAGGCGCCCGTCTGGCCCGAGCATCGCCATTGGGGCCACAAGCCCACCGTCGCAAGTTACGCCGACGTTCTGACCGGCATCGGCTTTGCCGATCCAATAAAGCTTTCGGCGGTGATGTCCGCTTGGGAGGCGATGCTGGACCTGGTGCAGCCGGATCTCGTGATCGCCGATCACAGCCCGGCCTTGCTCGCGACGCTCTTCGGCAAGCAGACGCCGGTGATTTGCGTCGGCACGCCGTTCACGATGCCTCCGCTTTCGCTCGATCGACTGCCGCCGCTTCGCGCCGATCAGGCGCCGTCGCTGCCCGAGCCGCGCCTGCTCCACTCCGTCAAAGCGGCTTTGGCCGAACGCAACATGCGCCCGCCCGCCTGCATGGTCGACCTGTTCCGGTCCGACGAACGGCTCGTTTTCGGCTTGCCTGAACTCGATCCCTATCGCGCCTTCCGCGGCGAGCCAATCCTTACGCCGCCCGAGCCGCTGCCCGAATTCGTCGAGGCGCCGGTCAGGCCGCGCCTGTTCGTCTACGCGGGAAGCGAGGTCCCGCACGTAGAAACGCTCGTGCAGGCCCTGGTCGGAATGGATATTGAGATCGTGGCCTACTTGCGCGGCGATGTCGGCCCGCTTCCGCATTTCCTCAAGCATCGCGGTCACAAAGTCTACGACACTCCGCCGCCGCTCGATGAGGTGCTGCCGACCGTATCGCACGCACTATCCCAAGGCGGCGCGTTCATGTGTCAAGCAGCGGTCGCGGCCGGGCGCCCGCATTTGATCATGCCCTTGCACAACGAGACTGAATTGAACTTGATGCTCGCGGCCCAAATGGGCGTCGCCAGGCGGCTCGAGCCCGCCAAGAGCGAAAAGGCGATCCGCACGAGACTCAACGATTTCCTGGTCGAGACCGGACTCATTCGCCAAGCTCGCCATTGGGCGCTCACGCTCGGCGCCAGAAAACAGAAGAGCGGCCTCGAAGAGACGCTGGCCGCCGTGACGCGCTGCCTCGGCCCGCGCGATCAGATGCGAAGCTCGCGCCTTCGTGCCGCCGCCGCCGCAGCGCAGCCGTCGAAATAGGCGACCTGCACGCAACTCGCCGCGACCGCCGAACACCACCTGACCGCCGGCCAACGCGAAAACCCTTCCGACAATTCGAGATTGTCGCGCAACAATTCGATTGCGTTGGAGAGATGATGCCGGCGGTTGGCCGCGGCCATCTCCACATGAAAACTCGGCGCCGTCGTCAGTCTGCACATCCACACATTCGCGTACCCGTAGCGCCAATAGCGCCGCATCTGGCGAACCAATCCGTCCGACACGTCGTGGCGCACATACCAGTTCAGATCGACGACCGTGCGCGCGCCGGCCGCCGCAAGCCGGCTCGAAAGTTCGGTGTCCTCGCCCGCGCCCGGAAACTCTTGCGCAAAGCCGAAGCCGCCGACGCGCTCGAACAGCTCGCGGCGGATCGCGACGTTCGCCGTCGCGAACAGCGGCACCGAGCGCGTGCCGTGCGGCGCCGGTATCAGTTCGTAATGCCCGTTGACCCTCTCGATGAAGCGCGGGCGGTCGGGAGTGCGAGGGCGCGTCGTGCCGACCACCAAGTCGAGCTCTGGGTTCGCATCGAGCCGCGCCTCGAGCCAATCGAGCCACGATGCCGGCGGCACGCAATCGTCGTCCGTGAAGACGACGAACGCGCCGCGCGCTCGTGCCGCCACTTCGTTGCGCGCTCGCGCTATCCCGGCGTTCTGTGGTAACGCGTGGTACGAAACGATGTCCGAGAATTCCTGCGCGACCGCTTCATAGGCCGCGTCATGACTGCCGTCGTTGACGACAATGACCTCGCGTGACGTGCGCCCTTCAACCTGAGGTCGCAGCGCTTCGAGCAGTCGCCTCAGCCCGTCGGGCCGCTTGTAGGTTGAGACCGCGACAGACAGGCGCGGTTTTGAATGATCGCTCGGCGCGGTCATGTCGCCTCATGGCCGAATCGCAGTCGAATGTATCGGACCATAATGACGTTTGCTGCGTCCGATGAACCGCGCGGCTCCGATTCATCCACCATTTCGACGGTCGTCCAGCTTTGCCGAAGGGGTGCACGCACTACACTGTCTGTGCAGGAATTGGGTTCGACGCACATGCAATGATTCGGTCGCGCCATGGAAGATGAACGCTATGTCAGTGGGATGGTCGTCTCGGCCGATCCCATCGTGACGTATTCGAAACGCAGCACCGGCATGCCGATGGGCATCGCCAGCGCGCGGCCCCAACACTTCCGCGGCCGCAAGGCACTGCATCTGGTCGGCTTCTCGCATACGATCGAAAGTGGAGACTCTTGTGATGCGATTGCCCGGGACGTCGCGGCGATTTCCCGCGAGCTGCCGGATAACACCTTCGTCATCCTGACCAACGGCGAATTCGAGGCCTATCTCCTCTCCACGCGCGGCGTCGCGTCGATGATGTCGAGCCAACTCGTCTTCTTGAACGAGCAAGTCTTCCGCCCGTTGCAGGGCGAGCCGCGCTTCGACGCCATCTACAACGGCAGGCTCATGCGCGTGAAGCGTCACGAGCTTGCGTGCGGGATCAAGAGTCTGGGCTTGCTCTACGATTTGGGTCCCCCCGACGAGCCGCCGCTCTACGACCAGATCCGTGCGCTTTTGCCCGACGCCACTTTCATCAATCACGAAATGGGCGGCGGATCATATCGCCAACTCAAGATCGAGGAATGCGCCGAGCAAATCAACGGCGCGCGGGTCGGCTTGTGCCTCTCCGCGGTCGAGGGCGCGATGCAGGCAGCGCTCGAATATTTGCTTTGCGGCGTGCCGATCGTCTCGACGCCCAGCATCGGCGGCCGCGACCGTTATTTCATGCCGCCGTTCTGCCGCATCGTCGAAGCGGACGCGGACAAGGTCGCGGCAGCCGTTCAAGCATTGGCGCGCAGCCGAATTCCGAAGGCCGCGGTACGCAACTACATCATGCATCTGCTCGCGTTCGATCGGCACAATTTCCTGATCGCGGCAAACAGGCTCGTCAGGGAAACATTCGGCGTCGAAGAGCTCTTCAAATCCTTCGCGCCCTTTGAAATCGGTCTGACGCGCTGGCGAAGGGCGGACGAGGCCGTCGCTCCGCTGACCGCCGCCGCATGACCGCGGTCGTCGAACCCGCGACCCGGCCGACATACGCCGCCGGTTGCGTCGTCGGCACCGAGCCGCCGATCACGATATCGAAACGGGAAACGGCATTGCCGCTGGGCCTTGGTTCGTTTGTTCCCGTGCGCTTCGCACACGCGCCGTTCGTGCGTTTCCCCGTCACATGGCGCAAGCAGGCCGAAGTGTTCGCGGCGCTCGACGCGGGGCGCCAATGACCGGCGCCGCTTCAACCTATGCCGCCGGATGCATTGTTTGCCTCGATCCGTTGGTGACGATCTTCAAGCGCGAGGCTGATTTCCTGATGGGACTGGCGCCTTCGCGCCCCGAAATCTTCGCCGATCGGCCGGCGCTGCACCTTGTCGGCCTCACCTGGTCATGCGAATCGACGAGACTTGTTGCAGACATTGCGGCGGACCTCGCAGTTGCCGGGCGCGCGCTCCCGCATTGCAAGTTCGTAATTCTCGCGAACACGCCGACCGAATCGCTGCTGTTGTCGCGAGCGGGCGTTCCCAACATGTTGGCGAACGAACTCATCTTCGTTGACGAGCGCTTGTTCAGCGTGTTGCCGCCCCAGCCTGCGGATCTGGCGCGGTTCGATGCCATCTACGTCGCCCGCCTCGAAGCCCGCAAGCGGCACGAACTTGCCTCGGCCATCCCAAGTCTCGTCTTGACCCACGCACGGCCCCACACCACGGACGTCGGGCGCGTCAGCCGCGTTTTGCCGAGGGCGCGCTTCGCAAATTTCGAGGCCAATGGCGGAATTTATAAACACCTGGCCGATGAAGACATCGTGGGCCTCATGAACCGTTCGGCGGTGGGTTTGTGTCTCTCCGCGGCGGAAGGGTCGATGCGCGTATCCATGGAGTACAGATTGTGCGGGACGCCCGTCGTGTCGACGGGCAGCATCGGCGGGCGCGATCGCTACTTCTTGGGTCCACATGTGCGCGTCGTCGACGATCGCCCGAACGCGGTGGCTGCGGCCGTCCGTGAATTGAAGGAACAACGTTTCAGCCGGCGCGCAGTTCGGGAATTCGTCGGCCAGTTGGTCGCTTTCGATCGGCACAATTTTCTTGTGAACTTGAACAAGATCGTCGAACAACAGTTCGGTGTGCGCGACCGCTTCCGTTCGTTCGCGCCGTTCTTGCGCTATCCTGTCACGTGGCGCCCGCTTTCGGAGATTCTCGAGCCGCTGCAGCCGCAGCGTTGAGCGGCCGCCCTCATTGCGCCGGCACGCTCAGCCGTTCGTCCTGGGGCCGCGCCAAGTTCGTCAGGAACTGCCGTGTGCAGGCCTCCCACGAAAAATTCATGGCAAAGAGACGGCATGCGTGCGGGTTGAGGCGCATGGCGCGTCGCGCCGCCTCGCCCAGATCATCGCTAAGCGCGCCCACCGTCAGATTGCCGCCGATGATGTCGATCGGCCCCTGCACCGGATGCGCCGCGACGGGCAAGCCGCTTGCCAGCGCTTCAAGCACGACGAGCCCGAACGTATCGGTGCGCGATGGAAACACGAACACGTCGCTCGCCGCATAGTGACGCGCGAGCTCCGCTCCGAACTTCGGTCCGACAAAACGCACCGTCGGATAGCGCGCGCGAAGCTCGGCGAGTTGCGGCCCGTCCCCCACGATAAGCTTCGATCCTGGAAGATCGAGCTTCAGGAATTCTTCCACGCTTTTCTCGATCGCGACGCGCCCCACGTAGAGGAACACCGGTCGCGGCAGATCGAGCCAATCCTTCGGGGCGGGCTTGAAGAGCTCGACATCGACCCCGCGCGACCACATGCGCAAATTCTTGAAACCGCGCGCGATGAGATCTTTCTCGAGGGTCCGCGTCGCGACCATCACGGCGGTCGCCGGCCCGTGGAACCACCTGAGGCCCGCATACGGCCACGACGTCGGCACGCCGAAGCGCGCGTGGATATATTCCGGAAAGCGCGTGTGGAACGAGGTCGTGAAGGAAATCCCGCGCCTCAAGCAATTGCGCCGCGTCGCAAGACCGAGCGGCCCCTCGGTCGCGATGTGAATGGCTTCCGGCTTGAACTCGTCGATGATGCGCCCGACCGCGCGCCGTGCGAAGAGCGCGAGCCTGATCTCCGGGTAGGTCGGCATCGGTATCGTGCGAAACCCGTCGGGCGTCACGAAGCGGACGTCATGGCCTATCCGGCCGAGCTGCGTCCCCAGTGTTTCGAGCGTGCGCACGACGCCGTTCACTTGCGGCGCCCATGCGTCGGTCGCGATCAGAATGCGCATCGGGCGAAGGTCGCGCTCGGCCCCAGGCGCATCGAAGAGGGGCGCATCGAAGAGCTCCGGGCGCACGAAGTCCGAGCGCCGCGCCTGCGATAGGGTGACCGCCCGCGGCGCCATTCTATTCCGCCGCCTGTGCGAGCGCTGCCTGCGGTTGCAGTGTCGGTAGGGCTTGAGTCCACGTCACAATTTGCAGTTTTCCGGCATAGTCTTCAACCAGCGCGGTGCAGCTTTCCACCCAATCGCCGTCGTTGCAGTAAAGCACATTCCCGATTTGCCGGATTTCTGCTTTGTGAATGTGGCCGCACACGACCCCATGGACTTGGCGCCGCTCGGCCTCGAGGGCGACCGCTTGCTCGAACCGGCCGATATATTCGACCGCGTTCTTGACGTGGTCTTTGAGCCAGCGCGACAGCGACCAATAAGGCATGCCGAAGCGCCGCCGTAGGCCCGCGACGACATCGTTGAGCCTGAGCGCGAGCGCATAGGCCCAATCGCCCGCATGCGCGAGCCAGCGCGCGTAGGTCACGACGCTGTCGAAATGATCGCCGTGGAGCACGAGAAGCCGCCGTCCGTCGGCCGTCTCGTGGATCGCATCGCCCGCAAGTTCGACGCCGGCAAAACAAAGACCCGCATAGTCGCGAAACGCTTCGTCGTGATTGCCGGGAATGTAGATGACGCGCGCGCCTGCCTGCGCTTTGCGCAGGATCTCGTCGATCACCGCGTTGTGGCTCTTGTGCCAGAACCACGAGCGCGTGAGCCGCCACCCGTCGACCATATCGCCGACGAGGTAGAGCATGTCGCACTCGTTGTGCGTCAGGAAATCCAGCAGGAGCTCGGCCTTGCATCCGCGCGTACCGAGATGCGTGTCGGAAATCCAGATCGTCCGATGCCGTCGCGGCCGATTGTGTCCACCCCGGGTATTTTCCGCTGAGTGTGCCGGCGTTCGGGTCGGAGAGCGGTACTGGCGACGCACGCTCCTACCGCCGAAGGGCTGCGCCCCGCGCCCGATCAAAGCCTCGAATCCCGACATCGCCGTCACCCGCTCGTACTGGCCGGGTCCGTGAGCAAGCCCCACGAATCGGCGCTTTTCAGGCTGAGTGTTGGTGCCAATCTCCAATGACCGTTTGATGTCGCGCCGGTGATTTGTTTGTGTATGCTGCAGGCTCCCTCGCGAATTCATCGCTAACTTGAAATTAACCAAGTATTCGCGCGTCGTTACTTGGATGGCTGGTCGCAAGATTTCTTGGTAGTGGCCGATGCGGCGGCCCCCGAAACAACCCCATTTTCGAGCGTGTCTTTTGCGTCGCAGCAATCATGGGTCGGTGCAAAACGAGCCGCCCATTCCCCGGCACCGACGACAGGGGAGATTCGAATAGTCAGGGAAATCAAGGCCATACGGGGATTGTGGCTTCGACAGAGTAAACGTTTAACGCTTGATTTATTCTCCCGGCCCGGCCATATTTGTGCAGCGCAGTAAGGCTTCGGCTTTGCTCCGCAGCCCTTCCTGGGCGTTTCCTCCCTTAACTTGGGCCGCTTGGCACCCGCCTCGCGGCCCTTTTTCTTTAGCGCCAGGCCCCTAGCGTCGGCGGCGGCGTAGTGTCCCCGCCGTTGAGCGCGCGCTGCATGAAGACGATATCGACCCAGCGCCCGAGCTTGTAGCCGACGGCCTTCACCGTCCCCGCGTGTTGGAACGCGCATTTGCGATGCAAGGCGATCGAGCCCGCATTCATCGAATCGCCGATGACGGCAACGACTTGCCGCGCGCCCAGCGTTTCGAGCCGCGGGATCAGTTGCGCGAGCAGCTTTGCGCCGACGCCTTTCCCGCGCTGGTCGTCGCGGATGTAAACCGAATCTTCGACCGAATAGCGATAGCCGGAGCGTGGACGAAACGGCGACGCATAGGCGTAGCCGACGACGGCGCCCGCCGCCTCGGCGACAAGCCACGGCAAGCCGTTGGCGACGATGCCGCGCCATTTCTCGTCCATGGCCGCAAGGTCAGGCGGCACTTCGTCGAACGTGCCGAAGCCGTGCAAGACGTGGTGCGAATAGATGGCATGCAGCGACGGCACGTCGGCGCCGGCCGCGTCGCGAATTCCAAGGCTCATTGCGCCGCTTGGCTGGACTGCATGGGCGAGCGCAGGAAGCGCCAGTCGACCTCGCCCATCGCGCGCACGAGCGTGGTGATCGCATGCGTCACCCGCTTGATCCCCGCACTCCGCTCGATGCGGTCTTCGTCCATATAGAGCGCGCGATTGATCTCGATCTGCAGGGCATGCAGGCCAAGCGCCGGACGTCCGTAGTGCTCGGTCGAATAACCGCCCGCATAAGGATTGTTGCGCACGACCGCAAAGCCCTGCATCGCGAGCGCGCGCTCGATCATGTCGGTCAACCGCCGCGCGCACGACGTACCGAACCTGTCGCCCAGCACGATATCGGGGCGCGCCGCACCGATATCTTGGTCGAGCGGACCGCCGACCGACGGCATCGAGTGACAGTCGATCAACACCGCGCAGTTGAACTGCTTGTGCGTCGCCTCGATCAGCCCGCGCAACGTCGCATGATAGGGCTTGTAGTAGGTGTCGATCCGCGCCTGAGCTTCGGTAAAGGTGATCTTGCGCGAATAAATCTCCGCGCCGTCCCGCACCACGCGCGCGATCGTGCCGAGGCCCGCCGTCACGCGCGGACTGCGGCTGTTCACGAACTGCGGCAGCGGCCCGTCGAACATGGCGGGATCAAGCTCGTAGGCTTCGCGGTTGGGATCAACGAACGCGCGGGGAAAATGCGCCTTGATCAGCGGCGCGCCCAAGGCGGGTGCCGCGCCGAAGATTTCGTCCACAAAACTGTCTTCCGAGCGGCGAATGGACGTTCCGTCGAGCCGCGACGCTTGTAGGAACGACTTAGGGTAAATGCGACCCGAGTGCGGCGAGGCGAACACGAACGGCAGCGTGTGGTCGTTCGGCGCCAAAACCTCAAAAGGGGGATCGATTGCCACCCCGCGCTTGTCTCCGCCGCCTGCCAATCGCACGTCTTAACCTATGTTTGATGACACAAGTGGAGCATCGAAGGGCCGCTTGATCAAGACCGCTGGCGCGTGATCCAGGTTGCAAAAATAACCGAATGTCGGCAAAGGCTTGGCTGTTGCAGGGATTCCGCCGTAAATAGGGCCGTGCTTGTCTCGCGCCACGTCGTGGCCCGGGCATTGCGGGAAGTGCTGAAAACGGGGCGTGCGAGGACCATGGCTAAAATTCTGCTCGCCGAAGACGACGAATCAATGCGCCGTTTCCTGGCCAGTGCCTTGGAAAAAGCTGGCCATGAGGTCGCTTCGTTCTCCCAAGGGGATGAAGCCTTCGACTGCCTGAAGGAAGGCAGCCGCTTCGACCTGCTCCTGACCGACATCGTCATGCCCGTCATGGACGGCATCGAACTCGCCCGCAAGGCGGCCGACGTCGCGCCCAAAATGAAAATCATGTTCATCACGGGCTTTGCCGCCGTCGCGCTCAATCCTAAGAGCAATGCCCCGAAGGACGCGAAAGTCCTGTCGAAGCCGTTTCATTTGCGCGACCTCGTGAACGAGGTCGAGCGCTTCATGGCGGCGGCGTAGGCAACGGCCACGCGCGAAATATACGCGCGTACAACCAAATTTTCACGGCTTTGCGCCATTGTTGAGCCCACCGAACAATCGGGGTGGGAAGTCTCGTGGCGAGTCTGTTTTGCAGGAGCGCGGCCGCCGTCGCGCTCTGGGCGTCGTTCGGCGCGATTGCGCATGCCGAACCGTTGCCCTCGCAGAAAGTGCGCGTGGCGATGGCAGGGGTCGAGGCGCTGCTTGTGCGCCAAGGCATCAATGTCGCCGGATACGCTGACAGCGCGCCCCCGCCGGTCGAACTTGTCCCGTCGTCGGATCCTTCGCTCCAGGGCAATGACGGCGGCTATGTCGACGGCCGCATCTACCTGAACGGCGACGGTATGGCGGAATGCGCCGACCTCACTCTGCTCCATGAATTGGTGCACGACGTGACGGTGAAGCACCGCCTGTTCACCAACGTCTCGAACGCCGACGTCAGGACGGCCTTCGAGGCCTTGGCGGACTCTGTGACGGCGGCCGCGGCTGACGAACCCTACCGCCCGGGCTGCCTGCCGCACCGTCGTTTCGAGGTCGACACGGCATCGCTTGCCGCAATGGCCGCGCCCGCCGACGGCACGTCGTCGTTGGCCGTGGCGTGGAAGCTGATGGTTCCCGTGTTCTTCAAACCCGGCAGCGCGCGCCTGTCGAGCCAAGCGCGCGCCTTGATCGCCGATGTCGCCTCCAAGGCAATGGCCGGAAGCTACGCGACGATAATCGTGGCCGACGCCGCCATCATGACGCCGAATTCGGCACGCACACTCGACGATCGACGCGCCAAGGCCGTGCAGCGCGTGTTGAAGCGATCCGTCGCCCAGCGATCCGTCGCCCAAAGACTCAAAGCCGAAATCACGCAAGGTGAGGCGCGCGTGACCGTGATCGCCCTTGCGCCAATGCCCGCCGAATCGCAACGTTTCACGGCAGGCCCGGGCATCGGCCGCGGTCTTATGGCGCCCTGAAGGGCAAGACTTGTCTTAGACATTTCCCGCCGCTATAGGGTTCGCCTTCCCGGCGCCCGGACGGAAGGGGCGCGTGCAAGCATCAAGTGGGCGTGTAGCTCAGCGGGAGAGCACTACGTTGACATCGTAGGGGTCACAAGTTCGATCCTTGTCACGCCCACCATTTTCTTCGTTGAAATCGACGCCCCCCATGCAGTCGCAGCGCCGGCATAAACGCATTCGCAACGATCCTTTTCCCGTATCTTAACGCCTCGTGTTCAAACTCCCTCAAGGCCCAAAAGGCATGAAGGGGAGCCCCCATGGCACAGCCGCTGCGCGTCGAACATCTGGACCAAACCCTGCGGGCGTTGGGCCGCATCGAAGCGCAGCACGCGCTTCAGCTGCGCCGCATGATCTACGGCGACGGTTCGGTGTCGCGCAAAGACGCCGAAATTCTGTTTTCCCTGAACGATGCGTGCTCGAAAAAAGATCCGGCATTCGCTCAGCTCTATGTCGAGGCGCTGACGGACTACTTCGTGTGGCAGACCGATCCGAAAGGTTACGTCACGCCCGAACTTGCGCGCTTTCTCATCGACAGCGTCAGCGCCGACGGCCACGTCGACAGCAAGACCGAACTCGAACTCGTCCTCAGCATCGTCCACTGGGCGCGCCAGTGCCCAGAGGAAGTGGTGACGCTCGTCCTTGAAGCGGTCCGTCAGAGCGTGCTGCTCTCGCGCGAAACGCCTCTCGGCGCCAACCGCCCGCGCGTCAGCATCGGCGCCGGCGACGTCGCGATCCTTCGCAAAGCGTTGCACGCGCCTGCCGGCGACGGCAGCCTCCTTATCTCGCGCCGCGAAGCCGAATTGCTCTTCACGTTGAACGAAGCGACGGCGGCCGGCGGCAACGATCCCGAGTGGACGGACTTCTTCGTCCGCGCGATCGCCAATCATCTGATGAACCCGATGGACGCGCCGGTTGTGCCCACCCTCGACGAGGCGGCGCGCCGCGAGCGCTGGCTCGACGAGCGCAGCTCGATCGGAACGCTCTTGTCGGGTGTCGGCGCCGCGCTTGCCCGCGGTGATGTGCCGGTCCGCTCGGTGTTCGAGGAATTCGATCCCTTCGGCGCCAAGGCGTCCAAGCAAGAGGCGATGGCCGAGGCGCTGGCGACGAAGGTCCGCCTTCAACGCGAGCAGATCGATCCCGCGGAAGCCGCCTGGCTTGCCGAGCGCATCCTGCGCGATGGCACGATCGACGAAAACGAACGCGCGCTGCTCGCCTTCCTGAAGAAGGAATCGCCTGCTATCGACCCGGCCCTCCAGCCGGTCCTGAAGCGAGCGGGCCTCTAAGCCGAGCGCTTAGTTCTTGTAGCACCCGACGATGCCGGTGAACTTGGCGGCATCGCTGCCGACATCGGCTGCCGTCTGCGAGGCTGCGGTGTCCGCGCGCGCGTAAACCACGCCGTTGCTGTCGAGGAATGCGCGCAGCACCGACGCCTTCAGAGCGAAGTTCACGTTCTGAGAAATATCGCCCGTCGTCTTGAGCTCGCGCGCGGCGTTGAGCTTGTAGGTCACGATGCCGGTCAGACGCCCGGCCGGATTCAACACCGGCCCGCCGGAGTTGCCGAGCTGGATCGGCGCCGACATCTGGAAATACCGCGTGTCGTCGCGCAGGCCCGACATCGCCGTCACCGACCCACGCGTCAGATTGCCGGCGCTCGCCAACTGCCCGACCAGCGGATAGCCGAAGACGATGATGTCATCGCCCGGCCGAAGTTTCTCGGGCTCCTGAAACACCGCGGCCGACTTCGGATGATCGCTGAGCCGCAACAACGCAAGATCGTTGACGGGATCGCTTGCGAGCACCGTCGCCTGGCTTGACGCGTTGCCGATAAGAAGGAACGAAACGCCGCCGCAAGCCTGCACGACATGATAGTTCGTGATGACCGACCCGACGGTGTCGACGACGAAGCCTGTACCCGTGCGCAACAACTGATTGCCCGTCGCGGCGCCGTCGTCAGGCCCCGCGCCGGGTTCGGCCGGCGCCGCCGCCTGAAGCGAGGCCAAGCGCGCCTGCGCGACGTCCGGGAAATCGAACCCGTCGCAGGTGCTCATCACTTTGCCCTGGCAGCGCTGGCTGTATTTGTCCGACTTCGTGCGGTCGACGCTGCGCTGATAATAAGTGCGCGCGAGGTCCATCTGCTCGAGGCCTTCGGCCGCTCGCCCCAGATAGTACCAATTCAAGTCGTTGTTGATGCCCTTGCGCTGAACCAGGTCGGCGAGTTCGCGCCACCGGCTCGCGGCCAGAAGATTGTAGGCGTTCTGCCGGTTGATCGTCCAATCGGCGGCCTCGAGCGTGCCCATGGGCAGCACGACGTTGCCGCTCTTGAACGCGTCATAGCGCGCGGTGGTCGCTGCGTCGGTGGCATCGACCACGGTGGTCGCGCAACCCGAAAGCGCAAACAACGCAAGGAAAACAATGATGAAGCGCACAAATTTTGCCGCCGGCGACCGGCCGCCCCCATGACTCGACGCCTCATCATTAATACGGCCCAGGCGCGGGCGCCAGATGTCACCGGCGAGAGGTCAGCATGCGGCCGGTGTGCGGTGTCCGTTTACCACTGTTGGGGCTCCGACCGCATGGCCTCGACACGCTGTGAGAGTGCAAGCGTAAGTTGGGTGTCCAGTCCGTATATGTCGGGCCGGAACTGCACCATCCCGTCGTCGCCTACGAAAACGG
>JBGOVA010000162.1:0-10412 GCA_041477875.1 Micropepsaceae bacterium | reverse complement strand
TCGGCCGAGGGCGCCTCGAGCGCCAGCACCCCCGGACTGCGCGGCGTGAATTGGAACAGGTCGTTCGGCCGCCACCACGCGTCGATCTCGCGCGTGAACACCTCGAACGCACGCGCCGCGCTCGCCTTCACGCGCAACGCCACGACGACGCGCGACGTCATGCCTGACGCTCCAAATGTTTCTTGAACGAGGCCAGTTGATCCGCCCACATCCGTTCCGTCGTCTCGAGCCAAGCCTTGAGTTCGCCGAGCGGTTGGGTCCTCAGCGAATAGACGCGCACCCGCGCGTCGTATTCGGGATGCGACTCCCTGACGACGCCGCATTCCTTGAGCAAGCGCAAATGCCGGCTCATCGCGGGCGGCGACAGCCCGACGATCTTCGACAGATCGCCGGCATTTTGCGGCCCGCCGCGCAACACGTCGACCACCTTGCGCCGATGCGGATCGGCAAGCCCCGACAAAACAGCGTCGAGCGAGGCGTCGCCGGCGCGCACCTTTATGAGTTTGCGTTTCAGACCCAACCCTCGATCTTGAGCCCGGAAGCCTTCTCCGCCTCCTCGCGCGTGACGGCTTTGACCGTCTGCCCGAAGGTCCAGATGTGCCCTTCGGGGTCGCGCGCGCGATAGGTGCGGTCGCCGTAGAATTGCGTTGCCGGTTCCTGAAAGATCTCCGCCCCCGCCGCCTTCGCGCGCGCGCAATGTTTGTCGATGTCTTCGGTCAGATGCACATGCACGGTCTGCGTGTTCTTCCCCTGGATCGAAGCCGGGCTCTTGTGATCGGCCGTCCACTCGTTCCCGACCATGATGACGCCGCTGCCGTAGCGCATCTCCGAATGCCCGAGATTCCCCTCGGCGTCCGTGATCACCATGAAGGTCTCGAACCCGAACGCCTTCTCGAGCCACGCGAGTGCCGCCTTGGGATCGCGGTAGTACAAAGCGGACGAAAGCGAAGGCCGCGCATTGGTGTTGCTCATGGTCGTCCTTCTCCTTCTCGAATTCAACAATATTTAACCGAAAATGAAATCATATGTCAACGAGAACTCGAAGGCGTGTAGCCTTGAAGAAAAGCCTCGCAAAAAAGTTTCGTCATGGCCGGCCTTGAGCCACGGCTGTCCGGTTGAGTTCGAGCCGGTGGAACGCGAACTCAATTATCGCACCGATTTGCTCGCCGCCGTCCCTGTCAGGGACTCCAATTCCAAAAAAAAGATCGTCATGGCCGGGCTTGACCCGGCCACCCAGCCGCCTCGCGTCCGCGAGGCGAAGAGACCTCTGTTTTCTGAGGCAGCAGTCATTCCGTCGCGTGGACACGCGACGCGCTGGGTGGCCGGGTCGCGCTTCGCTTGCCCGGCCATGACGGATATTTTTGTTCTTGAACTCAACCGGACAGCCCTGGCCTTGAGCCGGCCACCCAGTGCGCGCACGTCCGTGCGCGCGAGAGACGCTATCAAACGCGTGGCTTCTGATGAGTCTTCCGTCCGCGCCGACGCGCGGCCACTGGGTGGCTGGCTCAAGGCCGGCCATGACGAGTTTTTGTTGGACCACAACCCCTTGTGTCCGCGCGCCGCGTCTCAACCAGAAAAAATCGCACGCAATCCGATCCATCACGCCATCACATCGGCAGATCTCCGCCGTTTCTGCCATCACGCTGCCGTCACATGTGATGTCACGGAGGTCAGATAGCGATCGAAGGCGTCGCTCAAATCCGCCGCCCGATAGCCGCGCGCGAAATTGTCCTCGGCGAGCCGCAAGGTGGCAGGGCGGATGCCGAACGCGCGGAGCCGCTCGGCCAGCTCGCGCGCGTCGAGCTTGCGCCCGCGCCGGATGCTGGCCCACGGCCGCTCCGCATCGGCGGTCAGCCGCTCGATCAGCTGCACGGTCGTGACCCCCGCGCGCTCGCCCGGCGGAGCCAGCGCGCGAATATCGGCGAGCAGCGCCAAGTTGGACGCGGGCGCGGGCTCGCCGAGCTGAAGCGCCTCCGCCGCCGCCACCGCGCGGCTCGCGCAACGCGCGCCGATCGCCTGCGCGATCGCGATCAGCGGCGCCCAATTCTCCCGCGCCGCCGTGCCGAACGGACGCGGCATCAGCGCATCGGCCGCAGAGAGCTCGATCGTCGTCTGCGCCGCAAACGCCTGCATCTGTCCGCGCAGTTCCAAGATCTCGTCAGGAACAACGCCGAGCGGCGGCCGCGCGCGGCCCAGCGGCGCCGGCGCCATCGGGACGACGATCGCGCGCACGCGCACGTCGTCGGGCAGAACGGAGGTCGTCGCAATCGCCGCCGGCGCAAAGCACGCCGCACGGCCCGTCGGGTTGCGCTTCGTGGGCGCACCCAGGAACAGGCCGTCGCGTGCAGCACCGGCCGCGATCAGCGTGCGCATGTCGCGCCGGTAGAGCATCCCGCCCGCGACGTCGTCGATGAGCAGCGTCGGCCGCTCCGCCTCGAGCGCGTGCACGAGGTGCGCCGCCACCGTGCGCGAGACGATCAGCGGCGTGGGCGTGAGCCAACCCAAGAGGCGCAGCGCCCGCGCATGATCCGCGCGCGCATCGTTCGCGGCGAGCACGAGCCGCGGCGACACATCGAACGGCGCGCGTCGGCCTGAGCGCACGCACCACGCCTGCAAAGACCACAGCACGAGGGCATCGAGCGTCGTCGAAGGCTCGGCGAGATGCCGCGCCAACACCGCCCGCGCCCGCGCGAAAATTGCCCCCGCATCGAGCGGCCCGACCCACGGCACGACCGCCCGCCCTGGCCTCGCCCCTTGCGCCGGCACGGCGCGCGCGAGCGCCTCACGCAACGCCGCATCGGCGCAGGCGCGCGCATCATCTTGTGTGTAGCCGTCAGGCGTTTCGACAATCCCAACCGCCGTGACGCCCGCCTCCGCCAGCAACGACGCGTGACGCAGCGCGTGCACATAGTCCTCGTCGTCGGCGTCCGGCCAGACGACGACCGCGCGCGATTTCAGTTTGCGAAAGAGAAGTGTGAGGTCGGCAGCGTCGCCAACATCAGCCGCCGCGAGCCCGACCTTCGCGTAGTTGTGAAGCCCAAGCCCGCCGCGACAGACTGTGCCGTACGTCGCCTCGCCGTACACAAGTAGCACCGGCAACCCCCGCCCAACGGGGAAGTGCTCAAAACCGAAATGAGAGAGTTCGGAAATCGCTGGAAATCACCTTGAATTCTGGATCCACACAGCATAGAACAAAACAAGAACTATGCAAGTGAGAATTGGCCGATAACGGTGGAAAACTTGGAGTGGAGCGCCCGTGTGTTGGAGCGTGTTACAAGCGCAGAGATGAGCGAGACCCTGACCGTAAAACTCAATCCAAAAACGGCGTCCAAATTGCGCCGCCTGGCGGCGAAGGGCGGCGAGAGCCTCGAAGCCCTCGTTCAGCGCCTCGTCGAAGACATATCCGTGGAGCTTACCGGCGGCGATGGCGCCGCGGCAGAGCTCAGCGACGCGCAGATCGCGGATCTACGAAAGCGCGCGAGAAATCCCGGCCCGTTTGCGACGCCGAAAGAGATCGCGGCCGTCCTCTCCAAGTTCGAGGCATGATCCTTCGGTAAAGGAGGCGTCGAAAGGCACTGGCCGATCTCCGGCGCATCGACGCGTGGTTGTCCGGCATCGAGGGCGCCAATCCCGGAAACTTCCGCAGCAAGATTGGCGCGGCGTCGCGTTGCTCGAAAAACTGGGCGATATCGGCAGGCCAAGCAAGGTCATTGTTTACAGCGTACGCGGCAATGCCGTTAAGATTCTAGCCGTCTACCACACCGCACAAAACCGCGACACATAGTCGGCCAATGCTTGAATCGCTATGCTGTCGAATATCACGGGCTCGTTGCACATCCTCGGAATCTCCTGACGCAGAAGTGAGCCAAGTCCGCACTATATGGCCTCCGCCACGGGTCTGACCTAGATCAACTTGGATGCGCCCGAGCCTACTATGTTGGAAGCTGCAACGTGAGCAGGATCCATGCGCAATTCCATCATCACATCCGCTGCCGCTGGCGCATTGGCCTTTTGGTCCTCAACGGCGTTCGCCGTGCAAACCACGGACGTGCGGATCGAGACCGGGGCGCAGCTTGCCAGCGCATGCAACACCTATCTGGCCGAGGGCGCGCAAGAGACGGAAAACGTGGTCAGGCCGATCGACCCCTGCCGTGCCTTTTTGACGGGCTTTGCAAGTGCCTATGGGATCGGCCAATCGAAAACACTCGAATCGCGCGTGACGAACGCGGCGCCGTCACCCCCGCCGCCGGCGCAGTACAAAATGGGACAATGGACAAAACCCGAGCCGCCCCCGCCAGGGCCGACCGTGGGGCCGTCGGCGCCCAAGGAAGAGAAGATGGCGTGTTTCGCCTTGCCGCCGTATTTGTCGTATCGGGATTTCGCGAAACTCGTTGTCGACTTCGTTTCAGCCCACGCGGATTACGGCACCACGCCCGCTTACATCACGGCGGCTGCGGCCCTTGCCGGGAAGTATCCGTGCAAATAAGCCGAAGGGGCCAATCGTTGCCGGCTGTGCCGCCGAGACGGCGCCCTCGGCCGCAGCCTGGATGAGCGGCAGAGAGCTATCGAGAACTGTTCCGCCGCAAACTCGACGAGGAATTTGTCGATGCTCTGCGCACCGCGACGAACGGCGGTTGGGCGCTTGGCGGCGAGCGCTTCAAACGCCAAATCACCAAGGCGATGGGACGGCGCGTAAGCCCGCTGCCAAAAGGCCGCCCCGCGAACGACACCAAAGACAAACGGCAACTAAATCTACTCTGAGCTAACCCGGATTCTTGATTATGCCGCTCCACGTTCCCGCTTGACTCACACATAACTCAGCGGTTATACGTCGATCAATAGCCCGTAGGTTATCGATCCCGAATGCCGAACGCTCACGACGTGCTCTTCAGAACGCTCGCCGATCCGACGCGGCGGGCCATCTTCGAGCGATTGTGCCGCAAAGGAGAGCACACGGTCGGGGCATTGACGGCGCGGGCCGGGGTCTCGCAACCGGCCGTCTCAAAACATCTCGGCGTTCTGAAGAAGGCGGGGCTCGTGCGCGACCGCCACGAAGGTCGCCAGACGCACTATAGCGCGCAGCTCGGCGCCTTGGCCCCGCTGATCGACTGGACAAGCCAGATGGCCGGGTTTTGGCAAAGCCGGTTCGACGACCTCGAGGATCTCCTCAAAAGGATGGACCAATGAGCAAACCCGCGACCGAAACGCGCTCCGTCGTCGTCGAACGTGAGATCCCTCATCCGCCGGAAAAGATCTGGCGCGCGCTCACCCAACCACACCTGATCGCGGAGTGGCTGATGAAGAACGACTTCAAGCTTGCCGTGGGTCATCGTTTCAATCTTCGCGGCGAGTGGGGCGGCGTGTTGGACTGCGAGGTCCTGGCGATCGAGCCGAACAGAACGCTGTCCTACACCTGGAATTTTGCCCACGACGATGCGGCCTTCAATCTGATGAGCGTGGTGACCTTCACGCTCACCCCAACGCGCACGGGCACCCACCTGCGCATGGAGCAGTCGGGCTTCCGGCCGGATCAGAAGCAGGCCTACGGCGGCGCCCACGCCGGGTGGCAGCAGTTCTTCGCGAAGCTGGATCAGGTCTTGGCGCGGACAGATTGAAGAGGAGGTCCCAATGAATTGGAACATTTGGGTTCGGCAGATCCACCGCTGGCTGTCGATTGTCTTTACGGCAGTCGTCATCGCCATCTTCATCACCTTGGGAGTAGGGAAGGAACCCGCCTACTGGGTGTACCTATTGCCGCTCTTTCCGCTCGCCTTGCTCATGCTCACCGGTCTGTACTTGTTCGTGCTGCCGTATGTCACGAATTGGCGCTAGCCGAGCGACGCACCGGCGGATAGGCGTGAAGGACCAGAATTCGAGGCATAAGATCCAATGAATCCATCAGAGCGTATCGACCAACTGATCGCAGGACTCACGGACTGGCGCGGCAAGACCTTCGCCGGCGTCCGCAAGACCATCCTTGAGGCGGACCGCGAGATCATCGAGGAATGGAAGTGGATGGGAAGCCCGGTGTGGTCGCGCGACGGCATAATCGCGGTCGCCAACGCGCACAAAGGCAAGGTGAAGCTGACCTTTGCCAACGGGGCGCGTCTGCCCGATCCCGACAAGCTCTTCAACGCGGGCCTTGACGGCAACAAGTGGCGCGCGATCGATTTTTTAGAGGGCGATAAGATCAATGAGCGTGCTCTAAAAAATCTCATCCGTGCCGCTGTCGATTACAATCAGCTCAAATCGAAGAAGAAAGCGCCTGCGGGTACTGGAGCGAAAGCACAAAAGCAAAAAGATATGAAGCCATAGCTTTTTCTCGCCAATTGTCTTGCTGACTCGAGTCCGCCGTCGCTCGGCCCCCCTGCTCAACCCCGCGCCACCAGATCCCGCTTGTACGTCAGCGACGACAGCCAAAAGAATGCGGCCGCCGGAATGAAGAAGAGCGCTGTCGCCGCCATCGATTGGCGCAGGCCCTCGCCGTAGGCGGCGACGCAGATGGTCTTCTGCGGCTCGGCCATGTGCGCGAGCACGTCCTTCGCGCGGCACATCTCGTTCGTCAGCACGCCCTCCATCCCGTGCCGGGCGAGCTCGCTCGACATGAACATGTCGCTCATCCAGCCCACGATCTGCGGCCCGAGGCCGTTGCCGATGAGTGCGATGATGAGGAGCAGGATCGCAATCGCCGACGCGCGCGAGCGCGTCGACACGACACCCTGGCCGATCGTGTATTGCGCGCCGAGATAGGTGTAGTGCAACGTCGCGGCCACGCCCCACAGCACGAGCGCCAAGCGAATGTGCTCGGTCGGCGTGAAGAAGGCCATTTCATAAAAGGGGATCGAGAGAAAAAGGCCCAAGGCCGGCAGCCAGGCGACCGCGGTCGGATAGCGCGGCGTCAATTTCTCCGTGGCGAAGCCGCCGATGAACGTGCCCGCCGCCGCGCACAGCGCCAGCGGTACACCGAACTCCAATGCGAATTGGCCGGGATTGATGCCGTGAACGCGCTGCGCCATCGGCGCCTGAAACCCGGCAAGCCCGTAGCCGACAAGCGCGGTGAGCGCGGCGCCCATCGACATGGTCCAGAACGTGGGCTTGGTCGCGAGCTCGCGCATGGTTTCGACAATGCCGGCGCTCTTGCGCCGCGCCATGGCGGGCGGATCGGAAAACCCGCGCGGCGGCTCCTTGATGCCGAGAAGCACGACGAGCGCAAGGATCAGGCCCGGCGCGCCGATTGCGACGAAGGCGATGCGCCAGCCCTCGACGTTGGACCAGTCGATGGGCAAGAGCGCGGCGAGATCGTGCGCCTGAAGCCACTGCTCGACGTTCGCGCCGGTGAGGCCCGTGGCGATCGGGCCGCCGAACGCATTGGCCAAGGCGCCGCCGATGGTGACGCCCATGGCGTAGATGCCGAGCGCGTTGGCGCGGCTCCCGGGTTTGAAATAGTCGCCGATGATCGAGTTCGCCGGCGGCGTGCAGCCGGCCTCGCCGATGGCGACGCCGATGCGCGCGACGAGCAGGAACACGAAGCTGGTGGCGAACCCGCACAGCGCCGCCATCACCGACCAGATCGCGATGCAAAGCGCGATAATGGCGACGCGATTGTAGCGGTCGGCCGCGATCGCGATCGGGATGCCCATCAGCGCGTAGAAGATCGCGAACGGCGGGCCGTTCAAGAAGCCGTATTGGCTGTCGGAGAGGTTGAAGGCGTTGATGACGGGCTGCGCGATGACCGAAAGCAGGTTCCGGTCGATGAAGTTGAGCGTGTAGACGAGGGTGAGGACGATGAGCACGAAGCCGCGATAGGCAGGCCGCCGATAACTCCGCCCGGCGGCCTCGCCCGCCGCCGCGATTGCCGCTCCCGTCATCCCCCGCCCCACCGATTTTTTGTCCGTCGCCGCCGACCTTAGCGCCAAACGCGCGCCGCGCAATGCGGCCCGCAGGAGCGCGGGGGGTTCCACGTGCCTTCGAATCGCCGAAATGCGCGTTCATGACTCCGTGATCCCCGCGCCTTCGAAGGTTGGAGAACGTCATGAGATTCCGCGCAACCTCGATCGGACTCGGCTTGTTGGCGGTGCTCGCCGCCTCGATCGCGGCGCTCGTTCCCGACACGGCTCTCGCCGATGCACGTTGCACCGGACACCAGCTCCTGCCGCTGCGGCGCCCGGAGGGGAGCTGTCTGACCATCGCGCCGCAAATTTTCGCAGCGCACGACGGCGCGCTGCGCGCCGTCGTGTTTCCCGCCGACGTCAGCCTCGACACCACGCCCGACATGGAAAGCCGCATCGTGATCCGCTCGAGCGCGGGCGACACCATGACCTCGAAGGACTATTCCTCAGCCCGCGGCATGAACGGATATTATGTCTATCGCGCCGGGTGGTCGCCGGACTCGCAGTTCTTCGTCTACAGCATGATGTCGTCGGGCGGGCATTCGCCGTGGTCTTTTCCGATCGGCGTCTTCGCGCGCAAGGGCAACCGCTTCGTCGGCCTCAGCGACATGATCGACGGCAGACCGACGCTCTCGGGCGAATTCAAGTTCGTCGGACCGCACACCGTCACCGCCGTCACCTGGAGGCAGATGGGGTCCTTGGAGGACAAGGTCCCTGTGACGGTCGATCTTGAAGCGGCACTCTCGAGGTTGCCGCCGGACTAACGCCCAAGAAGTCGTCATGGCCGGGCTTGACGAGTTTTTGCCTAGTTCGCCGGCGGCCTGATTACCGACTCGGGCAGCGAGCGCTGCGGCCGCACGACCATCTCGAAGATGTTGAGCGCGATCGGCTGCGTCACCGCAAACAACACCGCGCGCGCCACGTCGTCGGCATGCGCGAACATCTGCACGGCCTTCGCCTGCACGCGTTCGATCACTTCCTCGGGCAGCTTGCCCGACATATCGGGCGCGACGCTCTCGCCCAGCGATTTCATCAAACCCTCGACGACCTGCGGCGGGAAGTTGCGCCCGAAATTCGTCAGCACCGCGCCCGGCATGATCTGCACCACGCGGATCGGATCGTTCTCGAGCTCCATGCGCAGCGTTTCGCCGATCATGTTGACGGCGGCTTTCGTGGCACCGTAGACGCCCGCGCCCTCGCGCCGACCGCCGATCGAGGAGATGTTGACGATATGCCCCTCGAACTTGCCCTTGCGCATCGCCTTGATCGCGGCCTGCGCGCCGGCCAGAAGCGCCAGCACGTTGGTCTCGAACATTTCGCGCCAGTGCTCGAACTTGCCGTTGGCGATGCTGTCGGGAAAACTCAGGCCCGCATTGTTGACCATGATGTTGATGCGGCCGCTCTCCTTGACCGCGCGATCGACGAGGCCTGAAATCGACGCCGGATCGCGCACGTCGACGACCGCCGCGTGCGCCTTGCCGCCGGCGTCCTTGATCTCCGCCGCCAGCGCCTTCAGCGCCGTTTCCGTGCGCCCCGCGACATAGACCTCCGCGCCCTCGCCCGCCAAGGCGCGCGCGATCGCTTGCCCGATCCCGCTCGACGCGCCCGTCACGATGGCGGTTTTGCCGCTCAGTGTTCTGCTCATGAGATGTTCCTGTCGTTAGAGGGAAGCGATCTTGTTGCCCGTCACCAAATCGAAGTTCTTGAACGGCAGTTCGCGGATGCGCTTGCCGGTAAGCGCGAAGAGCGCATTGCCGACCGCGGGCGCGATCGGCGCCGTGCCCGGCTCGCCCGCGCCGCCCGTGCGCGCACCGGATTCGATGATGCGCACCTCGTGTTCCGGCGCATCCCCCATGCGCACCATATCGTAGTCCGGAAAGTTCTGTTGAACCACGCGCCCTTTGTCGATCGAAATTTCGCCGTGGAGCGCCGCGGTCAGACCATAGATCGCCCCGCCCTGCATCTGCGCCGTGAAGGTCGCAGGATTGATCACCTCGCCCGGGTCGGCAGCGGTCCACACTTTGTGCACGCGCAGCCGCCCATTCTCGATCGAGACCTCGGCAACTTGCGCCACCACGGTCGCGAACGCCTCGCGGATCGCGATACCCCGCGCGCGCCCCGAAGGCGGCGGCGTACCCCAGCCCGACATCTCGGCCCCGGCCTCGAGCACCGCCTTGTGCCGCGGCGCGCCCGCAAGATGCGCCCGGCGGAATTCGAACGGATCTTGCTTCGCCGCAACGGCGAGTTCGTCCATGAAGGTCTCGATGAAGAAGCCTTGCTGCGTATGATCGACGCTGCGCCACGCCCCCCACGGAATCGGGTTCGTGCCGCTCGCGTAGCGCGACGCGCGGTTGGCGAAGTCGTAGTTCACGCGGGTCGCTTCCGGCGGATCGTGCTTCTCCGTGAAGGTGTGCAGCCACGCCGTGACGCGGCCCTTGTCGTCGAGCGCCGCCTTCATCCGCGCGACCGAAGCGTGGCGATAAAAGCCCTGCGTCATGTCCTCTTCGCGCGTGAACACGACCT
>JBGOVA010000318.1:0-2965 GCA_041477875.1 Micropepsaceae bacterium | reverse complement strand
CGCCCATCTCGACGACGAGCGACAGAGCGGGCCAAATTGCGCTCTTCGGATCCTCGGGCTTCCAACCTTTGCGAAACTTGGCGGCGCCATCCTCGGCGCTGTCGAAGGAGTTCTTGATGTTCGGCGCGACGAGCTTCATCAGCGCGGCGGCGTCCCTGCGCGCGATGACGTCCTTCAGCGCGTTGCGGAATTTCACGAACGACGCGTCTTGCGGGCCGTCGTCCCAGAATTTCACGCGTTCGGTGAGCTCGTTGGCGCTTGCCGGCGCAAAGGCGAGCAGCGACATGACGAGTGCAGCGAGCAAACGGACGATCATCGCTTTTCCCCTCAGACTTTTTTGAGCGACGGCCAATCTCGCATGTAACGTGCGACCTTCGCCAGATAGGGCTCGCGCGGGACGTGCGGCCAGATCGGGTTCGGCCGCAGCACGCGGTCGAAAATGTCCTCGACGCCGACAGGGGCGAAGAGCTCGAGCGTGCCGTCGGGGCGCGGCCTGACCGCCACCATGCAGGCGGCGATCAGGAAGTGGCGCACCCCGTCGCACGAGGAGCGCAAGCGCGGGTACTCCGGCACGTTGAATTTTTCGCGGTACCAGAGATGGACGCGCGCTTGATTGCGCAACTGAACTTCGTGCCGTGCGAAGGCAAAGTGCGCGGCGGCCTTGTCGATCCAACGCACTTCGGCCTCTTCGCTCGTGTCTTCGTCGAAGTAGAAGAGGTCGTAGTCCTGGATGCCATAACCCTGCGGTCGGCCGTCGAGGACGTTCCATACGGTTTGGAACAGCGCGCCGCTGACGAGCCAGCAGTCGGGGGCGCCGAAGGCCGGCATCGCGGCGGTGATGGCCGCGATGTCGGGATCGGCCGAGACGATGCGCAGGAACTCCGCCTCGCGCGCCGTCGGCATTGACCTACTCCGCCGCTTGCGCCTTCGTTGCGACCGGCGGCGTCCAGCGCAAGACGGGCTTGCGCGCGGCGGCGGTTTCGTCGAGGCGGCGGCGCGGGGCGAAGTGCGGGGCGCCGGTGAAGCGCGCGGTGCGGCCGGCCTTCGCGTCCTCGGTCAAGCCGCGCATCACGCGGATGAATTCGTCGAGCGCGTATTTCGATTCCGTCTCCGTGGGCTCGATCAGCATCGCGCCGTGGACGACGAGGGGGAAATACATCGTCATCGGGTGATAGCCCTCGTCGATCAGCGCCTTCGCGATGTCGAGCGTGGTGACGCCGGTGTCCTTGAGGAAGCTGTCGTCGAAGAGCGCTTCGTGCATGCACGGGCCGTTGCCATAAGGCGCGGAGATGATGTCCTTCAGCGAGGCGAGCACGTAGTTCGCGTTCAGGACCGCGTCGCCCGCGACTTGGGCGAGGCCGTCGGCGCCGTGGCTGAGCATGTAGGCCATCGCGCGCACGAACATGCCCATCTGGCCGTGGAAGGCGCACATACGGCCGAAGGGTTTGAGGTCGCGGCCCCTCGCCTCGGCGTCGTCTTCGATGAGCTCGAAGCCGCGTTCGCCGTGGACGATCAGCGGCAGCGGTGCGAAAGGCGCGAGCGCTTCAGAGAGCACCACGGGGCCTGCGCCGGGGCCGCCGCCGCCGTGGGGGGTCGAGAAGGTCTTGTGCAGATTGATGTGCATCGCGTCGATGCCGAGATCGCCGGGGCGCACGCGGCCGACGATGGCGTTGAAGTTCGCGCCGTCGCAGTAGAAATACGCGCCTGCCTTGTGCACCGCCGCGGAAATCTCGAGCATGTCGTTCTCGAACAGGCCGCATGTGTTCGGGTTCGTGAGCATAATGGCCGCGACGTGGGGGCCGAGTTTCGCCTTGAGCGTGGCGAGATCGACGCGGCCGCGTTCGTTCGCGGGGACCTCTTCGACCGTGTAGCCGACGAGGGCCGCCGTCGCCGGATTGGTGCCGTGGGCGGATTCGGGGACGAGAACGACGTTGCGCTTTTGGCCGTGCGCCTCGTGCGCGGCTTTGATCGCCATCAGGCCGCAGAGTTCGCCGTGCGCGCCGGCCTTCGGGCTCATCGCGACTGCTGGCATATTGGTCAGAAGCTTCAGCCAATGCGCCAAATGATCGATGAGGCTTAGCGCGCCTTGGATGGTCGAGACCGGCTGCAGTGGGTGGATGTCGGCGAAGCCGGGCAGCCGCGCCATTTTCTCGTTGAGGCGCGGGTTGTGCTTCATCGTGCAGGAGCCGAGCGGATAGAAGCCCGAGTCGATCGCGTAGTTCTTGCGGCTGAGACGCACGTAGTGGCGCACGACTTCGGGCTCGCTCAAGCCCGGCAGGCCGATCGTGCCGCGCCGGCGCAGGCCGCCGAGGCGGTCGTGCTTCAGTTCCGGTTCGGGCAGATCGACGCCGCATTTGCCGGCGCGGCCCAGTTCGAAGATCAGCGGCTCTTCGTGATCGAGACCGCGATGGCCGGAGATTGTTTTGAGTTCGGTCATGAGAGCACCTTGGTCAGCGCAGCGGCGAAGGCGTCGATGTCGGCGGGGGTCACGGTTTCGGTGACGGCGACGAGCAGAAGATTGGCGGCCGATTTGTCGTGCGGCTTCAGGCGCGAGACGGGGACACCGGCGATGATTTCTTCCTCCGCCAGGGCGTCGACGACGGGTGCCGCGGGCTTCGGCAGTTTCAACGTGAATTCGTTGAAGAAGGTGGGCGTCACGAGTTCGACGCCCTTGATGCGCGCGAGTTTTTCGGCGGCCGTCGTCGCGCGGTCGTGGTTCAGGGCCGCGAGTTTGCGGAAGCCCTCCTCGCCCAGGAGCGAGAGATGGATCGTGAAGGCGAGAACGCAGAGGCCGGAGTTGGTGCAGATGTTGCTCGTCGCCTTTTCGCGGCGGATGTGTTGTTCGCGGGTCGAGAGCGTCAGCACATAGCCGCGGCGGCCCTCGACGTCGGTCGTTTCGCCGGCGAGGCGGCCGGGCATTTGGCGCACGAACTTTTGGCGCGCGGCGAAGAGGCCGACATAAGGG
>JBGOVA010000238.1:0-5810 GCA_041477875.1 Micropepsaceae bacterium | reverse complement strand
TCTGCCACGAAGGTCTGATCGAGATGCATCCGCTCCGCAAGCGTCGCCAGGTAGCCGCGCTCCGTCTCGTTCGCCTCGTCGATGACGAGCGCCGATGCCGTGTAGAGCTGCGCGGCGACTTCCGGCGTCGTCGCATGCTTGACCACGTCGTCGATATTGAGCGGCTTGGCAAGCTCGCCGAGCACGAACGATTTCTCGTCGCTCGACAAGCCGGATTGCTCCATTTGCCCGACGATGCGCTGGCTCTCGGCACGGTCGACTTCGCCGTCCGCTTTCGCCGCCGAGATCATGGCCGTCAGCAAGGCGACACCGAGTTGGTTCTGCTGCGCCGCCGGCGCCGCGCTCGATGCGAAGCCCGAACCCGCAGGCGGTTGATTGTCCAAGAGCTCGCCCATGCCGGGCAGGTTGGAAACGACGCCGCCGGCAGTCGACCGGAATCCACCCGCCGCGCGCTGTTCGGGCGGCAATTGCGATTGCTGCTGCTGATAGCGCTGCCACGCTTGGTAGGCGAGCGTGCCGACGAGGGCCAACCCGCCGATCCGCGCGATGCCGCCCAAGCCCGTTCTGCGCGCGACCGCGCCGCCGAGCATGCCGGCGACGACGCCGGTGGCGACACCACTGTTCAAGAACTGGTCGAGAAGCTTCTTGGCGTCCATCGAATATCTCCCGTGAAAGGCGAGCGGCCGGATTCAGATTGTGACTGCCGCCCCCCGCTTCAATCCCCAATCGTCAAGCGCCGAACCGCTCGACGATCCAAGGCACCACGACATCCATGACCTTTTCGACGTCCGGCGCTTCTCGCTGGCCGAATTCCGGCTCGAAATAGTGCCGCGCGTTGGGGAAGTCCACGTAGGTCTTGTCCTTCGCCGCAATCGCCTGAAACATCGGGATAGCATCGGTCTTGGGGAAGATTTCCTGATCCTTGCCCGCGTTGATGAAGAGCGACGGCTCGGTGATCTGCGGCAGGTCGTGCAGCTGGTTCGCATGGCTCGACACGCCCGACCACGTCGACAGCCACGCATGCGGCGTCGCCTGCCGCCCGAAGCCGAAGAACTTCCAATTCATGAGGTCGGGCCGCGGCGAGAAGATCGAACCATAGTCGCGCGCCGACGGGTCTTGCGTGTTGTCGACGTAGTGCAGGTTCGCCATCGTGCGATAGATCGTGATCACGGGCTCGAACGCCTCGCGCCGCAACACGTCGCGCTGCTTGATCGGCGATAACTTCGCGAAATCCGGATCGTTGTGCAGCGTCTCGGCCCGCTCGTTCTCGGCGATCATCGCCCGTGCGATCGCGTCGATCCGCTTGATGCGCTCGATTTGAGCTGCGCGAAAGCGCTTCACGAAGGCCTCGTCATAGCGCGACCATTGTGCATCCGACCCGTCGATCTTCGACGGCGTCTTGTACCCGTTGCGTTCGTCATACATGTCGAGCGTTGCGTCGGTCAGATGCGGCTGCGTCTCGTCGACGACGGAAGGGTCGATGATCTCGTTCATGATCATCCCCTCGCCCTTGTGCGTCGAGATATAGACCATGCCGTCCGCGGGGATCATCTCCGCGTCGTTCAGATGCGTCCGCCGCCCGCCCGGCGTCTTCGCCACGCGCGCACCCTTCGCCTTCTTCGCCTGCGCCTGATAAAACCCGTTGAGCGCCCCGCCCCCCGAATTCCCGATCAGCACGACATTCTGCACGCCGCGCTTGTTCTTGAGATGAGAAACGGCCGACGCCACGTCGAGAATGATTTCCTCGTGCGTCGTCGTGACGTCGTTGTTCGGGTTGCGCGAATTCGTACCGAGACACGCGACACCCGCATCGACGAGCCGCGGGATGACATAGTGATGCGTGAAGTCCGCCCGCGGATGCATCACGACGATCCCGGTCTTAGGCTTGGGATTCTTCTTCGGTGCCCAATAGAGCGCCCGGTGCTCGCGAAAATCCGGTGCCCTCAAAATCAAGCTCTCGACGTCGAACGCATCGGGCGGCCGGCGCATGTTCATCGGCGCCCCGCCCCAATAGGTCTTCGATATCAGTTGCATCGCTCTGTCCCGCACGCTCGTGATCGCGCGCGGAGCCTAGGGTGAGCAAACCCGGATTGCCAGACGGTATCAGGCGCTCGCGCCCCTGAACCGGCGTATCTTCGCCCGGTTGCCGCAACCCTTCATGTCGCACCACTTGCGCGACTTGTTCTTGCTGAGGTCGAGGAACAGCCACCCGCACGTGTCGCTCGCGCATTCGTGCAAATGCTCGGTCTCGTCACTCACGAGCAGATCGGCGGCTGACTTGACCACGGGCCATAGCGGCGCCTGAAGATCGCCCCCAGGCGCGGGCCACCCGAGTTCGTATCCCGCGTGCGACGGCTTCACCTGCAAGTGACGAAACGCCTCGGACATCGCCACATTGAGCGCCGCGACATCGGACGCCGCCGGCCTGCGTTCGTCGGCAAGCGCCACGAACACCTCGTAGATCGTCTCGCGCAGGCGTTTGGCCTCTGTCAGGGCCCGCGCCGCACGCGCCTCATTCTCCCTAGCCGCTTCCCGCAGATGCACGGCCGCCGACTTGGTCAGCACATCGGCCGCAACCGCCCAATCCAGGAGATCGCCGTAGGTGTTCAGCGTCTCCTTAGGCTCGCCTTCACGATGCCCCCCGACCGTGTTCACGAAATCGAGGCACAGCGCGTCAGCGACAAAATCATGCGATCCAAACGGCATGCGAACGGCTCCAAAGTGGTCCACTGGATGTAACCATCAAATAGCCTATTGACAAGTTACCATTCTTGGTTTGAGGTAACCGCTAAATAGCCTATTAAGAGGTTACAAGGAGGCACGAACCATGACCGTGACGCCTTTCCGGATCACCGTGCCAGATGGCCAGATCGCGGATCTGAAGAACCGGCTTGCCAACACCCGCTGGCCCGACGAAATCGCCGGCAGCGGTTGGGACTACGGCGTCAGCCTCGACTACATGAAGGAACTGATCGCCCACTGGCGCGATCGCTTCGACTGGCGGGCCCAGGAACGCCGCCTCAACGAGTTTCCGCAATTCACGGCACGCGTCGATGGCCTCGACATTCATTTCATCCACGCGCGCGGCAAAGGGCCCGTACCCAAGCCGCTGATCCTCACCCACGGCTGGCCCAGCAGCTTCGCCGAATTCACGAAGATCATCCCGCTCCTCAGCGATCCCGGCGCCCATGGCGGCGACGCGGCCGATGCTTTCGATGTGATCGTGCCGTCCATGCCCGGCTACGGTTTCTCGAGCCGCCCCGCGAAACCGGGCGGCACGTCGCTCAGCGTCGCGCACGTCTGGGCGAAGCTGATGACGGACCTGGGGTACCCGCGTTTCTTCGCCCAAGGCGGAGACATCGGCGCCGGCGTCACCAACGCTCTTGGGCGCCTATACCCCGACCGCGTTGCTGCAATACACAGTATGGCCTCGCCCTATCCCTTTCCGACGGACGAGGCTGACCCGACGCTGAGCGATGCCGAACGCGCCTATCTGGCGCTCGTCAAGAAATGGGAATGGGACGAAGACGCTTACGGCCATCTGCAACGCACGAAGCCGCAAACGCTGGCCGTCGGACTCAACGATTCGCCGGCGGGTCTTGCGACCTGGATCGTCGAGAAATGGCGTTCGTGGAGCGACTGCAAGGGCGACGTCGAACGGCGCTTCACCAAGGACGAGCTTCTGACCAACGTCAGCATCTATTGGTTCACGCAGACCATCGGCTCGTCGGTGCGCATGTACTACGAGTCCGCGCACAACACTCGGCCCAAGCCCGCATCGAAGATCGAAGCGCCGGCGCGCCTCTTCCTGACGCAAGAGGAAGTCGACCTCTGCCCGCCCGAGTTCGCCGCCCGCTCGTACACCGATCTCTCTTACGGCGTTGCCTCGACTGGCGGCCACTTCCTCGCGGCCGAAGAGCCGGCGTTGCTTGCCGAAGACATCCGCGCCTTCTTCCGGCGCTTCCGCTGACACTGTCGCAAGTGCCAGCCGATTTTTTTCGGCGCCGCTCACGCCGTTAACACGGCATTTACCGTCTGCGCTCATAGTCCCCTAACAGAGATGACGCGGTGCTTAACGCACTCGCAAGGAGGTTCCGCCCAGCAGTCCCAGTCCGCGTTTTGGAACGGGGCGTATATCTCTGGCAAAGATCAGTTCTCAAAGCCCGGCTTCGGCCGGGTTTTTGCGTTTTAGACCCGTGCGAAGATCGCCTCGAGGCTCGTCAAGTTCATACCGTGCTTCGAGTAATTGTACGGCGTCAGGTTCACCGCCTTGATCATCGCCCGCGCGATCTCCGTGCCCACGCCGCCGTCCTCCTTCGGCACCATGTCGAAGTCGAGGATGTTCACGCAGGCGAGATCCTGCTCGAACGCCTGAACGCCGCTGAGCCCGTTCCCCGTCATCCAGCTCAACAGCAACCGGTTGATGCCCTCATGCGCCACGACCAGCGCCGTGTGCCAGCCGGGCTTTGCCAGCAGCAGCTCGATGGCGCGCCGCGCGCGCAGCTGCACCTCGCCAAAGACCTCGCCGCCGAACATCGTGGCACCGGGCATTGCGGCCTGGTCGAACTCGAACGCCATGCGCGCCGCGAGTTCTTCCCGGCTCTTCGCCCGCTCCATGCGCCCGCCCTTGATCTCGCGCAGCGCCACATCGACGTCGAGCGTCAGGTGGGCCGCATCGGCATTCGCGCCGATCACGATCTCCGCCGTCTCGGTCGTACGCGGCAAGCCCGAACACAGCGCGCGGTCGAACCGAACGTGCGCGAGCGCCGCCCCGCTCGCCAGCGCCTGCTCGCGCCCGAGCGCGGTGAGCGGCACATGCTCCGTCCCGCGCTCGCGCACCAGCGGGTTGAAATAGTCCACATGGCCGTGGCGCATCAGGTAAATGCGCCGCCGGCCGGTCGTGCCCGGCAAAGCTGTCATGACTTTAGATCGCGCCGGCCGACTTCAGCGCCGCGATGTCGCCGCCCGAGAATCCCCAATCGTGCAGGATCTGATCGCTGTGCTGACCCGCCGCGGGCGCGGGGCCCTGCACTTCGGCTTTCGTGCGGCTGAAGCGTGGCGCGGGTGCGGGTTGCACCACGCCGTCGATCTCGATGAAGGTCGCACGCGCCTTGTTGTGCGGATGGTTCGGCGCCTCGGCGAGCGACAGCACCGGCGCATAGCAAACGTCGGTGCCCTCCATCAGTCTGTCCCAATCGCTGCGCGTCTTCGTCTTCATCACGCGCGCGATCTTTTCTTTGAGCGACGGCCACTTCGCGCGGTCCATCTGACCCTGGAAATCCGGATCGTTGAGCCCCGCCTTCTCCAGCAGCAACGCATAGAACTGGGGCTCGATCGATCCGATCGAAACCCACTTGCCGTCCGACGTTTCATACGCGTCGTAGAAATGCGCACCGCCGTCGAGGAGGTTCTGCCCCTTCTCGTCCGCCCACATCCCCATCGCCTTGAAGCCGTAGAACATGGACATCAGCGACGCCGCGCCGTCCGTCATCGCGCAATCGATGACTTGCCCCTTGCCGGAGCGCTGCGCCTCGAACAACGCGCACGCCATCCCGAACGCCAGATAGAGCGCACCGCCGCCGAAATCGCCGACGAGATTGAGCGGCGGCACCGGGTTCGCACCCTTGCGCCCGATCGCATGCAGCGCACCGGTCAGCGCGATGTAATTGATGTCGTGCCCGGCGGCCTGCGCCAGCGGTCCCGTCTGCCCCCACCCCGTCATGCGCCCAGAGACGATCTTCGGGTTGCGCTTCAGCGCGGCATCGGGGCCGAGAGCCAGCTTTTCCATAACCCCAGGTCGAAACCCTTCG
>JBGOVA010000199.1:0-8042 GCA_041477875.1 Micropepsaceae bacterium | reverse complement strand
TCTTGAGCGTCAGCGCCAGCCGCGCCTCCTCCTCGAGCGCCGTGTCGCAGCACAACACGATCAGCGACAATTCCTCATCGCCCAGCCCCTCGCTCGACGCCGGCGCCTGCAGATGCTCGATCCATTCGACGAGGCGCGGCTCGAGCGCGCTCATCATCGCGTGCCGCCTAAGCCGGTCGAGCGCCCGGTTGCGTGCCGTCGTCAAAAGCCACGCGAACGGATTGCTCGGCACGCCGCGTTCGCCCCACGTGTCGAGGGCCGAGACGAAGGCGTCCTGCACGCAATCCTCGGCGAGCGACAAACCGGACGCGCCCAGCGTGCGTGCAAGCGCGCCGACCAATCGCCCCGTCTCCCGCCGCGACAGGCGATCGATCAGAGAGCGCAGATCGGCCGGCGCCTCGCTCATCAAATCTCGTGGACCTGGCGCACCTCGACGCGTCCGCCGAACTTCAGATGCGGGCACTGCTTGGCGATCTCGCACGCTTCGCCGTAGTCGCGCGCCTTGATCGCGAAATAGCCGCCGACGATCTCCTTGCTCTCGGCATAGGGCCCGTCGGTGACGAAGATCTTGCCGCCCTTGGGGCGCAGCACCTTGCCTGCGTCGTCCGTCAGCTTCTCGCCACCCACGAAGCGCTGCTCTTCGCGCATCTTCGTGGCCCACGCCATGTATTCCCGGGTCACGCGCATCGCCTCGTCCGGCGACCGCCCGTCGAACTGGCCCTCATCCTCGTGGAGCAGCAGCATGAAATTTGGCATCGTCCGCCTCCCTACCGCCCTGGTGCGCCGGCCATCTCGAAGATCTGGCGCACCTCGACGCGCGCGCCGTATTTCAGGCTGGGGCACCCGCGCGCCACTTCGCTGGCCTCGGCAAGATCCTTCGCGGTGATGCTGAAATAGCCGCCGACGATTTCCTTGCTCTCCGCATAAGGACCGTCGGTCACTATGATCCGGCCGTCCTTGCGCGCGACGGACTGGACCACGTCGTTGAGTCTGTCGCCGCCCACCAAGCGCTTCTCCGCGCGCATCTTGTCGACCCATGCGCCGAAGTCCTTGACCATCTGCATCATGGCGTCCGGCGCAACGCCGTCGAATTGACCGTGGTCGCTGTACAAAAGCAAAATGTAGCCGGGCATCTGGTTCTCCGTTGAAAAATCCTACAACGCATCAAGGACGAACCACAAAGGCTGGAATCGACACGGCTTGGCTTCGGAACCCGCCGTCGTTAGGGTCGCCGGGCCGCCATTGGAGAGCCTGAAAGCATGACCGTCCGCCCGCGCCGCAGTGTCCTCTACATGCCGGGCTCGAACGCCCGCGCGCTCGAAAAGGCGGCAGGCCTGCCGGCCGACGCGTTGATCCTCGATCTTGAGGACGCGGTTGCGCCCGATGCCAAGGACCTGGCGCGCGAGCAAGTCTGCACCGCCGTGAAGGACCGTCGTTTCGGAAAGCGCGAGATCATCATCCGCGTCAACGGTCTCGAAACGCCCTGGGGCCGCAAGGACATGGAGCAAGCGGTCAAGGCCGCGCCCGATGCCATTCTCGTTCCCAAGGTCGCCAGTTCGGTCGACGTGCAACGGGCCAGCGCCTTCTTCGGCGCGGCGCCCGCAAAGCTCGCGCTATGGCTGATGATGGAAACGCCGCAGGCGATCTTCCACGCCAACGAAATCGCGGGTGCCGGCGGCCGTCTCGCCTGCTTGGTCATGGGCACGAACGACCTCGTGAAAGAGCTTCGCGCACAGCACACGCCGGGCCGCGAACCGCTGCTCGCAAGTCTCAACATCTCGGTCCTGGCAGCGCGCGCACACGGCCTCGCCGTCATTGACGGCGTCTTCAACGAGATTTCGGACACCACGGGCTTCGAAGCGATCTGCCGCCAAGGAAGGGCGCTCGGCTTCGATGGCAAGACGCTGATCCACCCCTCTCAGATCGAGACTTGTAATCGCGTGTTCTCGCCCGACCCCGAGGAAGTGGCGCGCGCACGCGCCGTCCTCGCCGCATTCGACAAGCCTGAGAACAAGGGCAAGGGCGCGATCTCGCTCGATGGGCGAATGGTCGAACTGCTTCACGCAGAAATCGCTAGGCAGACCGTCTCACTAGCCGACGCCATTGCGGCCCTGGAGCATGCCTGACGAGGCATTTTGCCCTCTTTGCGCCCCAATGATATTCTAGCTAAGGAGCGCTGGGCCGGGCCTCTCAAGGGGCTCGGCCTAGCTTTTTTCGGGTCGCTCGGCTTTCCTTCGGCCCTGTTAGAAAAAACGGATTTGGGGTTCCTAATGGTTAAGCGGCTTATCGGATTCCTTGGACTTCTCGTCGTCATCGTCTCGCTTGCCGCACCCGCCTTCGCGGTCGAAGGCGTGTCCGAGCGTCAGGCGCGCAAGAAGATGGAAGCGCAGAAATATCCCCAGCAAGCTCAAGAAGCGCTGCAAAACAAAAACCCTGATCTCGCCATCGAATTGTTCACCAAGGCGATCGACTCGAAGGCTTTCAACGATCAGCCGCAAACCATCGGCGAACTCTACTTCGGTCGCGGCACTGCTCACCAGATAAAGAAGGATTGCGTTGCCGCGATCGCCGACTTCGACAAAGCGGCCCAGACGCTGAATGACGGCGACCTCTACTACAGCCGCGCCGCCTGCCGCCTCGAACTGAAGCAGGACGACCAAGCACTCGCCGATTTGGACATGGCGGTCAAGGTCGACCCGGACGCCCCCCTGTATCGCAGTGCGCGCTGCATCCATCTGTTCAACCGCAAGGATTTTGCGGGCGCGATGCCGGATTGCGAGAAGGCCCTCGCTGCGGCGCCCGAAGACAAGAACCTGCTCACGGCAATCTCCCAAGCGTCCGAGCAGACCGGCAACAAGCCGCGCGCGGCCGAGGCCTATCGCAAACTTTTGGCCCTCGATCCCGGGAACCCGATTGCAACCGAAGGGTTGAAACGGGTTGGCGGGTAATTGCGTTTAAGAACTGTTCAGGTGGCAATTGGTTCAATGCGAGGCGGTGCGGCTCTCGGGCGCGCCGTCGCGCAAGGTTCAAGTGGGCCGTGGGCCGGTGCCGCGGCGCCAAAGGAAGAAGGAGCGATGAAGTGAAGCGACTGCTGATTGGTATTGTGTTTGTGATCTTGGCGGCGCCCGTTGCGTTCGCGGCCGGCCCGGCTGGCCCCGTTTCCCCAACCGCCCCGCCCGCCGCCCAATCGCCCTCGGGCAACCCGCCCGTCCGTTATGATTGGCAGGGCAACCACAAAAAGGCGCAAGCAGCGCTTAACGCACGCGACTACAAGACCGCGATCATCCTGTTCACCGAAATTCTCAATTCCGGCCGCCTGCCGAAATCGTGGCTTGCCGCGACGCTCTATCTGCGCGGCAAGGCCTATCGTTCGTCGCGCCAATACAATCTGGCGATCGCGGACTACCAGTCGGCGACCGAGACGGACCCGAAGATGGATGTCGCCTACTACGAGCTCGCCGCCGCTTATCAGGGCCTCGATCAGCACGCCAAGGCCGTTCCGGCATTCGGACAGGCGATCGCCATCAAGAGCAACAACGCCGACTACTATTACGGTCGCTGCGTGTCCTACAGCTGGCTCGGCAAGTACAAGGAGGCGATCAGCGACTGCGAAGCGGCGACCCGTTTGCGCCCCGGCAGCGCCGACATGCTGGGCTCGCTCGGGCGTCTTTACGAGGACAGCGGGCAAAAGTCGCGCGCCATCGAAACGTATAAATTGGCGCTTGCCATCAATCCGCGTCAGCAGGAAGCTCTCGACGGACTCGATCACCTGAAATAGCAAACGCGGCTTTGACCGAAATGACGTTGGCCGGCGCCGGAAGCTTCTTCGAGGATTTCCACGCCGGCCAAATTTTGCACCACGCGCCGCCGCGTACGCTGAGCGACGGCGATCAGGCGCTCTACACCGCCCTCTACGGCGCCCGCTTCGCGACCCAAAGCTCCGTCGAATTCGCGCGTGGCCTCGGCTTCCCCTCATCGCCCATCGACGACCTCCTCGTCTTCCACATCGTCTTCGGCAAGACGGTCCCGGAGGTCTCGCTCAACGCGATCGCAAATCTGGGCTACGCCGACTGCCGCTTCTTGAGGCCCGTTTTCGCCGGCGACACGCTTCACGCGACGACCGAAGTGCTCGGCACGCGCGAAAACACCAACCGCGAATCCGGCATCGTCTATGTCCGCTCCACCGGCTTCAATCAGCGCGGCGAACACGTGCTGACCTACGCCCGCTGGGTGATGGTGCGAAAGCGTTCGAAGGACGCCGCCGTGCCCGAGGCGTGCGTCCCCGATCTTCCCAAAGCGGTCTCGCCGTCGGCACTTCACGTCTTCCCGGCCGAAACGCTCGCGCCCAAACATCGCGCCGAGTCGGGCGGCGCCCGTTTCTTCGACGACTATGCGCCGGGCCGGCGCTTCGATCACGCCGACGGCATGACGGTCGAACACGCCGAGCACATGATGGCCACGCGCCTCTATCACAACACCGCGCGCGTCCACTTCAACGCGCACACGGAAAAGCAAGGCCGCTTCGGCCAGCGCATCGTCTATGGCGGCCACGTCATCTCGGTTGCGCGGGCCCTGAGCTACAACGGCATGGAGAACGCTTATTTCGTCGCCGGCATCAATGCCGGCCGCCACGTCTCGCCCTGCTTTGCCGGCGACACGATCTACGCGTGGAGCGAGGTCGTGGAGAAGGCGCAACCTCACGCGCACAAGGACTGGGGTTTCCTGAGGTTGCGCACCGTGGCCGCCAAGGATCGCGCCTGCGCCGATTTTCCGGACAAGCTGGCAGACGGGTCTTATGATCCGGCGATTCTTCTCGATCTCGACTATTGGGTCGTCGTCCCGCGCGCGTAAGGCTCAGGTCCGCGGCCCGCGGCTCATGGAACGAAGAACGTCAAAGCGGGTTCTTGAAAAGCATGAGGTACGGCTCGCTGTCGCGCATCGTCACGATTTGGATGGTGTTGGGCGCGGCGCTCGCCTGTCCGCGCGTCGCAGGTGCATGGACTGAGATTCAGTCCGGCGTCATGCGCGAAGCGCCCGAATGCGTCTCATGGGCGCCGGGCCGCGTCGATTGCCTCACACGGCTGGCGAACGGACACCTCTCCTGGATCTTTCTCGCGGGCGGCAAATGGAGCGCGCCGCGCGATCTCGGCGGGGCGCTCGCCGCGCCACCCAGTTGCGTCGTGCGCGGCCCCGGCGGCATCAATTGTTTCGCGACCAGCGCCAAGGGCGTTCTCGCGACGATCAACTTGAACGGCGCTGCGTGGAGCAAATGGTCCTCGCTCGGCGGCGACCTGATCCCCTCGCGCGTTTCGTGCGTGTCGTTCGCGCGCGATCGCATGGCCTGCTTTGCGCGCGGCCGCCAAGGTCAGCTGATGATGCGCAGATGGAGCGGCGGCAAAACCTGGGACGCCTGGCGCGATCTTGGTGGCGCGCTCAGCGCCGATCCCGATTGCATTCAGGTGGGCAACGCCGGCGCCGCCTGCTTCGGCCGCGCGGTGAGCGGCGAGTTGGTTGCGTTCCTGCCGGACCCGACCGGCAAGACCGGCGGTTGGACGTCGCTCGGCGGCCGCATCGAGGGCAGGCCGTCTTGCGTCAGGCTGAAATCCGGCGAGGCCGCCTGCGTCGCGCAAAGCCGCAGCGGCCGCCTGCACATGTGGCGTGGCATGCCGCTCTACGCCGAGAACGCGGGCATCACGACCTCGACCGACGACGTCACGGGACAAGAACCGGCGTGCGCGCTCCAAGCAGGCACGCTGGTTTGCTTCACGCGCAACGCGCAGCGCCAGCTCGTGCGCCGCAGCCTGGGCTCGGGCGTCGACACCACGCATGACGGCATCCTCGATGCGCCGGCGTTTGGCGCGATCGCATGTCTCTCGATCGGGCCGGACGGCCTCGGCTGCGTGCTGACCGACGCCGACCGAAAGCTGCAGTTCGCGGCCGGCCAGGAGCTGGAAGCCGGCACCGTCGAAGAACCGACGACCGCCGCCGACGAAGGGGCGGAGGGCGCATGGTATCTTTCGAATCTGCAAACGGGCGGCGCCTGCCGCGTTCGGCTTTCCTCCGATCCGGCGTTCAGCGCCAAGCGCCTGCGCGTCGGCCCCGCTTGCCGTCGCGTGGGATTGCCCGCGCGCCCCACGCAATGGGATCAGGATGAAAGCCAGCTTCTTTTCCTGGGATCCGACGGCCAGGTCTTGGTTCGCTTCCACTCGACGCGCGCCGGCCGCTGGATCAGCCCAAGGCGCGACGCCGCCTTCCTGTTGACCCGCGAGCCGCCTGAAGAAACGGGCGAAGCATCGACGCTCCCCGATACGGGCGTTCCCGATGCCGACGACCGTTCTCAATGATCGGCCCTTGGCGAAGTGGCGCACGGAGGCGCTTGGCGGTATGACACTGTCGAGATGATCGAAGATCGCAACTCGGCACCGAAGCGCTTCCTGATCGTCGAACGCGTCAGGAGCTTCGGCTTCGCCTTCGCCGGTCTGGCCGCCATGCTGCGCACGCAGCACAATGCCTGGATCCATTTGGCCTCGACGATCACGGTCGTCGCCGCCGGCCTTTGGTTCGGCGTATCGCGCGAGGAATGGATCTGGCTCGTCCTTGCGATCGTCGCCGTCTGGACCGCGGAGGCTTTGAACACCGCGTTCGAGCTTCTATGCGACGTCGCGTCACCTGAGTTCCACCCCGTGGTGAAGCAAGCCAAAGACGTCGCCGCCGCCGCCGTTCTCATCACGGCCCTTGGCGCGACGATCGTGGGTCTCCTCGTCTTCGCGCCGCGCTTGGTCGCACTCTTCGCAGGCGCCTGAGCCGTCGCGAGTTGGAGCGAGCGCGCCGGGGTGCTAAACCACCGCCCGAAACGAGGACCACCTCGAAAACGGAGATTTCTCATGGTGCGGGAACTGACGCATTTCATCGCCGGTCGCCACGTAAAGGGCGCCTCGGGCCGCTTCGGTGACATCTACAATCCGGCGACGGGCGAGGTTCAGGCGCGCACGCCGATGGCGAGCGCCGCCGAAATGCGCTCTGCCGTCGTTGCCGCGCAGAAAGTCTTCCCCGAATGGTCGTCGCAAAATCCGCAGAAACGTGCGCGCGTGATGTTCGCGTTCAAGGCGCTCGTCGAAAAGAACATGGACGAGCTTGCGCACATGCTCTCGGCCGAACACGGCAAGGTCATCGCGGACTCCAAGGGCGACATCCAGCGCGGGCTTGAGGTCATCGAATTCGCCTGCGGCATCCCGCATCTGATGAAAGGGGAATACACGGAAAGCGCCGGCACCGGCATCGACGTCTATTCGATGCGCCAGCCCTTGGGCGTCGTCGCCGGCATTACGCCGTTCAATTTCCCGGCGATGATCCCGATGTGGATGTTCGGCGTCGCCATTGCCGCCGGCAACACCTTCATCTGCAAGCCCAGCGAAAAAGACCCGAGCGTCCCCATCCGCCTCGCTGAGCTCTTCTTGGAAGCGGGCGCCCCCGCCGGCGTCTTGAACGTCGTCAACGGCGACAAGGAAGCCGTCGACGCGATCCTCAAGGATCCCGACATCAAGGCGGTCAGTTTCGTGGGCTCGACCGCCATCGCCGAATACGTCTTCACGACCGGCACGGCGCACGGCAAGCGCGTCCAGGCGATGGGCGGCGCGAAGAACCACGCGATCATCATGCCCGACGCCGATCTCGACCAAGTCGTCGACGATCTGATCGGCGCGGGCTATGGCTCGGCCGGCGAACGCTGCATGGCGATCGCGGTCGCCGTCCCCGTCACCGACAAGCTGGGCGATGAGCTCGTACGCCGCCTGAAGCCGCGCGTCGAAGAGTTGAAAGTCTCGCTGCCGACCGATCCGCAAGCGAACTACGGCCCGCTGGTCACCCGCGAACACCGCGAGAAGGTGAAGGGCTACATCGACCTCGGCGTCAAAGAGGGCGCCGAGCTCGTGGTCGACGGTCGCAATTTCCGCATGCAAGGCTACGAGAACGGTTTTTTCTTGGGCGGCTCGATGTTCGACAAAGTGAAGCCGAACCTTCGCACCTATCCGGACGAAATGGTT
>JBGOVA010000056.1:0-20848 GCA_041477875.1 Micropepsaceae bacterium | reverse complement strand
CGCCGACGGTGTCGCCCGTGACGGCAGCCTTATGCGCGTCGGAGCCCTTGCCGCCGAAGTGGCCGTCCTCGATGTATTTCTTCGCGTTGTCCCACGCGCCACCGCCCGAGGTCATCGAGATCGCAACGAAAAGGCCGGTCAGGATCACGCCCATCAGCATCGCGCCGACGGCCGAGAGGGCCGCGCCCTTGCCGGCGATCAGCATGACGAGCATGAACAGCACGATCGGCGAGAGCACCGGCAGAAGCGACGGCAGGATCATCTCGCGGATCGCGGCCTTGGTCAGCATGTCGACGGCGCGGCCGTAGTCGGGCTTGTCCGTACCTTTCATGATGCCGGGCTTTTCCTTGAACTGGCGGCGCACCTCTTCGACGACGGCGCCGGCCGCGCGGCCGACCGCCGTCATCGCGAGCGCGCCGAAGAGATAAGGCAGCAAACCGCCGAGGAAGAGGCCGACAACAACCCATGGATTCGACAGGCTGAAGCTCACGAGCACGTTCTGGCCGTTCGCCTCCTTCGCGAAGAACGCGTACTGGCTGGCGTTCTGCATGAAGTGGCGAAGGTCTTCCGTGTAGGCCGCGAACAACACCAGCGCGCCGAGGCCCGCCGAACCGATCGCATAGCCCTTCGTGACCGCTTTCGTGGTGTTGCCGACCGCGTCGAGTGCGTCGGTCGTTTTGCGAACCTCTTTGTCCAGGCCCGCCATTTCGGCGATGCCGCCGGCGTTGTCCGTCACCGGACCGAAGGCGTCGAGCGCGATGATCATGCCGGCCAGCGCCAGCATCGTCGTCGTCGCGATCGCAATGCCGAAGAGGCCCGCGAGCGTGTAGGTCACGATGATGCCCCACACGATGACGAGCGCGGGCAACGCGGTCGATTCCATCGAGACCGCCAGGCCTTGAATGACGTTCGTGCCATGGCCGGTGATCGAGGCTTTCGCGATCGAGCGCACGGGGCGATAGCCGGTGCCGGTGTAGTATTCGGTGATCCACACAAGGAGGCCGGTCACCGCCAGACCTGCGATGCCGCACAGGAACAGCGTGAAGCCGTTGAACGTCAGATTGCCGGTCGTGAGCGCGTGGTCGAAACCGACGAACTGATACGTGACCACGCCGACGAGCACGAGCGAAATGACCGCGGTTGCGACCAAGCCTTTGTAGAGCGCGCCCATGATGTTCTTCGATTGGCCGAGCCGCACGAAGAACGCGCCGACGATCGAGGCGAGGATGCAGACGCCCGCTATCAACAGCGGATACATCATCATCAGAGTTCTATCGGTCGTGAAAAAGATCGAGGCCAATACCATCGTCGCGCCGATGGTCACGACGTAGGTCTCGAAGAGGTCGGCCGCCATGCCGGCGCAGTCCCCGACGTTGTCGCCGACGTTGTCGGCGATCGTCGCCGGATTGCGGGGATCATCTTCGGGAATGCCGGCTTCAACCTTGCCCACCATGTCGCCGCCGACGTCCGCACCCTTGGTGAAGATGCCGCCGCCGAGACGGGCGAAGATCGAAATGACCGAGGCGCCCAGTGCGAGCGCTATCAGCGCTTCCATAACGACGCGATTCTGAGCCGGATCGTTGACGTCGTAACCAAAGACGTGCGTCAGCAAGCCGTAGTATCCACCGATCGCCAGAAGCGCGAGGCCGACGACCAGCATGCCGGTCGAGGCGCCCGACTTGAAGGCGATTTCCAAACCCTGCGCCAAGCCTTTGCGCGAAGCCTCGGCCGTGCGCACGTTCGCGCGCACCGACACGTTCATGCCGATGAAGCCGGCGGCGCCCGAAAGCGTCGCGCCGATGACGAAGCCCAGCGGCACGATCAGCGACCAAAACGCGAGGGCAATGATGACGGCGACACCGGCCGCGACGGCCGCGACCGTCGTGTACTGACGCCTCAAATAGGCCGAGGCGCCTTCCTGAATGGCGGCGGCGATTTCCTGCATCCGCGCGTTACCGGCGGGGGCGCTCAAAACGGACTGGATGGCCCAGAAGCCGTAAGCGAGCCCGGCGACCGCGCAGAGCAAAACAATAAGAAGTCCCGTGTCCATTGCCTCGACCTTTATTGGAGTTGCCGCGACCCGGGGGTCCAGGTCTCGGGCTTGGCCCGCGGGGATGTGCGCTGTTCAAGCCGGCGTGAACGTCACCGACTCATTTCGGCCCCCCGGCCAAAAAGAGGGCGGAACATGCCAAAGCCACTGGGGGCTTGCAATACGGAAAGGCGCAGAAATGCGGGAAAATCGGCGCGGTGCGATCCACCGTCGCGGCCCCTTCCCGATTAAACCGTTCGCCGCACGATGGCGACGGACCGACCGCTAAGGCCGCACGGCGGTCGGCGTTGATCGTCGCGACCTTGGGAAGGGACACCAAGACAGGGGAACGCGCGCTCACGCATTCCCCGTAGTGCCTTGGTTCAGCAATGATTCGAGGGACACACGCGGCGTCGCCAGACACGCAAACGCGAAGCCGGCGGCCTTTGGCCCCCGCCTCTTAGCGCGTGTTTTTGGAATGCTCGATCATCGACCAAGCGATTGAGGCCAAAGCCACGATGCTGCCGACAATGGCCGTCGACTGATCGTGCGTCATCGTCCCATGACCGACCTGATAGGCGCCTGCGAACGTCAGCGCCTGACGGAGAAACGCCATGACTTGATCGATGTTGAACATTCTAAATCTCCAGAAGCGAAAACAGCCGAAAGGGCCAAGTAAGGTTGAGCACTTGATGCCGCGAACTCTACAATTTGAGTTGCTAACACCCGGTTGAGGCGACGGAGGTTTTTTCGGCCGTGTGGCGCCGCAACCCTAAAGGATGTGTTGATACGCGCCGCCGCCCGCGGCGGGCTTGATCGATCGCTTTGCTGACAGCGCCCTAGCCCGACGCCGCGTTCTTGATCTCGATGGTCCTGACGATGCCTGCGCCGACAACCCTCTCGCACGCGCGCATGAGGCGCGCGAGCAGAGCCGCTTCGTCGACGGTGGAGGGGTCGTTGTCGTGGGCGATCGAGGGGCCGTGGACTTCGCGCAGGAAGGCGTCCTGCAGGTAGGGAATCTTCTTCGACACCATGGTCCGCTGGTTGCCGTCGTTCAGCTTCAGAGTAACCGTCAGGTAGACGTAGTGATCGAGTTCGCCGTTCACGATCACCGGTGCGATCAAGGTCGGCATCCCGATCGTGGGCTCTCCGGGCGTGCCGGGAGCTCTTTCGCTCTCGCCTTCAGCCCGGCTCGGGGTCGCGGCCTTCTCTTCGCCACCGCTCGACGCCCAAGCGGGCGACACGCCAGCCACGCACAAACAAACGGCAAGCGCGAGGAGAAAGCGCACGTATTGCCTCTTGGTCAGTTGGCAGGCTTTGCGCCCTTGCCAGCTTGGTCGTTCGCATCCTTCTGAGCCTTCGAGCCCAAAACGATGATCAACAGTATCAGCGCGATCATAAACCGCATGTCAGGCACTCCACCGAACCCGACGCTCAGTGTGCACCCGCCGCTTTAATATGCGGTGAAGTGTTAATTCATTACCAATTCAGAAATGGGTGAAGCCGGCGCTCGCAAATCGCAGGGGCGAGCCGTCGGCCGCAAAGGCCGTTACACCGCGCCCTTTCACGACACGTCCGATGCGGGTGAGTTTGGTTTTGGCTCGAGGCGCCAGAGCCGTCATGCGGCTGCGGACCGTCGTCGGCGCCGCGATGGCCAGTTCATAGTCGTCGCCGGCCGTTAACAGATCGCTAAGAGAGGCGCGCTCCCCCGTCAGCGCGGCGGTCGCCGCCGGCGAGAGGGGGACGTCGCGAGCCTCGATCTCGATGCCGACGCGCGACACGTCGCACATGTGACCGAAGTCGGCGATCAGGCCGTCGGAGATGTCGAGGCAGGCGTGGGCCAACCCAAGCAGGCGCAGTCCCAAATTCAACCGCGGTTCCGGCATGCGGTAGCGCGCGACAAGCGCCGCGCGATGCTTGTCGTTCAGCCCGATGTCCTCGCCCTTCAATATCCTCAGACCGAGCGCGGCATCGCCGATCGTTCCGCTCACCCAGACATCGTCTCCCACCTCGGCGCCCGCGCGCCTGAGCATTTTGCCTGACGGGACATCGCCGACTGCGGTCACGCTCAGTGTCAGCGGACCCGGCGTTGCAACGGTGTCGCCGCCGGCAAGCGAAATGCCGAAGCGGGCCTGATCGCGCTTCAGGCCCTGCGCGAACGCCTTCAACCACGGTTCGTCGATATCGGATGGAAGCGCCGCGGTCAGCAGGTAGATGCGCGGCGTCGCTCCCTTCGCCGCGAGATCGGAGAGGTTCACGCGCAACACTTTTTGCCCGACGGTTTGGGGAGGGTCGTCCGGCAGGAAGTGTACGCCGCAGACGATCGCGTCGGTTTTCAGGACGAGATCGTGCCCGGGCTTCGGCCGCAACAACGCCACGTCGTCCTTGAGTGAGAAGGCTCCGGGCTCCTTGCTTGCAAGCGGCGCGAAGTACTTCGCGATCAGTTCGAATTCGCCGAGCCGCTTCGGGTCGCGCGTCATTGCTCGACGCTTGGTGCGGGGCTCGGTTCGGCGGGCCGGAGTTCGCGCGCCATGCGGTTCAGCAAGCCGCCGAGGAACCTCGTTTCCTCGCCCTCCTCGAAGAAGGCGGCGGCGACGTTCATGTATTCGTGCACGACGACGCGCGCGGGCACCAAGGGTCGCGCGATCAGTTCGAAGGCCGCTGCGCGCATCGTCGCGCGCATCGTAGGATCGATGCGGTCGAACGGCCAATCCTTGACGAGATAGCTCGCGAGGGCGCGGTCGATTTCGTCTTGGCGGGCGACAACGCCGCGCACGATCTCGGCGAAGTATTTCTCGTCGGCCTCGGCGTATTGTTCGCCTTCGATTTCGCGGCCGAGGCGATGGGCGATGAATTCGCGCAGCGCCGTTTCGCAATCCTGATCCGAGAGTTCCATCTGATAGAGCGCCTGCACGACCGCGAGGCGCGAGGCGCTGCGCGAGCGGCCCGTCGAACGGCGCTTCGATCGACGGGGCTCGGTGTTCATTTGCGCCCAAGGCCCAGTTGGCGCCGCAGCGCAACCATGGTGAGGGCGGCCTTCGCGGCGGCGGCGCCTTTGTCTTCCACGCGGTCGGCGTTCACGCGCGCCCAAGCCTGGTCTTCGTTTTCGACGGTCAGGATTCCGTTGCCGACCGCGAGGCGCTGATGAACCGTCAGATCCATCAGACCGCGCGCCGACTCGTTGGCGACGGTTTCGTAGTGCGTGGTCTCGCCGCGGATGACGCAACCGAGCGCGACGTAACCGTCATAGGCGGCGCCGGCCGCGTGGCCCGATGCGCTCGCCATTGCGATCGCCCCCGGGATCTCCAGGGCGCCCGGCACGGTGATCTTGTTGAACTCGACGCCCGCTTGCTTGAGAACCGCCGTCGCACCGGCAAGCAGCGCGTCGGAGATGTCCGCGTAGAAGCGCGCTTCCACAATCAAGACCCTGGTTATCGTGTCTTTATCTTTCATAGCCCGAGCCGACCACGCGCGTTCCGGCGACGCGCAATCCGTACCCCTCCAAGCCGACGATCGTCTTGGACGCGGAGTTCGTCAGAAGGATCATGTCGCGCACGCCGAGGTCCAGCAGAATCTGGGCGCCGACGCCGTATTCCTTGAGTCGGCGAGGCGCTGCGTCCGGTTGCGGGTCGGTGCGGAGGATCAGGTCCGAAATATACGTCGAGCGGGGGCCGCGGATGAGCACGATGACGCCGCGGCCTTCCTTGCCGATCAGTTCCATCGAGCGCGACAAGACATCGTCCTTGCCGCCGCGCACCGCAAGTAAATCGTCGAGCAGATTGACGGCGTGCATGCGAACCAAGACCGGGCCCGGGGTCGTGATGTCGCCCTTCACCAACGCGATGTGCTCGGCGTATTCGAGGGTGTTGATGTAGAGCATCATCTTGAAGCGACCGCCGTGGTGGCTGTCGATCTCGGTCTCGACCGAGCGCGAGATGAAATGGTCGTTGCGGCGGCGATAGGCGATGAGGTCGGCGATGGTGCCGACCTTCAGGCCGTGCAGTTGCGCGAATTTCACGAGATCGGGGAGACGCGCCATCGTGCCGTCGTCGTTCATGATCTCGCAGATGACGCCCGCCGGGTAGAGACCGGCGAGGCGCGGAATGTCGACGGCGGCTTCCGTGTGGCCGGCGCGGACCAAGACGCCGCCACGGCGGGCGACGAGGGGGAAAACGTGGCCCGGAGTCACGATGTCGTTCGAGCCCTTCGTCGGATCGATCGCCACGGCCACGGTGCGCGCGCGGTCGTGGGCGGAGATGCCGGTCGTGACGCCTTCTTTCGCTTCGATCGAAACGGTGAAGGCGGTTTGGTGCTGCGTGCCGTTTTCGCGCGACATCATGGGCAGGTTCAGCTGCTGCGCGCGGTCATGCGTCAACGCCAGGCAGACGAGGCCGCGCGCGTGCTTGGCCATGAAGTTGATGACGTCGGGGGTCGCCATTTGCGCGGGGATGATGACGTCGCCCTCGTTCTCGCGGTCCTCGGCATCGACGAGGATGAACATGCGCCCGTTGCGCGCGTCCTCGATGATGTCCTCGGGCGAGGAGATGAAATCGTGGAATTCGCTGCGGCTCATGCAAATTCCTTCAGCCGCGCGAGGTAGCGCGCGAGCATGTCGATTTCGATATTCACTTTGTCACCCGCCTTGATGTCGCCCCAGGTCGTGACCTTGGCCGTGTGCGGGATGAGGTTCACGCCGAAAGTGTTGCCGTCGACCTCGTTCACCGTGAGCGACGTACCGTCGAGCGCGATCGAGCCTTTGGCGGCGATAAATTTCGCAAGCTGTTTTGGCGCGCGAATCTTGATGCGTGTCGAGTCGCCTTCTGCCGTCACGGACGTCACATCGCCGACGCCGTCGACGTGGCCGCTGACGATATGGCCGCCGATTTCTTCTCCCACTTTCAGCGAGCGTTCCAGATTGACGCGGGTGCCGACGGCCCACGCGCCGAGCGTCGTTTTGGACATGGTTTCGGCCGAGGCTTCGACGGAGAACCAGCCCTCGCCTTCGCGGCCGCCTTTCGCGATCACGGTCAGACAAGCGCCCGAACACGCGATCGAGGCGCCGATCGCGATGGCGGCCGGATCGTAAGCCGTCGCGATCTTGATCGTGGTGTCGCCGCGCTTGGTTACCAGCTGAACCGCGCCGACGTCGGTGATGATGCCCGTGAACATGAGATGAGTATTAGGTGGGCGCGCGGTAAGATTCCAGCACGTCATCGCCGAGGCGAATTGTCTCCTCGTACTGAAAGCGCGGCATATCCCCTAGGCCGGTGAGGCCAAGCGACGCTACGGCAGCGACGCCGTCGCCCATAACCGAAGGTGCGCGATACCACAGCAGCCGGTCGACGAGCTTGGCTTTCAGCAGGGATGCAGCGAGCGACGCGCCGCCCTCCACGAGGACGCGCGTCAGCCCCTCGGCCGCCAGCGCCTTCAGTGCCGCTGAAATGTCGATGCCGGATTGCGCCAGCGGGAGAGCGATGACTTTCACGCCCATGTTGCGCAGTGCAGCCGTGTCGGCCGCGGGCGACGTCAGCAGCCAGACCGGCTGCGATGATGCCGACTGCGCGAGCTTCGACGCGGGCGACAGGCGCGCATGCGTGTCCGCGACGATGCGCACCAGGCGCGATGCGTCGACGCCAGGCAGGCGGCAGGTGAGCTCAGGATCATCGGCGAGGGCGGAGCCGACGCCGATCATCACGGCATCGTGCCTGGCGCGCAGAAGATGGACCTGCGCGCGGGCGCGATCGCCGGTGATCCAGCGGCTTTCGCCGCCGGGCAGCGCGATCTTGCCGTCGAGCGTGGTCGCCAGCTTCAGCGTGACATGCGGGCGGGAATCCTTGATGCGACTGAAGAAGCCGGAATTCAGGTCTTGGGCTTGGCGCGCCGACACGTTTGTACGCACGGCTACGCCTGCGGCCTTCAGCATCGCGTGCCCGGCGCCCGACACACGGGGGTTCGGGTCTTCCACGGCGCTGACAACGCGCGCCACGCCGGCGTCGATCAGGGCCCGGGCACACGGTCCCGTCTTTCCCTGATGCGAGCAGGGCTCCAGCGAAACATAGGCGGTGGCGCCACGTGCCTTGGTGCCCGCCTCTCGGAGCGCTTCTGTTTCCGCGTGCGGGCGGCCGCCATCCTGCGTCCAACCCCGCCCGATCACGTGGCCCGCAGGATCGACGATCACGCAACCGACGGCGGGGTTCGGCCACACGCGGCCGAGGCCGCGCCGGGCAAGCCCCAGCGCCAGCGCCATATATCGTTCGTCGTCGAGCGTGGCGTTCACCCGCCCTTGGCTTCGGGCTCGGTCAGTTGTCCGATGATGACCTCGAAGTCCTTGGCTTCCCGGAAGTTCTTGTAGACGGAGGCGAACCGGACGTAGGCGACGGTGTCGAGGTTGCCCAGCCCCTGCATCACAAGCTCGCCGATCGTCGTCGACGGGATCTCGGTCTCGCCGGAACTCTCCAAGCGGCGCACGATGCCGTTGACCATGCGTTCAACCCGCTCGGGTTCCACAGGGCGCTTGCGGATCGCGTGCTGTATACTTCTCATGAGCTTGTCGCGATCAAATGGAACGCGGCGGCCGCTCTTCTTGATGACAATCAAGTCGCGCAGTTGTACTCTTTCAAATGTAGTGAATCTTGCTCCGCATGCGGGACAGACGCGGCGGCGGCGAATGGCTGCGTTGTCTTCGGTCGGGCGACTGTCTTTTACCTGCGTGTCGTCATGCTGGCAGAATGGGCATCTCATCGTTCGATATCAGCTCCCCCCGCGGAACCCTACCCGGGCTTGTGTCCGTACGTCGCGGACCCACGATCCAACACAAGCATTTGCGCGCGGAAGGTTCAATCCCGCTAATACTATTGGGGTGAAGTATTGGCGCACCGATGAGCTTGAGGGTTAACGGCGGGCTCCGCCGAAAATGAGCGTCATTCCCTCAGCGCGCGGTTCCCGTCGTGATCGACAGCAAGTACCGGGCGCGTGATCGACTGCAAAGGCCGGCGAAACCGTTGTCCACCACGCGCAAGACTCAGTCTGCATCGACAAGCAATGTTGGCCCCATCCCCTGGTAGTCCCGTCAGGCACTTCTGTGGGCTCGACGAACGGCAATAGGAGCGTACTAACCCTATTGTGACCACTGATATGGGGATATTCTTTATTCTACTTGAACCTAGACCGCGGTGGGTCCATAGAACGTTTGCGAATCTACTGATTCCGAATCTGGGCAATATAACTCACCTCGCGCAACTTAGGGTACCCTCGATGTCCGATACGAAGCAAGACAACAGCAAGGCGACCGATCATCTGCTGCAGCTCGCGACAGGGATCGTGTCCTCCTATGTCAGCCACAACCAAGTACCGATGGTCGAAGTTCCGGTCATCTTGAAGAATGTACACTCGGCATTGTCGGGATTGCTGACGGGCGTGGGCGTGGATGCTGGCACCGCCGCGAAGCCCGCAGTGTCGGTGAAGAAATCGATCGGCGACGACTTCATCATCTGCCTGGAAGACGGCAAGAAGCTGAAGATGCTGAAGCGCTATCTGCGCTCGAACTACAATATGTCGCCAGAGGAATATCGCGCGAAGTGGAGCCTGCCGCCGGACTATCCAATGGTCGCGCCGGCCTATGCGCGTCAGCGGTCCGAGTTCGCAAAGAAGATCGGGCTTGGGCGCGTGCCGGCCAGCGCCGGGCGCGGTCGCCGCAAGAAGGCCGCCTAATCGGCTTCATTCAGTTCCCGTCGAGGATTCGCGGCGATGCGTCAAGGCATCGCCGCTTTTTGTTTTGGCGGGTGACGGCGGGCCCTAGATTTCGTTTTTTCTTTTCAGAACGTAGTCGAGCTTGGACTTCGCCAAGCGTTCGATGTCGGCGCGCGCCGTCGATGCGGGCGCGATGAACGAGACTTCCGTTCCCGTGGCTTCATCGACGGCCGTCACCTTGAGCGACGTACCGATGGCCGTCGTTTCCAGGATGATGCGAGAGGGCGCCTTAGGCGGCACGTTCGATATTGAGGCGCGACCAGGCGCTGTCGAGCGCCGAGATCAGCGTGCGCATCTTGTCGTCGTCGTGGAACGGCGAGGGCGTGAGGCGAAGGCGCTCGGTGCCGCGCGGGACCGTCGGGTAGTTGATGGGCTGTACGTAGATCGCGTGCTCGTGCAGCAAGATGTCGGAGACGTGTTTGCAGCTGACAGGATCGCCGACCAGCAGCGGCACGATGTGGCTTGCCGACGGCATCACGGGCAAGCCTGCTTCGCGCAACAGCGCCTTGAGCGTCGCCGCGCGTTCTTGATGGCGCGTACGCTCGACCTGGCTCGATTTCAAATGGCGCACGCTCGCCAGCGCGCCGGCGGCGAGGACAGGCGGGATCGAGGTCGTGAAAATGAAACCGGGGGCAAACGAGCGCACGACGTCGATGAACTTCGCGGAGGCCGCGATGTAGCCGCCCATGACGCCGAACGCCTTCGCCAGCGTGCCGTTGATGATGTCGATCTTATCCATGACGCCGTCGCGCGCGGCGACACCGGCGCCGCGCGCGCCGTAGAGACCGACGGCATGGACTTCGTCGAGATAGGTCAAGGCGCCGTACTTCTTGGCGAGGTCGCAGATCGCGCCGATCTGGGAGATGTCGCCGTCCATGGAGTAGACGGACTCGAACGCGATGATTTTCGGCGCCGACGGATCGGCGCGCAGCAACAGCTCCTCGAGATGCTTGACGTCATTGTGGCGCCAGATCTCGCGCCGCGCCTTGCTGCGGCGCATGCCTTCGATCATCGAGGCGTGGTTGAGTTCGTCCGAGAAGATGATGCAGCCGGGCAGCACGTTGCCGAGCGTTGCGAGCGCCGCGTCATTGGCAATGTAGCCCGAGGTGAACAGCAGCGCCGTCTCCTTGCCGTGAAGATCGGCAAGTTCGCGCTCGAGTTCGACGTGGTAGTGCGTGGTGCCGGAGATGTTACGGGTGCCGCCTGAACCCGCGCCTGCCACGTCGATCGCGGTGTGCATGGCGGCGAGAACGACCGGGTGCTGGCCCATGCCGAGATAGTCGTTCGAGCACCAGACGGTGATCGGGCGTTCGCCCTGCGCCGTGTGGTGGACGGCTTCCGGGAAGGCGCCGCGGCGGCGCACGATGTCGGCAAAGACGCGGTAGCGCCCTTCCCTCTTCACCTGTGCAAGTGCTTGAGAAAAATGACTTTCGTAGTCCATTCCGCCCGACCCAACCGCACCCTTCGCAAGCCCCTGATACGTGGGGCTGACTCATCGGTTTGGGTAGTAAAGCGCCCGGGCCGTCTGGAAGCCAGTGCCATTTGTCGCAGGTGCGACGGGCTCGCCGTCACCTGCGAATGGTTCGCAGAAATTAGAGGCGGTAGCGAACCTGATCCATCCAGAAGCGCTCGAGACGCTGGAGCGCCTTGTTCAAGTTCGCGAACTCGGAGACCTGCAAACCACCCGCGGGTTCGACGAGGTGGACGTGGCGGTCGAAGAGGCTCGCCACGATCTTGCGGATGTCCTTGCCCTTCTCGGTCAGGCTCACGCGCACGGAGCGGCGATCGCTTTCCGAGCGAACGTGGTTGATGTAGCCGCCCTCGACGAGCTTCTTGAGATTGTAGGAGACGTTCGAACCGAGATAGTGGCCGCGCGTGCGCAACTCACCGGCGGTCAATTCCTGCTCGCCGATGTTGAACAGCAGCAACGCCTGAACGCTGTTGACGTCAGGCTGGCTGACGCGCTCGAGCTCGTCCTTGATCACGTCGAGCAATTGCCTGTGCAGGCGCTCCACCAAATTCAGGCATTCAAGATAGCGGTGCTTGACGCTCTCTTGCTCGTGCCCTTCGGTCGTGACGCGCGCGGTCGCCGTTCCGTTCATGACCCCAACCTGTCTCACCAGGGCTTTCGCCCAGTTACCTAAGCGAGCACCTTAGACGGCGGCGGCTAAGAATCGCTTAAACGGCAAGGCAAACAGGTGGTTAAGCGCCGGGGTTTCCCCTCAGAAGTTGGATGATTCCGGAAAAATCGCGGGCACCCGCACCCGCGGATTCGAACAGGCTGTAGAGCGCGGTCGACTGCGCGCCCAGCGGGGTGGCGGCGCCCGCGGCCTGCGCCGCGCTTTGGGCGAGCTTCAGGTCTTTCAGCATCATCGATGCCGTGAAACCGGCTTGGTAGTTGCGATTGGCGGGCGATGTCGGGACGGGCCCGGGGACCGGGCAGTAGGTCGTCAAGCTCCAGCATTGGCCGGACGCCGTCGAGGCGATGTTGAACAGCGTCTGGTGGTCGAGACCCAATTTTTCGGCCAGCACAAATGCCTCGCAGGTGCCGATCATCGAAATCGCAAGCAGCATGTTGTTGCAGATTTTCGCCGCCTGCCCGTTTCCCGCGCCGCCCGCGTGAAAAATGTTCTTGCCCATCTTCTCCAAGATCGGCTTGGCGCGGCCGAAGGCAGTTTCCTCGCCACCCACCATGAAGGTCAGCGTGCCGCCGGTCGCACCGCCGACACCGCCCGAGACGGGCGCGTCGAGAAAATCGAGGCGCGCCGCTTTGGCGGCCGCGTGAACGTCGCGCGCCGTCGTGACGTCGATGGTCGAGGAATCGATGCAGAGCGTTCCGGGCTTCACCGCTTTGAGGAGGCCTTGGTCGCCAAGATAGACTTGGCGCACGTGCTGGCCTGCCGGCAACATCGTCACGACAACTTCGGCATCCGCCGCCGCGGCGTTCGCCGACGCCGCCGCCTCGGCACCCGCGGCAACGGATTTCTCGACTGCAGCTTTCATCATGTCGAACACGACGACGCGATGGCCCGCCTTCACGAGGTTCGCGGCCATCGGGCCACCCATGTTTCCCAAGCCGATGAATCCGATGCGCATGGCGTTCTCCTATTTGCTCTCAAGTCGACTATATACCCCGAATTCGCGTGGCGTTTGCGGCCGGCGCGGGCTCAGTCCAGCGTGAGGTCGCCGCCCGGCAACGGGGCGAAGTAGGCGTCGACGTCGGCGGTTTTCACACCCTCGAGCGTGGGCGGGTTCCATTTCGACGCGTTGTCCTTTTCCAAGATGACGGCACGGACGCCTTCGTAGAAGTCGTGACCCCGCATGAAACGGTTCGTCAGGCGGAACTCCAGCCGCATGCACTCTTCAAAGCCGAGCGCCCTTCCCTCTCGAATCTGGCGGTATGTCACTTTCAAGCTGGTCGGCGATTTGGTGCGCAGCGCTTTCAGGGTTTCGGCCGCGAAGAGCGACGAGTCGGCTTCAAGCGACGCGACGATCGCCTCGACCGAACCGCGGGCAAAGTGCCGATCGATCGGCGCCTGCAATCCGGCGATCTTGGATTTGTTGTCCGGCGCAACCGCAAACCGCGACAGCGTGCGCTCAAGCGGATTGGCCCCCTCGCCGAGGGCCGCGATCAATGCCTCGTGCTGAGCCGCGGGAACGATGTGGGTTGCGATGCCGGCATGCTTCGCATCCATCACGTCAAGGCGCGCGCCGGTCAGGCCCAGATACATGCCGACTTCGCCGGGGCAGCGCGGCAGGAAGTATGTGCCGCCGACGTCGGGAAAGAGTCCGATGCCGGTTTCGGGCATGGCGAAGACGCAGCCCTCGCCTGCGACGCGGTATTGGCCGTGCACGGAAACACCGACGCCGCCGCCCATGACGATGCCGTTGATGAGGGCGATGTAAGGCTTCGGGTAGCGCTTGATCAGGCGGTTCAAGCGGTACTCGTGCGCGTAGAAATCGATGGCGTAGGGCGTGCCGGCTTTGCCGGAGTCGTGCAGCGCGCGGATATCGCCGCCGGCGCAGAAGGCACGCTCGCCGGCGCCGCGAATGACGACGAGTTCGAACGCCGCGTCGGTGCACCATTCGTCGAGTTTGGCGCGCATCGCGTGCACCATATCGAGTGTCAGCGCGTTCAATGCCTTCGGCCGGTTCAAAGTGATGAGGCCGGCGCGGCCGCGTTTCTCGAACAGGACGTCTTCCATCGTTCAGTCCTCAGGTCGCGGGAACGCGGGCCAGGTTCTTCGGCCACAAGCCGCTGATCAGTCCGAGCCCGTAGGCCCACGCCACCCAGCATGCAAACAGGCGCTGCTGGCCCAGCGTCATTTGCGGGAACACATCGTTGATCCAGCCGAACACGAATGCATCGGCGACGAGCCCGATGGCGCAGATCAGAATCGCGGCGGCAGCCCGCGCGGCCGGCGGGGTTTGAAAGGTCGTGAAGAAGAACCAGCCGACGGCGAACACGACGCCGGCCGTCACGATGAGCCCGCCCACCGTCCAAACGGTACTTTCCGGAATGAAGATCAAGTCGCCCGCCCAGCGAATGATCAGCGTTGCTTCGAACCAGATGAGAAGACCATAGGCGAGCGCCCACAGCGCGACGCGTGAGGAGATCATCGTCTATTGCCGCATCATCTCGCGCGCGATGATCACGCGCATGATTTCGTTGGTGCCCTCGAGGATTTGATGGACGCGCAGGTCGCGGACGTGGCGTTCGAGCGGGAAGTCCTTCAGGTAACCGTAGCCGCCGTGGAGTTGGAGCGCGTCGTCGGCAATCTTCGAGGCGTTGTCGCTGGCGAAGCGCTTGGCCATGGCACAGAGCATGGTCGCGCGCGGGTCGCGCCGGTCGAGGGCGGCGGCGGCGTTCCAGATCATCAGCCGCGAGGCTTCGAGATCGGTCGCCATGTCGGCCAGCTTGAATTGCAGCGCCTGGAATTCGGAGAGCTGCTTGCCGAATTGCTTGCGCTCGCCGACATAGCGCAGGGCTTGCTCGAGTGCCGCGCGCGCGGTGCCGAGCGAGCAGGCGCCGATGTTGATGCGCCCGCCGTCAAGGCCCATCATCGCGATGCGGAAACCGTCGCCCTCCGCGCCGACGAGGTTGGCAACGGGCACGCGGCAATCTTCGAAGATCACTTGGGCCGTCGGTTGACTGCGCCAGCCCATCTTGCGTTCGTTCTTACCGAAGGAGAGGCCCTTCGTTCCCTTTTCGACGATGAGGCAGGAGATGCCTTTGGGCCCTTCCCCGCCCGTGCGCACCATGCAGACATAGACATCGGAGACGCCGGCGCCCGAGATGAAGGCTTTGGCGCCGTTCAACACGTAGTGGTCGCGGTCGCGAACGGCCCTCGTCTTCAGAGCGGCGGCGTCAGAACCCGATCCCGGCTCCGTGAGGCAGTAGCTCGCGATGTGTTCCATGGTGGTCAGCTTCGGCAGCCAATTTTTTCGCAAGTCGTCGGTGCCGAAGCGGTCGATCATCCACGACGCCATGTTGTGGATGGAGATGTAGGCTGCCGTTGCCGTGCACCCGGCCGACAGTTCTTCGAAGATCAATGCCGCGTCGAGGCGCGTCAATTCGGAACCGCCGACATCGCCCTTCACATAGATGCCGGCGAAGCCCAGTTCCGCCGCCGCGCGCATCGTGGGGATCGGGAATATTTCCTCCTCGTCCCACTGCGCGGCGAAGGGCGCGAGGTGGCCCGCGGCGAAGTCGCGCGCCGTTTTCTGCACAAGCCGTTGTTCTTCCGAAAGCTCGAAGGGCATGGCGCCTTTCCCTTAACCTTGGCTGGGTGATACGAAGGGGCTATCTCGCTGTCAACGAAGCGGCATTGCCATGGCCTTTGCATCCAAGGGGTTTCCGCATACGCGCCTGCGCCGGCTGCGCCGGACCGAGTGGTCGCGGCGGTTGGTGGCGGAGAGCGTGCTGACGCCCGCCGATCTGATTTGGCCGATATTCCTCGTCGACGGAACGAACAAGCGCGAGCCGGTTGCGGCGATGCCGGGGATCGAACGGATTTCAGTCGATCTCGTGCCGGCGGCCGCCGAGGAAGCGCATCGGCTCGGCATTCCGGTGGTCGCGCTCTTTCCCTATACCGACCCTACGCGAAAAACCGAGGACGGACGCGAGGCGCTGAACCCCGACAATCTTGTGTGCCAGGCGGCGCGCGCGGTGCGTAAGTCAAAAGTCGAGATCGGCGTGTTGTGCGACGTGGCGCTCGATCCCTACACGAGCCACGGTCATGACGGGCTCGTGAAGGACGGTGTCATCTTAAACGACGAGACCGTCGAGATGCTGGTGGCGCAGGCGCTTTCCCAAGTGCGCGGCGGATGCGACATTATCGCGCCGTCGGACATGATGGACGGGCGCGTCGGTGCAATCCGCACCGCGCTCGAGCGCGAAGGTTTCAAGGACACGCTGATCATGGCCTATGCCGCGAAGTATGCGTCGGCGTTCTACGGGCCGTTCCGCGAGGCGGTGGGTTCCGCGAAAGCGCTCAAAGGCGACAAGCGCACCTATCAGATGGACCCGGCCAACGGCGACGAAGCTTTGCGCGAAGTGGCGCTCGACATCGCAGAAGGCGCGGACATGGTGATGGTGAAGCCGGGCATGCCCTATCTCGATATCGTGCGGCGGGTGAAGGACGCGTTCGGCATGCCGACCTTCGCCTATCAGGTCTCCGGCGAGTATTCGATGATCATGGCGGCGGGCGAGCGCGGCTGGATCGACACGGATCGCGCGATCCTCGAAAGCCTCGTCGCGTTCAAGCGCGCGGGCGCGGACGGCATCTTGACCTACTTCGCGCCGCGTGCGGCGAAGTTGATCTCAGCGCTTCGTTAGACGCGCAATCAGGCTCGACGTGTCCCAGCGTTTGCCGCCCATGCGTTCGACATCGGCGTAGAACTGATCGACGAGCGCGGTCACAGGCAGTTGCGCGCCGTTGGTGCGCGCTTCGGCGAGGGCGATGCGCAAGTCCTTGCGCATCCATTCGACCGCGAAGCCGAAATCGAACTTGCCGTCGTTCATCGTGGCCGCGCGGTTTTCCATCTGCCAGCTTTGCGCGGCACCCTTCGAGATCACATCAACGACGGCGAGCGGGTCGAGGCCCGCGCTCTTTGCGAAATGGATGCCTTCGGAGAGCGCTTGTACCAAGCCCGCGATGCAGATCTGGTTGACCATCTTCGTTTTCTGACCGCTGCCTGCGGGGCCCATGAGGCGCGTCATCTTCGCAAAGGCGCGGATTGCGGGCTCGGCCTTTGCGTAAGCCTGAGCGTCGCCGCCGCACATCACCGTGAGCTGACCCTTCTGCGCGCCCGCCTCGCCGCCCGAGACCGGTGCGTCGATGAACGCAAGGCCGGTCTTTTCGGCCTCGCGCGCGAGTTCTTCGGCAAGGGTTGCCGAACCCGTCGTGTGATCGACGAAGATCGCACCACGGTGCATTGCGGGGAACGCTGCCAGCGCGACCGCACGAATATCGGGATCGTCGCCGACGCAGGAGAAGACGATTTCGGCGTCTTTCGCGGCCTCCGCGATCGTCACCGCGACGCGGCCCGAATACGCGGCGCGCCACTCGTCGGCGCGTGGGCGATTGCGGTTGAAGACGGTGACTCCGTGGCCCGCGCGCGTCAGGTGGCCGGCCATCGGGAAGCCCATGCGGCCGAGGCCGATAAAAGCCAGTTTTGTCATGGCTCGTCCTTCAGGCTTCGGGTTCGGAGAGCGCGCGGTAGCGGCCGCGGTAGTAGAGCAGCGGGCGGCGGCGTTCGTTGTGAGCAAAGCTCAGGACGCGGCCGACGAAGATGACGTGATCGCCGGCCTCGTGGCGCGCCTCGACACGGCATTCGAAATGGGCGAGCGCGCGCTCCAACAGCGGCAGGTCGTGGGCGCCGGGGCGCAGCGGCTCGTCGTGGAGGCTGCGCTCGCCTTTGCGCGACAGGCGCTGCGACAGCGTCAGGCATTCGTCGCTGAGGACGTTCACGCCGAAATGGTCGACCTGCATGAAGGCAGCAAAGCGGTCCGAGGTTCGATCGAGACTCCAGAGCACCAGCGGGGGATCGAGCGAAACGGAGGCGAAGGAATTGATGGTCAGGCCCACCGTCTCGCCGGTCGGCGTGCGCGCAGTCACGACTGCAACCCCTGTCGCGAATTGACCCAGAGCATCTCGAAAAGCGCGGGAATTGAAGCTCATCCACGTCCTTTCCGGTGTTGAACGCAGCGTTAACGGCTGGTCGGCGATAGTGGCGCTTGGAGCGACGTAAGGCTTAAGGCCCGCCGAAGGCAAGGCCACAAAAGAGCCGGCGCCGCCTCGGGTGCAGGGGTGTCTTGGGGCCATGAAGAACGACAACACCGTCATCATCAAAAAGATAAAGAGGGGCGGGCACGGCGGCCATCACGGCGGCGCGTGGAAAGTCGCCTATGCCGACTTCGTGACGGCGATGATGGCGTTCTTCCTTTTGATGTGGCTGATCAACACCACGACCCCCGAGCAGAAGCGCGGCATCGCCGACTACTTCGCACCCGAATCCGTCAGCCGGTCGGAGTCCGGCACCGGCGCGCTCCTTGGCGGTACATCGGCTTCGAACGACGGGCAAAAGGGCGAAGGCGCCCTCACCGTGCAGACGCAGGTGCGGCCGCCCTCGCCTTCCGAGGAAGCGCAGAGCGACAACAAATCCGCCAAGAGCGCGGATACGGCCGCATCGGAACGCGAGCTCCATCAAAACCAAGCCGTCGAGCAGGCCGCCGCGCGTCTCCGCCAAGCGATGCAGGACCAGCCCGATTTGGCCGAGTTGTCGAAGCACGTGCTCATCGACGACACGCCGGAGGGCATGCGCATTCAGCTTGTCGACCAGGACGGGCGTTCGATGTTCGAAGCGGGCAAAGCGGAGCCGACCCCCCGCGTTCAGCTCCTGCTTCGGGAAGTCGCCAAGATCATCAGCGGGTTGCCCAACCGGATTGCGATTGCCGGGCACACTGACGGGTCGGCGATTTCGGGGCCTGGGGGATATTCGAACTGGGACCTTTCCTCGGCGCGCGCGAATTCGAGCCTCAAGGTACTGGAGCAAGCAGGGGTCAGCGAAGACCGGATCGCCGGGGTTTCCGGCAAGGCGGGGTCCGACCCGCTCTATCCCGACAATCCCTACGCCTCGGCCAACCGCAGGATCAGCATCGTGCTGCTGCGCGAAGCCCCGGTTCTGCCGCCGGCCAACTAGCTCAACCTGAACGGGTGAAAATTTCCCGCCGGTTCGCTGTTTTCATGGCGGCCGGTCTATGTGAAAGTCTTCGCGGTGAGCCTGCTTCGCGGCACTGGGCAGGCTGTTTTTCGCGGAGTTGCGCACTTTGACCGAGCAGTTGGGGACCCGGTTCCCGCAGTTTTATCTGACCTCCCCCGCCCCCTGCCCCTATCTCCCCGGGCGGATGGAGCGGAAGGTGTTTACTCGCCTCTCAGGCGAGGTGGCGCGCACACTCAACGACGCATTGACCCATGCCGGGTTCCGCCGCAGCCAAAACATCGCCTACAAGCCGTCGTGCGAGGCGTGCCAAGCCTGCGTTTCCGTACGCGTCGTGGTCGATGCATTCGAGCTGTCGCGGTCGTTTCAGCGGGTGAGCGAACGCAGTGCGGACCTTGTGGGTGAAGTCGTGGACCCGTGGGCGACGGAGGAACAATTCGCCTTGCTGCGGCGCTATCTCGACGTTCGACATCAAGGCGGCGGCATGTCGGACATGACCATGTTCGACTATGTGGCGATGGTCGAGGATTCCGCGGTCGAAACGCACGTCGTCGAGTATCGCCATCGTTCCGGGCCGAAGGTCGGCGACTTGGTCGCGGTTGCTCTGACGGACCTGCTCTCCGACGGCTTGTCGATGGTCTACAGCTTCTTCGGCCCGGAGGAAGGCGCACGCAGCCTCGGCACGTTCATGGTGCTCGACCATATCGAGCAAGCGCGGTCGCGCGGTTTGCCCTACGTCTATCTGGGCTATTGGATCGATGGCTGCCGCAAGATGAACTACAAGGTACGGTTCGGGCCGCTGGAGGCGCGCACGCCCTCGGGCTGGGCGCCCTTGAAGCGGCCGTAAAGCCAACGCAATCTGGGCACTCAAGGCGCTGCTCGGTTTGAGGGGATCGGGGCCGGCGCAGCTCAGAACAAATCCGCCTCGCGTCAGGGAACGCCCGCGATGTCGAATAACACGCGCTTGGCCATACTCGTGGCCGCACTCGGCTATTTCGTCGATGTGTACGATCTGATCCTGTTTTCGATTCTGCGGGTGCCGAGCCTCACCGACCTGGGCGTTTTGGGCGATGCGCTGGTCACGCAAGGGGCGTTCCTGCTCTCGGTTCAGATGCTGGGGTTCTTGATCGGGGGCGTGTTGTGGGGCGTCGTCGGCGACAAGATCGGCCGGATCGAACTTCTGTTCGGATCGATCCTTCTCTACTCCATCGGCAACATTCTGAACGGTTTCGTGGGTCAGTTCGGTCCGGCCGTCGATGCATCGCTGAGCCCGGTCGATCAGTACGCCGTTCTGCGCTTCATCACGGGGTTGGGACTTGCCGGCGAGATCGGTGGCGGCATCACGCTCGTGTCCGAACTGCTGCCGCGCGCGACGCGCGGTTATGGAACGACGATCGTGGTCGCGACCGGGGTTGCGGGTGCGGTAATCGCGGCGCTGGTCTATCAGTACTTTTCTTGGCGCTCGGCCTATATCGTCGGCGGCGTGATGGGGCTTGGGCTCTTGGTGCTTCGGCTGTCGGTCGCGGAGTCGGGCATTTTCAAAGCGCTCGCCGATAAGGAGCATGTGGCGCGCGGCAACTTCTTCATGCTGTTCACGTCGTGGGATCGCTTCAGCCGTTATCTGAACTGCATCCTGGTCGGCCTGCCCATCTGGTATTCGCTGGCCATCATCGTGACGTTTTCGCCCGAGATCGCGCCCGCGCTCGGCATCACCGACAAAGTCGTCGCGGGATCGTCGGTGTTCTGGTTCTACTGCGGCATCACGTCGGGCAGCGTTGCGAACGGCCTCGTCAGCCAATGGTTGCGCAGCCGGAAGCTGGCGGTCGGCATTTTCCTGATCGGCACGCT
>JBGOVA010000253.1:0-5319 GCA_041477875.1 Micropepsaceae bacterium | reverse complement strand
CCGGCATCGATCGCCTCGAGGATGGCGTCGGCGGCGAAGGGCGGCGGCACGTAGATGGCGCTTGCCGTCGCGCCGGTTTTTTCAACCGCTTCGGCGACGGTGTCGAACACGGGCAGGTTCAAATGCGTCGTGCCGCCTTTGCCGGGCGAGGTGCCGCCGACCATCTTGGTGCCATAGGCGATGGCCTGTTCGGAATGGAAGGTGCCTTGGTTGCCGGTGAAGCCCTGGCAGATCACCTTGGTGTTCTTGTCGACGAGGACGGCCATGAGGGATGCGAAGTCCTATTTTCGGATGGAGCTGACGGACAGCGACAGGCCGGGCAGGTTCGTGCCGCTGACCAGGTAATGATAGGTGACGTTCGACGCGTCGCGGATCGCCCAGGTGTAGGTCGTGAGACCCTCGACGTGATCTTCGCTGGGCTGGCGCTTCAGATAGGCGCTGTAGGTTTTGGCGACCGCCTTCTCGTCTGCCTTGGGCGTGAGCACGCCGCATGAAACGACGTTCGAGCCGGAGCTGTCGCCGGTCATGCCGCCTTCGATCGTCGAACCGGAGATCGAGACGAGGTGGCGGGCACCGTCCTTGACGATGGCCCAGCCTTCGACGCCGCGCCCGTTGCCGGGCGACAGCTGCTCGCGTTCGGCCTCCGTCAGCGCGGCCCAGTTTTGCGCCTTTGCCAGCGCGCGGACTTTGGCGAGGTCGTTGCCGGTGTCGAGACAGGCGCCGCGATAGACGTCGAACGGCGCGGCGCCGGCCGCGGTGGCGGCGCAAGCGAAGGCGAGTGCGGCGATAGCGATACGCCTTCCCCGCCTCGTCATGGCCGGGTTTGACCCGGCCACCCAGTACCGCGCGGCGGCGCGGTCAGAAAAGAAGAAGCTTGAAACACCAAGACCACCAAGAGTCAGCCCGAGCGTCTTGGTGCTCTTGGTGTTTCGATCTTGCTGCGCGTTTCGCGCGCGCTGGGTGGCCGGGTCAAGCCCGGCCATGACGAATTTGGTGATGGGGTGAGCCAAGACTGAACCTTTCAGCTACGCGGCTTTGATGGCCTTCACGATTTTTTCTGCGGCGTCCGCCAGGTCGTCGGCGGGAATGAGTTTCAAACCGGATTCGGCGAGGATTTTCTTTCCGAGATCGGCGTTGGTGCCGGAGAGGCGCGCGACCAAGGGGATCGAGAGGTGCGTTTCCTTCGCGGCGGCGATGATGCCTTCCGCGATGATGTCGCAGCGCATGATGCCGCCGAAGATGTTGACCAGAATGCCTTTGACGTTGGGGTCGGACAGGATGATCTTGAAGGCGGCCGTCACCTTTTCCTTCGAGGCGCCGCCGCCGACGTCGAGGAAGTTTGCCGGCGACGAGCCGTAGAGCTTGATGATGTCCATCGTCGCCATGGCGAGGCCCGCGCCGTTGACGAGGCAGCCGATCGAACCGTCGAGCTTGATGAAGTTCAGATCGTATTTCTTGGCTTCGAGTTCGGCCGGATCCTGTTCGTTCGGGTCTTCGAGCGCTTCGATGTCCTTGTGGCGATAGAGCGCGTTGTCGTCGAAGTTGATCTTTGCGTCGAGGCAGACGACGTCGCCCTTGTCGGTGATCACGAGCGGGTTGATCTCGAGCAGGCTCATGTCCTTGGCCACGAAGGCGCGATAGAGCTTGTCGATGAGAGCGCCGAGCTGCTTTGCCGTGTCGCCCGCGACCTTCAGCGACTTCGCGATCCGGCGGCCGTGGAACGGTTGGATGCCGGTTGCCGGGTCGACGAAGATCGTGAGGATTTTCTCGGGCGTGTCGTGGGCGACCTTCTCGATATCCATGCCGCCTTCGGTCGAGGCGATGAAGGCGATGCGCGAGGTTTCGCGGTCGACCAAGATCGAGAGGTAGAGTTCGCGTGCGATCGGCGAACCCTCTTCCACATAGAGGCGGCGCACGACGCGGCCGTGCGGGCCGGTCTGGTGCGTGACGAGGGTCATGCCGAGCATACGGGCCGCCTCGGATTTGACGGCGTCGACCGACCTTACGACCTTCACGCCGCCGCCCTTGCCGCGGCCGCCGGCGTGGATTTGCGCTTTGACGACCCAGACCGGACCGCCGAGGTCGTTCGCGGCTTTCACCGCCTCATCGACCGTGAAGGCCGGAATTCCGCGCGGGACGGGCACGCCAAATTCCTTCAAGACGGACTTGGCTTGGTATTCGTGGATGTTCATTGGTGGACCTGAATTCGCATTCGGGATTCGGGGGCGCAGCGGTCCGCCACCCCAGAAAGCGGACGCATCGTCATGGAAACCGCCGCGCGAGGCGGCGGCTGATTTGGGCTCGCTGGTATAGCGGCGCCCCCTAGGCCACGCAACGGGAACGGCTGCGACGACCTGCCGTTATCGGCGGGCCGTTTCCCGCACGGTTTCAGCCCCTAACGCGCACGCCCGCCAAGGCGAAGAGCGCCGCGATCGCGGCCGTGATCGAGACGGTCGCCGCCGCCCAAGCCATGCCGAACTGGTCCGCGATCGTCTGATGAATGCCCCAGGTCGAGCCGACGGCGAGGAAGCCCATGAACATCGGGGCGGCCGCCTTGTGAACCAGGAACGTGAAGAAGCTGCCGAGCGCGCCGCTGACCAGTGCCAGGACAAGTCGCAGGACGATGAAGCCGGCGACAAAGAGCACAGCAAGCGTGCCGAGCTTGATCGTCAACGGCGACAAGTTCGGCGAGACGTAGCTGTCGACCGTGCGCTCGAACATGTCGCGCACGAACGTCACGACGCCGAACCTCTGCGGCCGTTGCTCGTATGAACGATCGCCGGGCGCGGTGTAGCCGTCGGGCGTGGCCGAGGGCGGTGCGGGCGAATAGGAAGGCTCCGACATCGTGGTCACTTGCGGCGGACCATCGCCGGAGAAGCCGTAGAAGTAGACCGGGATCGCGACGCCGATCAAAAAGAACGGCAGCATCAACAAGAAGTGCCGCCAGCGAGAGCCCCGTTGCTCCGTTTGCTCCGACATTTTCCTCTCCCATCCATCGAGGTGCGCCCTCATTCGAGGCGCCCTCAACTGTACACCAGATGAATGGGCAGTTTACGCCCGGGCAGATGCGACACGTCGTGACGGCCCCCTCCGCTAAAGCTACGGCGGGCCGAGTGTTGTCTCCCTGGCGCGCCGGAGCCTTGGCGTAGGCGGGCAGGCACAGGCGGATGAGTTTCAAGCGCTGCGGCGGAAAATGCTGTCCACGGCGAGGATTACACCCATGGCGAGGCCTGGAACCAGGCCGAGCCTGAGCGCCTGTTCAACGGGAATGCGCACATCGCCGAAGCCGCCGAAATATCTCCAGACAACCCAATAGCCGACGACCGACAGCGACACCGCGGAAATGAACCCGATCAGGATCGCGGGCGTGCGGCCCGTGAGCTGGGTCGCGCGGGTGAGGAGATAGGAGATGAAGAAGGGCGCGACCGCGGTGATCGCGAGCACGGTGAGCGAGTTCATGACGTAGGGCTGATCGACGCTGGTCGGAGGGACGGCGGCGTATTTCTGATAGCCCTCATAGGCCAGGTAGATCAGGAACAAGAGCCAGGTCATTGCGAAGCACTCCCCTTTTCGCACGGCAAGCATGGCGCCGCCTCAATGTGGCGAATTGAAGACGAGATGATGGCGACAATATTCAGCACACCTAAAAACTCGTCATGGCCGGCCCCCGAGCCGGCCACCCAGTGGCCGCGCGGCGGCGCAGGCAAGAGACTCTCTCGCCACCCGGCCAACTTGCTTGCGATTCAGAGAGTCTCTCGCGCACGGACGTGCGCGCGCTGGGTGGCCGGCTCGGGGGCCGGCCATGACGATAATTTTTGCGATGTGCGAAATCAGCGGCCCGTGAATCTGGCGGCGCGTTTTTCGACGAAGTGGGCGACACCTTCCTTGAAGTCTTCGGTGGCGAAGCTCTTTTGCATTTCGGCGTCGCCGATCGCGACCGCGTCGTTCAGATCCTGATAGAGCGCTTTCCACACTTGCGCTTTCATCACGGCCATGGCGCGCGGCGAAACCGTGTCGGCGAGGAGGCGCGCGTAATCCATTACGGCGGGCAGAAACGTCTCTTGCGGGAAGGTGCGATTGACGAGATTGATGCGCTCCGCCTCCTGCGCGCCGAATTTGCGCGCGGAGAACAAAAGATCGAGCGCGTGCGAGGTCCCGGTGATGCGCGGCAAGAGCCAGGAGATGCCGTGCTCGGCGATCAAGCCGCGCTGCGCAAAGGCGGTGGTGAATTTTGCGTCGGAGCCGGCGAAGCGCAGATCGCAGTAGAGCGTGAAGACGAGGCCGATGCCGGCGCAGGGGCCGTTGATGGCCGCGATAATCGGCTTTCTCACCGACATCAGATAGCCGAAGCGCCCGCCGTAGTGGCCGCTGACGTCGGGGCCGAGATCGGCATTGGTTACCACGGTAATTTCGCGGTCGGCGCGCGCGAGTTCCCGTTCGTCCCATTTGCCGGGACGTATCTGCTGAAGGTTGCCCATGTCGGCGCCGGCGCAGAAACCGCGGCCGGCGCCGGTGACGACGATGACGCGGACGTTGTCGTCCTTTGCCGCCGCCATGATCGCGCGCTTGATGCTCGACTGCATCGCGGCGGTCCAGGCGTTGAGCTTCTCCGGGCGGTTCAGGGTGATGAGGGCGATGCGGTCCTTCACGTCGTAGAGGATATCTTCGTACGTCGTACTTTGAGTCGTATTCATGGGCGTTCTCCCAGTGGCTTTGGTCTAGACTAGCGCGAAGAGGGCTTGAGACCAAAGAGGCACGCCATGAGCGAATTGCACGACATCCGATTCAGCCGCGTCGAGGCCGGGATCGCCCGGATCACCCTGGTGCGCTCCAAGCAGATGAACGCCTACACGACGCGCATGTGCGAGGAGCTTGTGCAGGCGCTCGAGGACTATCTGCGCGACGATGCGTTTCGCGTGCTGATTTTGACGGGCGAAGGACGCGGGTTCTGCGCGGGCGGCGATGTCTCCGGCGCCGACGACGCGCACGACGGGTTGATGAAGGCGCAGCTTGGCCACGCGCGCGAGATGCGCGACGGAATGCATCGCGTGATCCAGACGCTGCATCGCTTGGACAAGCCGGTGATCGCGATGATCAACGGGCCGGCGGTGGCGGGCGGTTTGACCTTGGCGCTGGCGTGCGATTTCCGCATCGCGGCGGATACGGCGCGGCTGGGCGATACGTCGGGCAAGTTCGGCCTGCTGCCCGACGAAGGCGGGGCGTGGCTGTTTCCGCGCGCGATGGGGCTCGATCGCGCGTTGAAGATGACGATGCTCGCCGAAGTCTACGACGCGAAGACGGCGCACGAATTGGGGCTGG
>JBGOVA010000095.1:0-16697 GCA_041477875.1 Micropepsaceae bacterium | reverse complement strand
CCGCGTGCTCTTCGTCGGCACGAAGCGCCAGGCATCGGACCCGATCGCCGACGCCGCGAAGCGCTGCGCCCAGTACTACGTCAACCACCGTTGGCTCGGCGGTACGCTGACCAACTGGCAGACGATTTCGAACTCGATCAAGCGCCTGCGCCAGATCGACGAAACGCTTGCCGCCGGCGCCCAGGGCCTGACCAAAAAGGAAGGCCTGAACTTGGCGCGCGAGCGTGAAAAGCTCGAACGCGCGCTCGGCGGCATCAAGGAAATGGGCGGCGTGCCCGATCTCCTGTTCGTGATCGACACGAACAAAGAAGCGATCGCCATCCTCGAGGCCAAGAAGCTCGGCATCCCGGTCGTCGCCGTCGTCGACTCGAACTCGAATCCGGACGGCATCTCGTTCCCGATCCCGGGCAACGACGACGCCTCGCGCGCGATCGCGCTCTATTGCGATCTCGTCGCCCGTTCGGTGATCGACGGGCTTTCGGAAGCGCAAGGCACGGCGGGCGCCGATATCGGCGCCGCCGCCGAAGTCCCGCTTCAGGAGCTTCCGGCCGAACAGCCGACCACACATTGAAGAATCGCGCTGGGGCTCCCAAGTCCTCGCGCGATCAACACGAGAAACGATTAGGAGTTCCCCATGGCTGACGTGACAGCCACGATGGTCAAAGATCTGCGCGACAAAACGGGCGCGGGCATGATGGATTGCAAGCAGGCGCTCGGCGATACGAAGGGCGACATGGAAGCCGCCGTCGATTGGCTGCGCAAGAAGGGCCTGTCGAAGGCAGCGAAGAAGGCCGGCAACGTTGCAGCCGAAGGGCTCGTCGGCGTGGCCCCGCATGGCGGCATGGGCGCCGTCGTCGAAGTCAATTCGCAAACCGATTTCGTCGCGCGCAACGAGCAGTTCCAGGCCATGGTCGCAAAGATCGCCGAACTCGCGCTCAATGCGGGCGGCGACGTTGCGAAGCTTGCCAAAACGCCTTTCCCGGGCACGAGCCACACGGTCGAAGGACACGTGGCGGCGCTGTCGGGCACGATCGGCGAGAAGATGGAGTTGCGCCGGACGGCCGCTCTTACCGTGTCGCCCGGCGTCGTCGCGACGTACGTGCACAACCAAGCTGCGCCGAATCTCGGCAGGATCGGTGTGCTCGTCGCGCTGAAATCGTCGGGCAACGCGGAAAAACTGTCGGCCTTGGGCCGCCAGCTCGCGATGCACGTCGCAGGCGCGCCGCATCCGCCTCTGGCTCTCCGGCCCGAGCAAATCGATTCGGCGCTCATTGAGCGCGAGAAGGCGATCTTCGCCGACCAGGCGCGCGCCTCCGGCAAGCCCGAGAACATCATCGCCAAGATGGTCGAAGGCCGCCTGCGCAAATTCGATGAGGAAGTCGTCCTGCTCCAGCAGGCTTTCATCATGGACCCTGAGAAGACTGTCGAAGCCGTCGTCAAGGCGGCCGAAAAGGACGTCGGCGCGCCCGTCGCAATCGAAGGGTTTGTGCGCTACGCCCTTGGCGAAGGTATCCAGAAAGAGGAAACTGACTTCGCCGCCGAAGTCGCCGCCGCAGCCAAGAACTGAGGTTTCGAAAGGATAGGGCCACATGTCGTCGACGCCGATCTACCGCCGGGTTCTCTTGAAGATTTCCGGCGAGGCGTTGATGGGCTCAGGCGCCTACGGCATCGATCTGGCGACGGTCGATCGCTTGGCGGGCGAGATCAAGGCCGCCATCGAGATCGGCACCGAAGTGTGCTGCGTCATCGGTGGCGGCAACATCTTCCGCGGGCTTCAGGCCGCTGCCTCCGGCATGGAACGCGCCAGCGCCGACTACATGGGGATGCTGGCGACCGTCATGAACGCGCTCGCGATGCAGAACGCGCTCGAACGCGCCGGCGTCACCACGCGCGTTCTCTCCGCCATTCCGATGACGACCGTGTGCGAGCCCTACATCCGTCGCCGCGCCATCCGGCACATGGAAAAGGGCAGGGTGGTGATCTTCGCCGCCGGCACCGGCAATCCTTTCTTCACGACGGATACGGCCGCGGCACTGCGTGCAGCCGAAATGGGCGTCGACGCGTTGATGAAGGGCACGCAAGTCGACGGCGTCTATTCGGCCGACCCGAAAAAGGATCCCAAGGCCGAACGCTACGATCGCCTGGGCTACATGGATGTTCTCTCGCGCGATCTCAAAGTTATGGACGCTTCCGCCGTGTCGCTCGCGCGCGAAAGCGGCATCCCGATCGTCGTGTTCAACATCCGCGAAAAGATGAACTTTGTTCGCGTGCTGCAGGGCAAGGGTCTCAGCACAGTGATCTCGAACTGAAGAAAAGCGGGAGACGAACGTCCCGCAGGAGGATGCGATGGCGCAAAGCAAACCCTTTGACATGGACGACCTGACAAAGCGCATGAAGGGCGCGGTGGCGACGCTGAAACACGAGTTCGCCGGCCTGCGCACCGGCCGTGCGTCGGTAAGTCTCTTGGAGCCCGTTCACGTCGACGCCTACGGCAGCTCGATGGCGCTCAACCAGGTCGGCACGGTGAATGCGCCCGAGCCGCGCATGCTGACCGTCCAGGTGTGGGATCGCGGTCTGGTCGTTTCCGTCGACAAGGCGATTCGCAGCGCCGGGCTGGGGTTGAACCCGCAAGTCGACGGCCAGTTGCTGCGCATCCCCATTCCTCCGCTCACGGAGGATCGCCGCAAGGAGTTGTCGAAAATCGGCTCCAAATATGCCGAAGCGGCGCGTGTCGCGGTGCGCAACATCCGCCGCGACGGCATGGAGCACCTGAAAACGCTCGAAAAAGAGCACCAAATCAGCGAAGACGAGCACAAGAAGCAGCATGATAAGGTGCAGAAGGCGACGGACGCGCACATCAAGGAAGTCGACGACGCGCTGGCGGCCAAGGAAAAGGAAATCATGCAGGTGTGAGCACACCTCGCAGATTGTGATCGAATGCCGGCGAGTGCCTCTACCCCGCAAGACCACGCTCCGCCCCGCCATGTTGCAATCATCATGGACGGCAACGGACGCTGGGCGAAGGCGCGCCATTTGCCGCGCGTGATGGGCCATCGCGCCGGCGTCGCCGCGGTGCGCGCCACCGTCCGCGCTGCGGCCGATCTCGGGATCGAGTATTTGACGCTCTACGGGTTCTCGTCCGAAAACTGGAAGCGCCCGCGCACCGAAGTCAACGATCTCATGGGCCTCCTGCGGATGTATATTCGCGAGGATCTTGAGGAACTGCATGCGAGCGGCGTTGAAGTCCGCATCATCGGCGCCAAGACGCACCTCGAAGGCGACATCATTGAGCTGATCGAACATGCGCAAGCGCGCACGCGCGGCAATCCGAAACTGAAACTCATCATCGCGTTCAACTACGGCGGCCAGGACGAAATCGTCGAGGCCGCGCGCCACATCGCCGAAGACGTCGCAAGCGGCAAGCTCGCGCCCTCCGCCGTCGATCGCGAACTCTTCACATCGTATCTCGCGACCGCCGGCGTTCCCGATCCCGAACTCGTCATCCGCACCTCGGGCGAGCGCCGCTTGAGCAACTTCTTGATCTGGCAGACCGCTTATTCGGAGTTCGTCTTCATCGATACGCTCTGGCCCGACTTCACCAAAGCGCATCTTGCTGCCGCCATCCATGAATTCCAAAGTCGCGACCGGCGTTTAGGCGGCCTGTCGCTCGCCGCGGGCGGGCGTACGTGATCGGTCAGCCTTCGCGCTCCAATCTTTGGCCTCGCGTTTTCGCCGCCGCGATCCTCGTCCCGGCAGCGCTGCTTGCGGTCTATGTCGGCGGCTGGGTGTTGGCCGTATGGACCACCGCCGCGGGCCTGGCCATGGCGCGCGAATGGGTGCAGATCGTGCACCGGGAAACCTTCCAGTGGCGCTTTGCGTTACATGCCGTGGCACTCGCGGCCTCGCAGGCACTGCTGGCGATGGAACATCCCGATTGGGCTTTCACGGCCATCCTCATCGTGGCCCTGCTAGGCAGCGTCGCCGCGCAGGCGCGTGACGAGCGGGGCATCTGGGTCGCCCTCGGCGTGGTCTACATCGCGGTGCCCTGCCTTGCCTTCGTGTGGCTGAGGCATACGGTGCCTCATGGGTTCCTGACGGTCGTCTGGCTGCTCTCGGTCGTCTGGGCGACGGACAGCGCCGCATATGTCGCAGGCTCCGCCTTTGGCGGCCCCAGGCTCGCACCCTTGATTTCGCCCAACAAAACCTGGGCCGGCGCCGTCGCGGGGCTCGCCGCCGGCGCGCTCGCGACCGTATTGTTGGCTAAATTTGCGGGTGTCATCGCGATCTGGCCGTTCATCGGGGCAGGTGTCGTGTTGTCGTTTCTGACCCAGTGCGGTGACTTGGCGGAATCGCTCTTGAAGCGCACTTTCGGCGTGAAGGACGCATCCGACCTCATTCCCGGCCACGGCGGCGCGTTGGACCGTCTCGACGGCTTGATCTTCGCGACGCTGGGCGTCGCGGCCTACGTGGCCCAGACCGGGCAATCGCCGATGGCTTGGACATGAGCAAACGAGCCGAACGAAGAGTGACCGTATTGGGTTCGACCGGCTCGGTCGGCGTCAACACCCTCGACCTCGTCGAGCATCACAACGCCATCGCGCCCAACACCTACCGCGTCGTCGCCCTCACCGCGAAGTCGAACGTTCGCGACCTCGCGGCCCAAGCGCGCCGCCTGAAACCCGAATTCGTCGCCGTCGCCGACCCCTCGGCATACGCCGAGCTGAAGCAGGAACTCGGCGGCACATCGCTCAAACTCGGCGCGGGCGCAGCCGCAGTCCAAGAGGCAGCGTCATTGTCCGCCGATTGGGTGATGGCAAGCATTGTCGGCGCGGCAGGCTTGCGCCCGACGCTTGCCGCCGTGTCGCGCGGGGCGACGGTGGCCCTCGCCAACAAGGAATGCCTAGTTTGCGCGGGCGACCTCTTCATGAAGGAAGTGCGCCGGAACGGCGCGACGTTGTTGCCCGTCGATTCCGAGCACAACGCCGTCTTCCAGGTCTTCGACGCCCGCCAATCGTCGGCCATCGAACAGATCACGTTGACCGCGTCTGGCGGCCCGTTTCGCACGTGGTCGCTGGCCGAGATGGCGACGGCGACGCCGGCGCAGGCCTGCAAGCATCCCAACTGGTCGATGGGCGCGAAGATCTCAGTCGATTCGGCGACCCTGATGAACAAGGGTTTGGAGCTGATCGAGGCCCACCACCTCTTTGGCACGCCTGCTGAACGGCTCAGTGTTGTCGTTCACCCGCAATCGATCGTGCACAGCCTGGTGGCCTACGTGGACGGATCGGTGCTGGCCCAGCTTGCGAGCCCGGATATGCGCACGCCGATCGCCTTCGCTCTTGGCTTTCCCGACAGGATCGCCGCGCCCACGCCGCGTCTAGATTTGGCAAGTCTTGGTCAACTGAGCTTCGAATCGCCGGACCGTGTCAGATTCCCCTGTCTCGCTTTGGCACAGCACGCCTTGCGGACCCTGGGGAGCACTCCTACGATCCTCAATGCGGCCAACGAAGTCGCAGTGGAGGCTTTTTTGGCCCGCAGGATTGGCTTTTGCGACATCGCGCGCATTGTCAAAACTGCGCTGAAATCCTGTGAGTCGGGAGGCCGGGCGCCGGCAAGTATCGAGGAAGCGCTCGCCCTCGACAGCGAAGCCAGAACATGCACGGCACGCCTGCTGCCGAACTAGCGAACCACCTCAAACAACAAGAAAAAAAGCTCAAGCGGAAACCCAGGACGGAAGTGATGGAAAATCCCGTGACGTTTGCCGGATGGGCCGGAATGTTCGGCCTTGGCGGCCTCGGCTTTCTGTTCGTGATCACGCTCGTCGTGTTCGTCCACGAACTCGGCCACTTTCTCGCGGCCAGACTCTTCGGCGTTCGCGTTGAAAGCTTTTCCATCGGATTCGGCCGCGCGATCGTCGGTTTCAATGATCGCTACGGCACCTATTGGAAAGTCGGCTGGCTGCCGCTCGGCGGTTATGTGAAGTTCTGGGGCGACGAAGGCGTATCAAGCACGCCCGATCACGAGAAACTCGACCATGCGTCGGCCGCCGAACGCGCCGGCTCCTTCCATCACAAGCCGCTGTGGCAAAAGTCGATCGTCGCCGTCGCAGGTCCCGTCGCGAACTTTGTTCTGGCGATCGTGATCCTGACGGGCCTGTTCTTGGTCTACGGGGACATCGCGGTGTCGCCGCAGATCGGGAGGATCGCCAAAGGCACGCCGGCCGAGAAGGCAGGGTTTCGAGTCGGCGACAAAATCGTCAGCATCGACGGCAACCCCATTCAGGAGTTCGACGACATCGTCGAACTGGTCAGCACCGCGCGCGGTCGCACGCTGACCGTTGTGGTGTCGCGCGGCGGCGAAGACGTCGTTGTTCGCGTCGCACCCGGTCCCATCGAAAAAAGAGATCCGTTCGGCAACAAGGCCATGGATACGGGCCTTGGAATCGGTCCCGTCTCGCCGGGCGAAGTCGCGAGCGTCACGCCGAACTCGCCCGCCGCCGCCGCCGGCTTGAAGGAGGGCGACATCATCTTTTTGGTCGACAGCAAACCCGTCGAATCGTTCGCGGACATTGCGAACGCCGTCAGGGGAGCCAAAGGCCATCCGATCGATCTCGCGGTGAGTCGCGAGAAAGAACCGAAGAAGCTCGAGTTCAAACTCACGCCCCTTGCGGTATCGAATCAGACAACCGACGCCGATCAAACCGTTTTGGAGGCGGCGGGATTCGCAGCGCGAGTCACCGGCGCGCCCAAATCTTTCGTGCATGTAACATTTGGCCCGCTTGGAGCTCTCGATCGGGCGGCCGGCCGTGTACGATTCATCGTAGTAAAGACGCTCGATTTCATCGGTCAGCTGTTGACGGGATCAGGAGATTACCAGCAGTTGTCCGGCCCAATAGGAATCGCCAAGGTTTCCGGCCAGGTTCTCGTGTTTCTTGGGGTCGCAGCGCTCATCAACCTGGCGGCGGTGTTGTCGGTGAGCATCGGTTTACTTAATCTTTTTCCCATACCCATGCTCGACGGGGGACATCTCCTGTACTATGGCATAGAAGCTGTGCGTGGGCGTCCTCTGGGGGAGCGCGCGCAGGAGCTTGGGTTTCGGTTTGGCCTCATCCTGGTGGTCGGCCTGATGCTCTTTGCGACGTACAACGACCTGTTGAAGTTCTAGCGAAGTTCCGAGTGTTTCCGAGTTTGAACGCAAGACGACTGACCAGCGACGAATGACCTCTCTTACGTGCTTGCAGTAACAGTTTTGGCGGCCGCGGGGCGTGATCGAATGACGAGAGTACTGGGAACGGCGTTGGCGCTCTGTGTGGCCCTTCTATTCGCCGTCACGTCGGCAGTTGCCCAACCGGCGGAAGGCCCCGTCGTTCAGCACATCAACGTCGAGGGCAACCAGCGCATCGAGGAATCGACCGTCCTCTCGTACATGGTGATCCACGAAGGCCAGGCATATTCTCAGCAACAAGTTGATCAATCCTTAAAGACGCTCTACGGCACCGGCCTCTTCGCCGACGTGCAGATTCAGCAGTCCAACGGCACCGTCACCGTGAAGGTGGTCGAGAACCCGATCATCAATCGAATCGCGTTCGAGGGAAATTCGAAGGTCTCGCAAAAAACGCTCGAAGACGAAGTGCAGCTCAAGCCGCGCATGGTCTTCACGCGCGCGAAGGTTCAGTCGGACGTCTCGCGCATCATCGAAATTTATCGCCGCTCCGGCCGTTTCGCCGCGCAGGTCGAACCCAAGACCGTGCAGCTCGCCCAGAATCGCGTCGACCTCGTCTTCGAGATCAACGAAGGCCCGACCACCGGCGTCAGCCGAATCATCTTCATCGGCAACAAGGCGTTCAGCGACGGCACGCTGCGCGACAAGATCGCGACGGGCGAATCGGTCTGGTGGAACTTCCTCCAGTCGAACGACAACTACGATCCGGACCGCCTGACGTTCGATCGCGAGCAGCTTCGCCGCTATTACCTCAGCCAAGGCTACGCCGACTTCCGCGTCGTGTCCGCCGTTGCCGAACTCGCGCCTGACCGCAGCGGCTTCTACATCACCTTCACGATCGAAGAGGGCGAGAAGTACAATTTCGGCAAAGTCGAGATCGACACGAAGCTGAAGGACATCCAGCTCGGTGACCTGCAGCAGCTCATCCGCTTCGAGCCGGGCGAGCAGTACAACGCCGAAATGATCGACAAGAGCGTCGACGCGTTGACCTTGGCCGCCGGCACGAAGGGTTACGCTTTCGTCGACATCCGCCCGCGCGTCCGCCGCAACAAGGACGACCGCACCGTCGACGTCGTGTTCAAGATCGAAGAAGGCCCGCGCGTCTACATCGAGCGCATCAATATCGTCGGCAACACGCGCACGCTCGACAAAGTGATCCGCCGTGAAATCCGCTTGGTCGAGGGCGACGCCTTCAACCGCGTTCTGGAGAATCGTTCGCGCTCGCGCATTCGCGGTCTCGGCTTCTTCAAGAAGGTCGAAATCACGGAAGAGCCCGGCTCGGCCGCCGACCGCACCGTTCTGAATGTCGAAGTGGAAGAGCAATCGACCGGCGAGTTTTCCGTCAGCGCCGGCTTCTCGTCGGCCGACAACATCGTCGGCGCGGTCAGCTTGACCGAGAAAAATCTGCTTGGCCGCGGCCAGTTCCTGCGCCTTCAGGTCTCGATCTCGAGCATCCGCCAGCAGGTCGACTTGCGCTTCACCGAGCCGTACTTCCTCGACCGGAATATGTCCGCCGGTTTCGACCTCTACAACACGCACTCGGTCTATGAGGAATCGTTCTACGAAGCGGACATTCGCGGCGTCGGTTTGCGCCTCGGCTTCCCGCTGTCGGAATACGGTCGCGTTGGGATGCGCTACACCTTGCGCCAAGACGACATCACATTCACCGGGGTCTTGAATCCGTCGCAGAAAGCGCAGCTTCAGTCGGAAGGCGTCACGCTGCTGTCTCTGGTCGGTTACACCTATGCCTACGACGAGAAGGATGATCCGATCGAACCCAAGAACGGATTTGACTTCACGCTGAGTCAAGACGTTTCCGGTCTTGGCGGCGACAAGGAATATGTGAAGACCGAGTTGAACTCGAACTGGTACAAACGCCTGTGGTTCGACGACCTTGTGCTCAACGTGTCGGCGGCCGCTGGATACATCGTGTCCTATGGCGACGGACCGTTGGAAATCAATGATCGCTTCTTCAAGGGCGGCGGTTCCTTCCGCGGCTTCAAGACCTCGGGCATCGGCCCGCGCGAAACTGCTGTGGTCGCAGGTCAAACACCGTTCTCCGTCGGCGGCGAAGCTTACGCGATCGGTACGGTGGAGTTGCGGTTCCCGAACTTCTTGCCGGACGAGCTTGGCATCAAGACCAGTGTTTTCTCGGATTTCGGCACGGTGGGTCTGGTACAGGACAAGGCTCCCTGCTTCTTTGCAGGTGGCAATCCGGCCACCCCCGACCCAACGACCGACACCTGTATCAAGGATGACCTGGCTCTGCGTGCGTCGGCGGGTCTCAGCGTCTATTGGAATTCGCCGTTCGGACCGGTACGCCTTGATTTCTCCCAGATTTTAAACAAAGAAGACTACGACCAAACGGAGTCCTTCCGCTTTAGCGCAGGCACGAAGTTTTAGTCTCGCTTCAGGAGTTACATTCACATGAAGACGACGAAGGCCCTTTGGGCCGTTGCCGCGTTCGCGGCGGCGAGTTTCGCATTCGGAACAATCGTTTCAACCGCTCAGCCCGTTCCACCCAAGCCGGCGGTGCCGGCCGCAGCGCCCGGTGCCGTCAAGAAGGCGCCACCGGCAATCATCCTCTTCCTCGATCGCGGCACCGTGCTGCGTCAGTCGGCCGTGGGCAAGGATATGTATGCCCAGGTCGAAGCGCTCGCCAAGAAAATGGAAACCGACTTCAAACCGGAGAACACCAAGCTTCAAGCCGACGTCCAAGCGCTTCAAAGCGCCGCGGCCATGATGACGCCGGAAGCGCGACAAGCAAAGGTCAAGGAACTCGAAGCGCGTCGCGCCGCCTTCCAGAAGAAGGTTCAAGACCGCCAGAACGCGATTCAGGCGGGCCTTGCCAAGTCGCGCACGCAAGTCGAACAGGCGCTGGGGCCGATCCTCGAGAAGATCATGGTTGAGCGCAGCGCGAACCTGCTCCTCGATCGCGGCCTCGTCGTGCTCGGCGCGACCGACCTCGACGTCACGCCGACGGTGATCCAGCGCTTGAACACGGCTTTGCCGAAAGTGACGGTGACGCCGATCGCGGCGCCTGCCAAGCCGGGGACGCCCGCAAAGCCCGGCACGCCGGCCAAGCCCGGCGGCTAACCGACAGCTTTCGGGGGCGGGACCATCGCTCTTGAAATTCGCGCGTTCCAGACCGATAGAGGACCGGGCCCCAAGGGTCCGGTCCTTCGTCTATTGTGAGCCATGGCCGACCCACGATTCTACGACAACGCTGGCCCGCTGACCCTCGCGCGCGTCGCCCAGCTTGCGGGCGCGCGACCGGCCGATGCGTCGATCGAGGCGATGGTCGCCGACGTTGCGGCGCTCGACAGCGCTGGCCCGGCGCAGCTCTCCTACTGTGACGGCCCGAAATTCAAGGGCGCGCTCGAACGCACGCGGGCCGCGATCGTTTTGGTCGCCGAGAGCTTGGCGGCCTCCGCACCGCCCACCGCGCTCACCTTGATCTGCGAACAGCCGGCCCTGGGCTTTGCGAGGGTCGCCCACGCGCTCTACCCAAACGCGGGCTTCATATGGCCGGAGGCGAAGCCGCCGGTCCAGGCGATCGCCCCCAGCGTTCGCATAGGTGAAGGCACTGTGATCGCCCAGAATGTCTTCCTCGGCGAGGATGTCGAGATCGGGCGTGACTGCATGATCGCGCCCGGCGTGGTGATCGGCCGCGGCGTCCAAATCGGACACAATGCGAGGCTCGGCGCCCACGTCTCGATCAGCCACGCGCTGATCGGCGATCGCTGCACGATCCACGGCGGCGCCCGTATCGGCCAGGACGGTTTCGGCTTCATCGGCGGACCCGCCGGCCACTACAAGATCCCCCAACTCGGCCGTGTCATTATCCAAGACGATGTCGAGATCGGGGCGAATGCCGCGATCGACCGCGGCGCGCTCGGCGACACGATGGTGGGTGAGGGCAGCAAAATTGATAATCTGGTCCAGATCGGGCACAACACGCGCGTCGGCCGCCGCTGCATCATTACGGCGCAAGTCGGATTTTCAGGCAGCGTCACGGTTGGCGACTATGTGGTGTTTGGCGGGCAAGCGGGCATTGCGGATCATGTGACGATCGGCCAGGGCGCCTACGTGGCGGCTAAGGCCGGCGTGACGCGGACGCTCGAAGGCGGCCAGGTCTATGGCGGCTTTCCGGCGAAACCGGTTGAGCAATGGCGGCGCGAGGTCGGCGCATTGTCGCGCCTTGCCAAAGGGAAACGGAACAAGGATGAGCGCGACCCAGGCAAAGACTGAGCTTGAGACCGCCGACGTCAAGCGGTTGATGGAGCTCATACCGCATCGCCCGCCGATGCTGTTGATCGATCGCGTGATTGACATCGTCCGCGACGTCAGCGCGACGGGTGTCAGAGCCGTCTCGATCAGCGACCCGCTTTTCCTGGGTCACTTCCCGGGTTACCCGATCATGCCGGGGGTGCTGATTGTCGAGGCGATGGCGCAAACGGCGGGCGTCTTGGTCATGCATTCGATGAACGCGGTCGCCGACGACAAGCTCGTTTACTTTATGTCGATCGACCGCGCGCGCTTTCGCCACCCTGTCGTACCCGGCGACTTGCTTATGGTCCCGGTGAAGCTGCTGCGGGCGCGCAAGCCCGTCTGGCGTTTTTCGGGTGAGGCCTACGTCAACGGCAAACTGTGCGCCGAGGCGGAATATAGTGCGATGATCATGGACAAGAACGGAAAACCGGCGAACCTAGATGACTAAGATACACCCGACCGCGGTCGTCGACCCCGGCGCGAAGCTTCATGAAACGGTGGATATCGGCCCGTTCTGCGTCGTCGGCCCGCACGTCACGTTGGGCGAGCACGTGCGCCTCATCAATCACGTTTGCGTCGACGGGCGAACGACGATCGGCAAGGGGACGATCGTCTATCCGTTCGCATCGCTGGGCCAGCCGCCCCAGAGCCTCGCCTATCAGGGTGAAGACACCGAACTCATCATCGGCGAAAACAACATCATTCGCGAACACATGACCATGAACCCCGGCACCGCGCAGGGCACGGGCGTGACGCGCGTCGGCAACAACTGCATGTTTATGGCCGACAGCCACGTCGCCCACGATTGCCAAGTCGGCAGCAATTGCGTCTTCGCGAACAACGCGATGGTCGGCGGCCACGTCGTGGTCGACGACTTCGTCTGGCTCGGCGGCGGTGCGGCCGTCCACCAGTTCAGCCGCATCGGCAAACACGCGTTCGTCGGCGGCATGGCGGGCCTCGAGGGCGACTTGATTCCTTACGGCTCGGTCATGGGCAATCGCGCCTATCTCGCGGGCCTTAACCTCGTGGGCCTGAAACGGCGCGGCTTCACCCGCGACCAGATCCACGAATTGCGCAACGCCTATCGTTTGCTCTTCGCCCAGGAGGGCACGTTCCAGGAGCGCTTGGCCGATGTCGCCGAGCTCTTCGCCAACAACGCGGAAGTGATGGACATCGTCAACTTCGTGCGCGCCGGCGGCAATCGCCCGCTGTGCATGCCGAACCGCGAGACCCGCGCCGAGACCGCGTGATCCCATCGCCTGCCAAGCTCGGGATCGTCGCGGGAGCGGGGGCCATGCCGCTCCAAATCGCGCATGCTTGCGACAGAGCGGCCCGCCCGTACTACATCGTTGCCGTCGACGAATTTGCCGCGCCGATGTCGCCCTCGATGCCCCACACGCGCGTCCCGATCAGCAAGATCGGCGCAGCCATCGCCGCGCTGAAGCGCAACGCGTGCAAGGACGTCGTCTTCGCCGGCAAGCTCGAGCGGCCGAACGGCGGCAGCGTCAAGCTTAGGCCCGATTGGGGTGGCCTCATGTTCCTGATCCGCTACTTCGGCGTCCTGAGGCGGCACGACGACAGCATTCATCGCGCCATCGCCGATATGTTCGCCCGTCAGGGGTTGCAGATCGTATCTCCCTTGGACGTCGCGCCGGATTTGGCGGCAAAGGAAGGAAGCCTGACGCACACAAAGCCGAGCAACGCGTCGAAGGCGTCCTTTCAAGCCGCCCTCAATCTCGCCAAGGAGCACGGCGCCACAAAGGCCGGTCAGGCGATCGTCGTCCACGACGGCGCGATCCTCGCGCGCGAGGGCAGGGCAGGGACCGACGCGATGCTGGCTGCGCTCGGAAGGCTGAGCGAGCCCGGGGCGCTTCTGGTCAAGGCAATGACGCCCAACCAACTGCCAACGATCGATCCGCCGGCGATCGGCGAAAGCACCGTCGTCAACGCGGCGAACGCGGGGCTCGCCGGAATTCTCATCGAGGCCGGACGCAGCGTCATCGTCGACGAAGAGCGCGTGCGTGCGCGCGCCGACGAACTCGGGATATTCGTCTACGCCGAGCGGGCGGATGGATCATGAACCAGAAACCGCCCGCAGCACCCGTCCCCACCGTCATGCTGGTCGCCGGCGAGCCCTCGGGCGACGCATTGGGCGGCCAACTCATCCAGGCCCTGAAGGCCCTGGCCGGCGGAGACATCCGCGTGGTGGGCGTCGGCGGTCAGCAAATGCGCGCGGCGGGCTTGCAGAGCCTGTTCTCGCTCGACGACACGTCGGTGATGGGCTTGCGCGAAGTGGCGCCGCGCGTGTTGCGCATCCTCGCCCGCGTGCGCCAAACCGCCGACTTTGCCGCCCAGCTGCGCCCGGATATCGCGGTGATGATCGACAGCCCCGATTTCACCCACCGTGTGGCCAGACGCATCCGCGCCTTGGCGCCCGACCTCAAGCTCGTGAGCTATGTCGCGCCGCAGGTGTGGGCCTCGCGCCCCGATCGCGCGAAGAAAATGGCGCAGTATTTCGACCACGTGCTCTGCCTCCTGCCGTTCGAGGTGCCGTTCTTCGCCGACGCGGGCCTGAAAGCGACGTTCGTGGGCCATCCCGTCATCGAACGCGCGCCGCCGGCGGGGCTTGGTCCTGTGTTCAGGGCGCGCCACGGCCTTCGGCCCGATCAGCGCGTGCTTGCTCTCTTGCACGGCAGTCGCCTCAACGAGATTCGCTTTCTGTGGCCCGTGTTCCGCACGGCGATCGAACTCGCCGAGGTAAAGGTCGGACCGTTGACCATTGTTCTGCCCACGGTGCCGAATGTCGCCGCGCGCGTGCGAAACCTCGTCGCCGACTGGAAGCACCCGGTCATCGTCGTGGACGATCCGAGGGAAAAATTCGGCGCCTTCGAAGCGGCCGACGCCGCCCTCGCCGCGTCGGGAACCGTCTCGACGGAACTCGCGTTGTGCGCGACGCCGATGGTGATCGGCTATCGCGTCGGCACGCTCACCGCGGCGATCGCGCGCTACTACATTCGCGTGCCGTTCATCACGCTGGTCAACCTCATCCTGAAGCGCAAGGCGATCCCGGAATTCGTGCAGGACGAATGCACGCCCGAACGCCTGTCGGCCGAACTCGTTCAACTGCTGACCAATCCCTCGGCCCGCGTCGCTCAAGTGACGGCGTCCGCGGAGGCGATCAAGGCGTTGGGTCTCGGCGACGAGAAGCCGAGCATCCGCGCCGCGCGCGCGATTCTAAAACTGCTGCGCGAACCGAAGAAGCAAGCGAAAACGAAAGAGGCGGCACCCGAAAGCACCGCCTCGCCCAAGAAAGAATAGCCCGCTCTAACGCTTGTGCAGCGCCACGTAGTCCCGGCGTCCCGCGCCGACATAGAGCTGGCGCGGCCGCCCGATCTTCTGGCTCGGATCCTCGATCATCTCTTCCCACTGCGCGATCCAGCCGACCGTGCGCGCAAGCGCGAACAGCGCCGTGAACATCGAGGTCGGGAAACCGAGCGCCTTCAGCGTGATGCCGGAATAGAAGTCGATGTTGGGATAAAGCTTCTTCTCGACGAAGTATTCGTCGTTGAGCGCGATCTTCTCGAGTTCCATGGCGACCTGCAGAAGCGGATCGTTGCGGATGCCGAGTTCGTCCAGCACCTCGTGGCAGGTCTGCTGCATCACCTTCGCGCGCGGGTCGTAGTTCTTGTAGACGCGGTGCCCGAAGCCCATCAGGCGGAAGCCGGAATTCTTGTCCTTGGCCCGCGCGACGTATTCCGGGATGCGCTTCACGTTGCCGATTTCTTCCAGCATCTTGAGCGCGGCTTCGTTCGCCCCGCCATGCGCCGGCCCCCACAGGCACGCGATACCAGCCGCGATGCACGCGAACGGATTTGCGCCCGACGAACCCGACAGACGCACCGTCGACGTCGACGCGTTCTGCTCGTGGTCGGCATGCAAGATGAAGATGCGGTCGAGCGCGCGCGCGAGCACGGGGTTCACTTTGTATTCTTCCGCCGGCACGGCAAAGCACATGCGCAGGAAATTCTCGGAATAGTTCAGCTCGTTGCGCGGATAGATGAACGGCTGCCCGACCGAATACTTGTAGGCCATGGCCGCGATCGTCGGCATCTTGGCGATCATGCGATGGCTGGCGACCGTGCGCTGCTGCGGATCGTTGATGTCGGTGGAGTCGTGATAGAACGCCGACAGCGCTCCGACCACGCCGCACATGACCGCCATCGGATGCGCGTCGCGCCGGAAGCCGCGGAAGAACTGGCTGATCTGTTCGTGCACCATCGTGTGGCGCGTGATCTGATTGCGAAAGGTCTTGAGCTCCTCCGGCGACGGCAACTCGCCGTGCAGCAGCAGATAGCAAACTTCGACGAAATCGCTGTGTTCGGCCAGTTGCTCGATCGGGTAGCCGCGGTAGAGAAGGATGCCTTCGTCGCCGTCGATATAGGTGATCGCGCTCTCGCAAGCCGCCGTTGCCGTGAAGCCCGGGTCGTAAGTGAAGACATTGCCTTCGGCGTAGAGCTTGCGAATGTCGATGACGTCGGGCCCGACCGATCCTCGCGCCACCGGAAGGTCGATGCTCTTATTGCCGTAGACCAGCGTCGCTCTGCCGCCGGGTTTGGATGCGAAGGGGGGCTTGGGCATTGGAGTCTCCAAGAGTCGAGGCCGGGCACCGGTCACCCAGCCATTGTGCGCTGCAACATTATTCCAATCAGTATACGAGAGCCAGCGCCCCGTTTACCACAAAGCCGGTCCCGGCCTGCACGCTCAGGTGTTCGCCTGATCTCCGATTCGGGCCAGGGATTCCGCCTGCCCAAGCACCGCCAGCACGTCAAAAATGCCGGGCGAGGTGCTCCGACCCGTTAACGCCGCACGCAGTGGTTGAGCCACGGACCCGAGCTTCAGCCCATTGTGCTCTGCAAAATTCCGAGCCACCGCATCGAGCGCCGGCGCTTCCCAGGGCGTGTCCTGGAACACCCGAAGAAGGCGCTTCAGGATCGCCCGCGCCTCCGGCGTCAGCAGTTTCTGCGCCTTCTCGTCGAGCGTGAGCGGCCGCTTCGCGAACACGAAATAGGCGCCGTCGGCAAGCTCGACCAGCGTCTTCGCGCGCTCCTTCAAGCCCGGCATCGCCGCGATCAATTTTGCCCGAATATCCGCATCCACGGAGTGCCCGCGCGCGCCGAGCAGGGGAATCGTCGCGTCGGCCAGTG
>JBGOVA010000087.1:0-17085 GCA_041477875.1 Micropepsaceae bacterium | reverse complement strand
GGCACCAGAAGCGCGAAGGACATCGCGGCTTTCACACCGGCGTCCACGGCCATGTGGTTCAGCCAGATCCAGTCGCCGCCGGCGTAGGCGATAGCGTAGAACAAGAACATGCTCGCGAACGACGCGGTGAGGGCGCCGTAAAGCGGCGCGTGCCACCACAGGACGCCGCGCGTGCGGTCGAAGACGAAGGCGCCGGCGAGCTGGCCGATCATCAGCGAGCCCAGAAACGCGGCAGCGACGCGCAAGCTCGGCACGTCGCCCGCCGGCGGCAGGCTGGGGTCGAGGCGGTACATGAGCGCAAACGCAAGGAGGGCGGCGCACGTCCACGACGCCAGAATGTGGGCGATCGCGTAGTGCTCGCCATAGCGGCGGTTGACGAGGTTCGTCAGCAGGAAGACGACCGGCACGATCGCGTGACCGATGCTGAGCCAATTCGAGGGGTAGAGGTCAGGTCGGCCCGGCGGGCTCAAGATGCCGTCGAGCAGTATGAGCGGTGTCGTGCGCAGCGCCCATGCGAACGCCAAGGTCACCACCGTGGCGAGAACGGGTATCGTCAATCGTGCGATCGCGCCGAGGGCGCGCGTCATCCAACGCGCGCGCGGCGCTGCGTGCGAGACGATTACGCCACCTTCGGCAGCAAGGCGACTCACCTGCCCGATCATTACCCCTCGTCCCAAGGCGCGTGATTCTGCGTCACGGGGCCAGCGTGCTCAGACCCGGCTAAGGGAGCAAGAGGCAAGGTCTTGGTTCTAGGACGCCTTTGCGGTGGCGCGTACAATTTCGCGCTTCAGCCGGCGGGCGCGCTCGGACAAACTGTCGTCGCTCTGTTTCACGAGGAAAGTGTCGAGGCCGCCGTTGTGGTCGATGGAACGCAGCGCGTTCTTCGAAATCTTCAACCGGACCGTGCGGTCGAGCTTGTCGGAAATCAACGAGACTTCCGACACGTTGGGACGGAACTTGCGCTTCGTCTTGTTGTTGGCGTGGCTGACATTGTGCCCGCTCAACACGCCCTTGCCCGTCAATTCGCAGCGCCGCGCCATGATAAGAGTTCCGTCCATTCCAGCCATGAAAAACGAACCGCGCGGGGTGGTTCAAGACCCATCGCGCGGGAGGGGCGGAGCTATAGTTGAGGCCTCACGCGGCGTCAAGATTTGGCCGCCCAGCGGGTCAATATGGCCTTCGCGGCCGCCGGGGGCGCCGTCTCACCCTTGGCCACCGCTGCTTCGAGACGCAGCAATTCCTTGGCGATGCGCGGGTCTTCGGTCAGGAAGCCCAGCAGGCCTTCGCGAAGCTCGGACCACAGCCATGCGACTCTTTGGTCGCGGCGCTGGCGCTGCCAAGCGCCGGTCTTGGCAAGGTGGTCGCGGAACTTCTCCACATCCGCCCAGATGTCGGCGATGCCTTTGCCCTGCGTGCTTGAGACCAAACGAACGCCGGCGGACCAGCCGTCGAATTTCGGGCGCATGAGATGGAGCGCCGTGCCGTACTCTGCGCCCGCACGCGTCGCCGCCTGTTTGAGATCGCCGTCGGCTTTCGTCACGACCACCAAGTCGGCTAGTTCCATGATGCCGCGCTTGATGCCTTGCAATTCGTCGCCGCCGCCGGGCGAGACGAGCACGATGAACATGTCGACCATGTCGGCGACCGCAGTTTCCGATTGGCCGACGCCGACGGTCTCAACCAGGACGACATCGAAGCCGGCCGCTTCGACCAGGACCATCGTCTCGCGCGTCCGGCGCGCGACACCGCCCAAGGTTGTACCGGCGGGCGACGGGCGGATGAAGGCGTTGGGCTCCTGCGCGAGCTTCACCATGCGCGTCTTGTCGCCCAGGATCGAACCGCCGGACCGGCGCGACGACGGATCGACGGCGAGGACCGCCACGCGCTTGCCCTTGCCCGTCAACCACGTGCCGAAGGCTTCGATGAACGTGGACTTGCCGACGCCTGGCGCGCCCGACAGGCCGATGCGTACCGCGCGGCCCGTGTGGGGCAGCGTCGCATTCACCATCAGGGCGGCGGCGGCCTCGTCCTTGGCGCGGTGCGATTCGACGAGGGTGATGGCTTTCGCCAGGGCGCGGCGGTCGCCCCGAATGACCTCGCCCGCCAAATCCTTTGCTTTTGCTTCGTCCGATGAATTTGCGTTCATTTTATTGGTGACGAATGCTGCTTGAAGGCGACCCAGTCTTTCCGCCACAATTCGACCATGGCCGTCGACCATATAGGTGGCTCTTCCCCGACGCCACGCCGTTTCGACCCGTAGTCAACACGAGGATTGGTCCCCGATGCTGAAACGTCTGTTGTTTGCGACGACTATCGCTCTTGCGTCTGTTGCGACTTCCACCGCGGAGGAGGCGAAAACGATTCCCGTGTCGACGGGATCGGAAGCAACGGCCGCCGCGCAAGGCGCATCGAGCACGGTCCAACTCGTGTGGCAGGTTTACCTGGGGGGATTCAATCTCGGCAATATCGGCATCAAGTCGAGCTTCACGGGCAATTCCTATTCGGCCGTTTCGCGGCTGAAGACGGCGGGCGTCGTGAACTCGTTCTATGAAGCGATCATCGACGCCAATTCGGTGGGCGTCATGGCGGGTGCGGGGCTGCAGCCGCAGAAATACGATTCGAATACGAACAACGAAAAGCAGAATCAGAAGGTCGGGCTGGCCTACACCGCGGCGGGCATTCAGCTGTTTTCCGATCCGCCCTATGACGTGAACCGCTTTCCGGTGACGGACGAGCAAAAGCGCGGAACGCTCGATCCGCTGTCGGGTCTCGTCTATTCGCTCTCCGGCGTTTCGATGTCGCCGGAGAAACCTTGCGGCGAGACCGTGCGCGTGTTCGACGGGCGGCGGCGCTACGACATCGAGCTCAAGTTTGCGGGACAGGACAAAGTGAAGACCGATGGCGGCTACAACGGGCCTACGGTCAAGTGCACAGTGACCTACAAGCAGATCGCGGGCTTCAAGCCGAATTTGAACAAGGGCAAATCACTGCCGACGATCACGGCCTGGTTCGCGACGATGGAAAGCACGTCCGGCGGGCCGGTGAAGCAGTTCGTCGTGCCGGTCAAGATCATGACCGAAACGCCTTACGGCGTGGCACTGGCGCACGCGCGCAAGATCACGATCGACGGGACGCAAAAGAGCAGCTGAGTTCGCGCGAGCACCGCATAAGCAAAGGGCCCCATCGGGGCCCTTTCGCATTCTAGAAGCGCGAGGCGCTGCTACTTCGGCTGCGGGACGATGCGCAGGTAGGACTTCAGCGCCTTCCAGCCGCCGGGATATTTTTGCTTCGCCTGTTCATCGGAAACGGACGGCGGGATGATGACGTCTTCGCCGGGTTTCCAGTTCACGGGCGTCGCGACCGTGTGCTTTGCGGTCAGCTGGATCGAGTCGAGCAAGCGTAAGACTTCGTCGAAGTTGCGGCCCGTGCTCATCGGGTAGGTGAGCATCGCCTTCACCTTTTTGTCCGGACCGATGACGAAGACCGAGCGGACGGTCGCGTTGTCGACCGGCGTGCGGCCCTGGCTCGTGTTGCCGGCGCCTTCGGGCAACATGTCGTAGAGCTTCGCCACTTTGAGCTCGGTGTCGCCGATGATCGGATAGTTGACCGCTTTGCCCTGCGTCTCTTCGATGTCGTGCAGCCAGCGCTTGTGATCCTCGACCGGATCGACGCTGAGGGCGATGACCTTGGTGTTGCGCTTGTGGAAGTCGGGCTTCAGGCGCGCCATGTAGCCCAGTTCGGTCGTGCAGACGGGCGTGAAGTCCTTGGGATGCGAGAACAGGATCGCCCAGCCGTCGCCGATCCAGTTGTGAAAGTCGATTTTGCCTTCAGTGGTATCCGCCGTGAAGTTCGGTGCCTCGGAATTGATCCGTAGTGACATGTCCATCTCCTCTCGTGGGGCAGGCGCGGACTATAGGGCTCCGGTGCGAGGACGTCACGAGATCGGGAGTATTTCGAACAGATTCGTGACAGCCGTCGTGATGTGCATGGGACGCACACGAACCGTGCGAACGGCGCGCGCCCAAGCGGAATCGGAAAGGCCTTGCCTTCGACATGGAAATTCCTCGCCTTGAAATTCTCCTGCCGCGCACAAATCTTTCCCGCTTGTCATGGTTGCACTCCCCCGTTCCCTCTCGTTCCTCTCAAACGCGCAGCGGCAACACGCCGACGGCGACGGAGCCCGCGCGCCCCACAACGTCCACGACGAGGGGGATCAGCTTCTGCTCGACGGCTATTCGCGCACGGTTTCGGGTGTTGTTGAGAAGGTGGGCCCGGCAGTCGTTCGCGTCGAAGCGTTGGGCTTGCAGCGCGGCGGGAGCGGCTCGGGCGTTATCATTTCGTCCGACGGCTTCGTTCTGACGAACAGTCATGTCGTGCAGGGCGCGACGAGCGCCAGACTGACGACGAGCGACCAGCAGACGTTCGACGCGCGTGTCATCGGCGATGATCCGCACACCGATCTCGCGCTGCTTCACGCGCACACGCCGGGGAAGCTTCCGGTTGCGGTGGTGGGCGACTCGAAAACTTTGAAGCCGGGGCATCTGGTCGTCGCGATCGGCAACCCCTTAGGGTTCGAGTCCACCGTTACGGCCGGCGTCGTTTCGGCATTGGGCCGTTCGTTGCGCGCGCGCTCGGGGCGGTTGATCGACGACGTGATCCAGACGGACGCCGCGCTGAATCCAGGCAACTCAGGCGGACCGCTCGTCAATTCGCGCGGCGAGGTCGTCGGCGTCAACACCGCCGTCATCATGGGCGCGCAGGGGATTTGCTTTGCGGTGGCCAGCAATACGGCGAGTTTCGTGCTGAGCGAGCTCGTGCGGCACGGGCGCGTGCGGCGCGGCTTCATCGGCGTCGCGGTGCAGACGATGGCGATCCCGCGTCGCCTTCAGCTTGCGGCGGAGACGGGCGCCTCGGGTGCCATGATCACGGCGATCGAACCGGGAAGCCCGGCCGACAAAGCGGGTTTGCTGTCGCGCGATATTCTGGTCGCGCTCGACGGGCTGCCGACCGAAGGGGTCGACGATCTGCTGCGCCGGCTGAATGCCGAACAAATCGGCAAGCAGCTTACGGTCTCGCTCCTGCGCGGCGGGCGTCGCGTCGATCTGAAACTTACGCCGACCGAACGCGGCCAGTAGCCGAAACGTGCCGCTCGTCACACGGGCGGCACCGTCCAATCCCGATCTTTCCGTGCCAAAGGGCTGCGAAGGCGGGCTTGGCGGTTGTGCACGCACCTATCCGACGCGCGACAATGCCCGATGCTCGCGTGGTGATTCGGCGCGGGCGGGATTTGCGCGCGTTCTTGCGCCCTCGCCCCACCTCGGGACCCTCATGGCGTTTTCGCGAATTCTGAAAAGGTCCGAACAGCTGCTCTACCGCTGGGGCGAGGAGCCCATCGGCGTCATAGTGCCGTTCGGGGCGTTCCTTGCCGTGTGGTTGCCGCCGCAGATGCCCGACATGTTCGCGGGTATGGAAACGCCGATCTGGCAACTCAGATTTTCGGCGCGCCCGTTCTTGTTCGCCTTCGCCGCGACGCTGTTGGGGCTCAGCGCCTGGTTTTGGACGCGGGCGGCGCTGACCGCGCGGCAAAAGGGCGAAACCGACAAGGCGCGCTTGCGCCGAAAGCGGGCGAGCCGCACCGGGCACCGGCGCATGGACGACGACGAGTACGCTCATTTGCGTCATGCCCGCCACGAGCACGAACAGGAATTCGTCGCGTGGTCCGAGGAATGGGCGCCGCGCATGGCGTTGCTGTTTGCGGGCGCGATCACCGTGCTCCCCATCCTGTTTGCGTTCGAGCGCGGGCATTTCTTCACCGGCCTTCTGGGCGCCGAGCTGATCAGCTTTGGGCTCGTCGGCCTCTTGTTCATGTTCGTCGTCTATCGCACCGAATTTCGCTGGATGAACGCGTTCGACGCACCGGACTGGACATCGAATTTCCGTGCCACGCTCATCATCGCCGACGCGCCGTTCGGCTGGCCATTCGCCGTGCTGTCGCTCTCATGCAGCCTTGCCGCGCTCGTTTGCGTCGGCATCGCGCCCGATCTTGTCTCGCAATTCGATGCGCCGACGACGGCGCTTGCCGCGCTCGCGTTCGCGGTCGGGCCGCTGGTCATCGCGCTTGCGATCGTGCGCGGCCTGGTCGAGCGTTTCATCTATCTCGTGCGCTGGGTCGTCAACGGGGCAGAGCCCGTGCAGCTGATACCGGGCGAGTCGCAGCGCGTGTATAGGCTCGCCAATGTGCTCGGCACCGTTGTGTTGGGCCTTTGGTTCCTATCACCGCCCTGGATGCTGGACAAACACGTCGTGCGCTTGACCGTGACCGAGATCGACGAACCGCCGGGCTTGCAAGCCTGTCCGCCTCCACATCGGGCAGCAAACGGAGCGCGGAGCATTTGCCGGCCGGACCTCAAGACGGCGCTGCAGGAGTGGGTCGATGCGCGGCGGCGCATTTCGGGCAGTACAGGGCGCATACCCGTCGTCATCGTCGCGGCGGAAGGCGGGGCAAGCCGCGCGGCCGTATGGCTCATCGCCGCCATGCGCATGCTCGACAACAGGACGAACGGCGATTTCGGCCGACATGTGTTTGCGATCAGCGGGGTCTCGGGCGGCAGCCTGGGGGCCGCGACTTACGCACGGATGCTGCGCGCGCGGGGGCGCGAGGACGGCGCGCTCGATTGGGACGACAAGGACGTGCGCGCGTCGCTGGCGCATTTCGCGACGACCGATCTGTTGTCGGCGACGGTCGCGACCTACTTTCTCAACGACATGTTCGGCAGCATGGTCGGGCCGCTGTGGACGTGGGCGCGGATTCCCGACCGCAACGTCGCGCTCGAGCACACGTTCGAAAAGATGTGGGACGAGAACAAAGGCTTCGCCGTGCCTCGGCACGTGCCGCCGGGGTTTCTCGGTTTGCGCTTTTCGCCGCAGAGCGACAGCCGCACGCCGGTCGAATTGCTGCCGCATCTTCTGCTGAACGGAACGGACGTGGGCTCCGGCAAGCGCATGATCACCTCGACCATTCGCTGGGCGCCGCAAGGGTCGCTCTTTCCCGACAGCGGCGATTTCATCCGGCTCGTGTCGCATGACGTGCGCATGGCGACGGCGGTCACGAATTCGGCGCGCTTCCCGTTCATTTCGCCCGCCGGCCGGTTCGTCAGCGCGGGGCCTTCGGGACGCACGGCCTATCAAATCATCGACGGCGGGTATTTCGAGAACTACGGCGCGCGCACGGTGTGGGAACTGGCGCGCGCGATCGAAGATCTGAATGCCGAGGACCCCAGCCTCGACGTCGTTCCGATCGTGGTCGTCGTCAGCAACGATCTCGACGCGGATCAGCCGCCGCGCGCGGACGGCGGCGCGTGTCGGACGATGCTCGAAGATATCGCGGCAAACGGCAGCGAGGTCACGGTCAGGTGCGACGATCCGCAACCTGTCGAGCCGTGCCGCGTCGCGCAACGCGCGGGGATGACGGAAGGGCTGAAGCCGCAGGATCAGACGATCGTGCCGCAGTCGATGGCGCCGATCTTCGGCCTGGCGGCGACGCGCAGCGCCCATGGGCGCGATGCGCTGAACATTCTGCGGCGCGACTTCTGCCGCGCGATGACGGGCGCCGAGGACGATCCGAAAGTGCGCATGATCCATGTCGCCCTGCCCAAGCCCGACGCCGACAAGGGCGAAGCCGCGCCGATGAACTGGGTTTTGAATCCGGCGGCATGCGACTACATGCTCAACAAGGCGCCGTGGCTCGCGTTCAATCTGCGCCAGGCGGCGCGGTTGAAGGGGACGCTTGACGCGGTGCTGGGCATCACGCTCAGGACGTCACAACAGGATCGCCCCGCGCCAATCGATTGCTTCGCGCACTGAGCTAATTCTGCTCGCGCGCCCAGCCGACGAGCGTGTCGGCATAGTCCGGAACGCGCTTCGACCACCCGCCCGCCGGCGATTGCGGCACGATGCGGAACGTGTGATCGGCCTTGGGAAAGGTCTTCAGCGTGACGTTCGCGTTGCCGCTTGCCTTCAGCGCCGCGATAATCGCGTCCGCGCTCTTGACCGGCGGCACGCGTTCGTCGTGCGCGCCGAAGAGAAGGAGAACGGGTGCGCGCACGCGGCGCCAATGATCGAGCGGGCGGAAGGCGGCGAATTTTCGTGAGACCGCCCAGTAGGAATTGCCGGGCGCCGGCGGATCAAAATACCAAGAGCGGCCTTTGAATTCGCGCGCCATCGCATCCAAGGCCGCGCGGCTTTTACCCTTGTAGGCGACGTCGACGATTTCGCGCACGAAGCGTTGCGCGTCGACGCGCTCCGACGCCGGCAGCTGCGGCACGCCGATCGAATTTTCGATGCTGTAGACCTCGACCTCGGCCGGATCCAGGCCGCTGGCCGCGGAGGCGATCACGAAGCCGAGCGTCTGCGCGCGCGAGGCCACGAGCGGCGCGATGGTGCCGCCCTGGCTGTGGCCGTAGATGCCGATGCGGTTTGGATCGACCTCCGGCTGCGCGGCAAGGAAGCGGATGCCGGCGACGGCATCGTCGGCCAAGTCTTCGAAGCCGGATTGCTGCCAGTCGCCGGTCGATTGGCCCACGCCGCGCTTGTCGTAGATGAGAGCGACAAAACCCGTGCGCGCAAAACTCTGCGCGAGGTAGCGTGACGCAAAGCGTCCCTCCGCGCCCGAACCGTGGAGGAAGAGAATTGCAGGATGACGCCCGGGCGTCGCCGGGACAATCAGCTCACCGGCGAGCTTCACATCGCCGTTGGCGAAGGCGGCGTCACGTTTGTTGAGCGGCGGCGGCGCCGTCGTGCGCCGGAGGTGGAATGTGCCGGCAGCCGGACCTTCGGTGAAGTTGCCCGTCAGTTCGTCGTCTTTGAGCGTGCCGTCGAAGAGCGCCGTCGTCGCGTCGCCGGCCAGAACGAAATGGACCTTCGCGCCGGTGACCGTTACTTCGCGGAACGGGATGCCCGTCACCTGGAGCGCGTCGGAGTCGAAGGCGCCGGCGTAGGTCTCGCCGGATTTCGAAAAGGCAACCGTGACGGCAAGCGGATCGCCTGCCTTGATCCACGTGCCGGACCAGGTGCCGGCGAGGTCGGCGGCGCTCGCGGCGGACGCCAACGACGACGCAACCAACACGCAGAAAAGATTTCGAAACACCGCACGCCCCCGCTCGCCCGTGTCATGCGAGCGCAAGTCGACCCTGCCTGTCAAATTCGCAGGCGACTACTGAAGCCTGCGCACCGGCAATGGCACGGGCGCTGTGTCCTCTTCGTCCTGCGGAACGAGGTCGAGTTGCGGCTGGGCGCCGCTCGGGAGATCGCGGATCTCGACCTCGCGCAGCTTGCGCTCGACCGCGCGGGTGCGCACGCCCGCCTCGTGGATCGTCTTTTGTGCGCCCTGCAGCTGCTTGTCGAGCTTGTCCCAGACCTCGGCATATTTCTGGAATTCGGCTTTCGCTTCGCCGAGCACGCGCCACACTTCGCTCGAGCGCTTTTGAATGGCGAGCGTGCGGAAGCCCATCTGCAAGCTGTTGAGGAGCGCGTGCAGCGTGGTCGGCCCTGCGACCGTGACGCGGTGTTTCGACTGCAAGCGCTGCGCAAGCCCTGGAATGCGCATGGCTTCGGCGAAGAGTCCTTCAGTGGGCAAATACATCACAGCGAAATCGGTCGTTGCCGGAGGGCAGATGTATTTCGAAGAGATGCGCTTGGCCTCGTTCTCGACGACGCCGGCGAGCTCATCGCTTGCGGCGCGGGCGGCATCGCCGTCGCCCGCTTCCCACGCCGTCATCAGGCGCTCGTAGGCTTCCTTGGGGAACTTCGCGTCTATCGGAAGAAGGACATCGATGCCGTCGACTTGACCGGGCATGCGCACGGCGTATTCGACCATTTCGGTGGCACCCGGTTCCATCTTGGCGTTCGTGACGTATTGGTCGCGCGCGAGTATTTGTTCGAGCATGGCGCCGAGCTGGACCTCCGCCCAGCCGCCGCGATCCTTCACGTTCGACATCACACGCTTCAGGTCACCGACGCCAATCGCGAGCGTCTGCATTTCACCGAGGCCCTTGTGCACCATTTCGAGCCGGTCGGAGACGAGCGCGAAAGATTCACCGAGGCGCTTGTCGAGCGTGCCTTGAAGTTTCTCTTCAACAGTCGCGCGCATCGCTTCGAGTTTGGCTTCGTTGTCGGCGCGCAGTTTGTCGAGGCGTTCGGTGACGGTTAGGCGGAGCGTTTCCTGGCTCTTGCCGTTCGCCTCCGCGAGAACTTTCACGTCGCCCTTCAGCCCTTCACCGAAAGCGGCGATGGTCTTGCGCACCTCTTCGCGCAAGGTGGTCGCGAATTCGGCGTGCGTGCGCGCGAATTCCTCCAGCTTCTTGTCGACGGAGGTGCCGAACTTCACGATCCCCGCACCCACTTCCTCACGCAGCGCACGGCCGCGCGTTTCGGATTCGCGGCGCATGGTCTCGCTCTCGTCGCGGATGGCGCGCTCCGCGCGTCCCGCGCTTTCGCCGATGCGATCAAGGCGCGTGTCGAGGTCGCGGCCGATGCCGCCGCTCTGCCCCAAGAACCGCCACAGCCACGTGACGAGGTGGATCATTGCGACGATCAGCAGCACCGCCGCGGTCGTCGCAACCAGGACCGAAAGCCAATCCATCGCGAATCTCCCAATGAGGGGCGATTCTATCAGGGTCGGAGTCGCCGAGAATCCCCCGGTTCCCGCCGTATTCATGCCTGAATTTCGGCTATGGTGAGTTTTGCTGGACTTGCCGGAGCGCGCTCGGTGCCCTTCCCCAGAAAGATTTCGCTGATGGCCTGCGCGGTTTTCGTTGCCGCCTGCGGGCCGGTCAAGAACGACGCGCGCGTCAGCGGCGACGGGTTCGGGCCGGTACAGTTCGGCATGAAGGTGGATGAGGCCGAGAAAGCGCTCGGCGTGAAACTTGAGCAGGACAATTACACCGATGACGATAGCTGCCGCTACTTTACGCCGGTCAAAGGGTTCGCCGGCCTGGCATTCATGACGGCGAACGGAATTGTCGTCCGCGTTGATGTCGCGGAGGGACAGGACATTACGACCGACACGGGCGCAAAGATCGGCGACAGCGAACAGCGTGTGCTCGACCTCTATAAAGGGCGCGTGCGCGTCGAGCCGCACTTCTATGGCGGTCTACCCAACCATTATTTGAAAGTCCTTGGCGCAAAGGGCGAGACGAGTCTGGTGTTCGAGACGGACGGCGCCAAAGTCACCAACTATCGGGCGGGTCGTGAACCGCAGGTGCAATATGTGGAGGGATGTTCCTGATGAGAAGATTCTACGCGGTCGTCACCGCGACGCTTTTGTGTTCGGTTCAAGCGGCTTACGCGGCGCCCGCCGCAGCGCCGGCCGCATGCGATCGGCAGATCGTGATGCAGATCGACTCGGCGAAGATTTCGGTCGAGCCCGACGGCATTACGATCGACGCGTTCGGCGTGTCGGAGAGCGCGGGGTGGAAGAATCCGACGCTCGTGCTCGCGGGCGCGCCGACGGGCGGCATAGCGAAGGTCGACTTCGTGGCTTGCCGGCCGGAGGTGTCGGCGCAGGTGCTGACGCCGATTCAAACGCACGTCACGCTCGACCTCGATTTGTCGACGCGTCAGATCATCATCCGTGCGAAGACGAATTCGATGACGGTCGAGATCACGCAGCGCTAGTGAGCGACATGGTCGTCGTGCTGAATGCGGCCGCGGTGCCGGCGGCGGCGTTGTGCGACGCGTTCAATGCGAGCTTTGCCGACTATCTGATCACATTTCCCACCTTGGACGCCGCAGGGTGGCGGGCGTTCGTCCGCCGGCAGGGATGCGATCTGTCCGCGAGTTTCGTGGCCTGTCGCGGTGATGCGATCGCCGCTTTCGCACTCGTGACGCCGCGCCCGTACCACCGCACGCGCGTTGCCGTGATGGGGGCGCGGCCGGAAGAGCGCGGGACCGGGATCGCCGCTCGCTTGCTCGACGAAGCGGTTGGAGCGGCGACCGCGCGAGGCGACCGGTGGATCGAGCTTGAGGTGTTCGCGCAGAACGAACGGGCCGTGCGGCTGTACCGGTCGCATGGGTTCGAACCTGTTGATTCGCTATACGGCTATATCGCGGGACCAGAGGTCGGCAAGGTCGGCGATGCAAGCGTGACTGAGATCTCGCGCGAAGATGCTGCGCGCTGGGCGAGCGCACTCGACCGCGACGATCCCGCGTTCATGCCGTGGCAGGTCGGCGGCGAAGCCATGCTTCGTGCACCGGGCGAAGTATGCGCTTGGCAGCTTGGGCGCGCGCAATTGGTGTTTCAGGAAGCTGACACCACGGTATCGGTGACGAGTCTACTCGATCGCGATGCGGATCAGTTCGATGCGAGTCGCCTGTTGACCGCGCTCCGGCACAAATATCCCCAACTCGCTCTGCAGGCGCCGCAGTTGCAGCGCGAGCGTGGGCCTGCGCGTGCGTGCGAAGGCGCGGGATGGGTTCGCCAGCCGCTGCACCAGTTGCTGATGCGGCGAGGCCTTGCGACCTAGGCCGCTTGTTTCGCGTTGGCGCGGATGAGTTTGAGGACTTGAGCGGCGGCGGCCGGGATGTTCGTGCCGGGACCGAAGATCGCGGCGGCGCCGGCTTTCTTCAGCATGTCGTAATCCTGCGACGGGATGACGCCGCCGACCACGATCAAGATGTCGTCGGCGCCCTGCTTCTTCAATTCGGCGGCGAGTTCGGGGACGAGCGTCTTGTGCCCGGCGGCTTGGCTCGAGATGCCGACAACGTGGACGTCGGAGTCGATCGCGTCCTTTGCGACTTCGGCAGGCGTTTGGAACAGCGGGCCGACGTCGACGTCAAAACCCAGATCGGCGAACGCGGTCGCGATGACCTTCGCGCCGCGGTCGTGGCCGTCCTGGCCCATCTTCGCCACCAGGATGCGGGGCCGGCGGCCTTCTGCCTTGGCGAAGGCCTCGACCTCCTTGCGGATGCGCGCGAAACCTTCGTCACCCTCATAGGCCGCACCGTAGACGCCGCTGATCGATTTCGTTTCGGCTTGGTGGCGGCCGAAAACCTTTTCCATCGCGTCGGAGATTTCGCCGACAGTCGCGCGGGCGCGCGCGGCTTCGACGGCGAGCGCCAAAAGATTGGCGCTGCCCTTCGCGCCCTCCGTCAGCGCCTCGAGTGCCGCGTCGGTTCGTTTCTGATCGCGCGTACCCTTGATGCTTTGCAGGCGCGAGATTTGCCGCGCGCGAACCCTGTCGTTGTCGATGTCGCGGTACTCGTGATCGTCTTCGTTTTCCAGGCGGAACTTGTTGACGCCGACGATGACCTCTTCGCCGCGATCGATGGCGGCTTGGCGGCGGGCCGCCGCTTCCTCGATCTTGAGTTTCGGCCAGCCGGTGGCGACGGCCTTCGTCATGCCGCCCATTTCTTCGACTTCGTCGATCAAACCTTGCGCGTGGGTGGCGAGCGCATGGGTCAGCGCCTCGACATAGTAGGAGCCGCCCAACGGGTCGACGACGTGGGTGACTTTGGTTTCGTTCTGCAGGATCAACTGCGTGTTGCGGGCGATGCGGGCGGAGAATTCCGTGGGCAGAGCGATCGCCTCGTCGAAGGAATTCGTGTGCAGCGATTGCGTGCCGCCCAAGACCGCCGCCATCGCTTCGTAAGCCGTGCGCACGACGTTGTTGTAAGGGTCCTGTTCGGTGAGCGAGACGCCCGATGTCTGGCAGTGCGTGCGCAACATCAGCGAATCCGTTTTCTTCGCGCCGAGATCTTTCATGATCTTCGCCCACATCATGCGCGCAGCGCGCAGCTTTGCGATCTCCCTGAAGAAGTTCATGCCGATGGCGAAGAAGAACGACAGGCGCGGCGCGAATTCGTCGATGTCGAGGCCTTTGGACTTGGCCGCCTTTACGTAGGCGACGCCGTCGGCGAGCGTGAAGCCGAGCTCCTGGACCGCGGTCGCGCCGGCTTCGTGCATGTGGTAGCCGGAGATCGAAATCGAATTGAACTTCGGCATCTTCTCGGCCGCGTAGGCGATGATGTCGGCGACGATGCGCATCGATGGTTCAGGCGGATAGATGTAGGTGTTGCGCACCATGAACTCTTTAAGGATGTCGTTTTGGATCGTGCCCGCGAGTTGTTCGGGTTTCACGCCCTGCTCTTCGGCGGCGACGATGTAGTTCGCCATCACCGGAATGACGGCGCCATTCATCGTCATGGAGACCGACATCTTGTCGAGCGGGATGCCGTCGAAGAGGATTTTCATGTCTTCGACGGAATCGATCGCGACACCGGCCTTGCCGACGTCGCCCGTAACGCGCGGATGATCGCTGTCGTAGCCGCGATGGGTCGCAAGATCGAAGGCGATCGACAGGCCCATCTGACCGGCCGCCAAATTCTTGCGGTAGAAAGCGTTCGATTCTTCGGCCGTCGAAAAGCCCGCGTATTGACGAACGGTCCAAGGACGGCCCGCATACATTGTCGCCTTGACCCCGCGGGTGAACGGCGCGAGGCCCGGCAGCGAACCCGCTAGTTCGAGCTTTTCGAGGTCGGCCGCGGTGTAGAGCGGTTTTACGGGGATGCCCTCGGGGCTCGCCCACGCCAGCGAATCCGCGGATTTTCCCTTGAGTTCGCTTGCCGCGAGCTTTTGCCAGTCGGTCAAGCTCGCTTTCGGGAAATCTGTCATGGGGGCGGTCCGGATTCGTTCGCAGTTGCAATATTTGGGGGCAGTATTCGGCCAAACATGTCGAGGGTCAAACGGGCGCCCGCCGATAGCGAAAGCACGCTCTCGGCCTAGCGTCCCAGGTGCGACACCCCCCCAAGGGCTTGGGGGTGAACGAAGTAGAACCCGCCCGGGGTCGACTTTTCGGACGCCTTTTGTTCCACTTCTGTTTCGCCGCTCTCCCGGATTTATCCACACCCCCACGAAATCGAATTTCGATCATCCGGAGGCGGAGGATTATTGGTCCGAATACGGAGGTTTTGCATGCGCAAACCCCATAAAGGAACTAGTTGCTCCGTACACGGACGAGTTGTACGACAGATCTGTAACGATCCGGCGACGGATTTGAGACTGAATTGCAGCCTAGGCTTTCAAGTGTCTGTCGCCACTACATTTTGGGCGTGAACGAAGGCCGAATCTTCAGGAGTCAGCGATTCGGACACGGTCCGTTCTGGATGTGGTCGAATCGATGCGCCGATTGTCCACAGAGCGACCGCTTCGCTTCGCCATACTTGCCAAGGGGGCGAGGCAAAGGGCATGTGAACGGCCCTTCGTTCCGGAAACCATATCGATGACCACACCCTACGGCCGGGTCACCGCCGTCCTTGGCCCCACCAATACGGGCAAGACGCACTTCGCAATCGAAAGAATGCTGGCGCACCAAAGCGGCATGATCGGCCTGCCGCTGAGGCTGCTGGCGCGCGAGGTCTACGAAAAGGTCGTGGCGGTGAAAGGCGCGCATGCGGTCGCGCTGATCACGGGCGAGGAAAAGATCGTTCCCAAATCGCCGACGCATTGGGTCGCGACGGTCGAATCCATGCCGGTCGATATCGGCGCCGAGTTTCTCGCGATCGACGAAATCCAGCTCGCAGGCGATGCGGAGCGCGGTCACGTGTTCACAGACCGGCTGCTTCACGCGCGTGGGCGATCGGAGACGCTTTTCCTGGGCTCCGACACGATGCGCCCGCTCATTCAAAAGCTCGTTCCCGGTGCCCAGTTTATCGGGCGGCCGCGGTTTTCGGATTTGGCCTATACCGGCGCGCGCAAGCTGACGCGGTTGCCGCGGCGTTCGGCGATCGTCGCGTTCTCGGGCGATGCCGTCTATTCGATCGCCGAACTCGTGCGGCGCCAGCGCGGCGGGGCGGCCGTCGTGATGGGCGCCCTCTCCCCGCGCACGCGCAATGCCCAGGTCGCGCTCTATCAGTCGGGCGATGTCGATTTCATGGTGGCGACCGATGCGATCGGCATGGGCCTCAACATGGACATCGATCACGTCGCGTTCGCCGCGACCGAGAAATTCGACGGCACGATGCGCCGCCCCTTGCGGGCCAACGAACTGGCGCAGATCGCGGGGCGCGCGGGCCGGCATATGAACGATGGAACGTTCGGCGTGACGGCGGAAGCGGAGCCCCTCGACGGCGAGACCGTCGAGGCGGTCGAGAATCATCGCTTTGATCCGGTGCGCGTCATTCAGTGGCGCAATTCGAATCTCGATTTTGGGAGTGTTGCGGCACTCGATCAAAGCCTCGATGTGTTGCCGCCGACGCGCGGGTTGACGCGCGCGCGGGCCGCCGACGATCAGCTGGTGCTGCGCATCCTGGGCGCGGAAGAAAACGTCAAGGCGCTGACGCAGGGACCCGCGGGGGTCAAGCAGCTCTGGCAGGTGTGTCAGATTCCCGACTTCCGCAAGATCGCGATCGAAGAACACGCGCGCCTGCTCGGCAACATCTTCGAGCATTTGATGAGCCACGAAGGCGTGCTGCCCGCTGACTGGATCGCGGGTCATGTCTCGCTGCTCGACAATGTCGAGGGCGATCTCGATGCGATCGCGCAGCGCATCGCACACATTCGGACGTGGACCTATGTCGCCAATCGCGCCGATTGGCTCGCCGACGCGGTCGAGTGGCAAGAGAAGACGCGGGCGATCGAAGATCGGCTCTCCGACGCGCTGCACGAGAAATTGACGCAGCGCTTCGTGGATCGCCGGACGAGTGTGTTGATGCGGCGCCTGCGCGAGGACGAAGAGTTCGCGGCGACCGTCGACGACGACGGCGAAGTCCTGGTCGAGAAGGAGTATGTCGGACGCCTGCAAGGCTTTTCGTTCGTTCCCGACCCGCGTGCGATCGGCATTCACGGGCGCGCGCTGCGCGCGGCCGCGCTCAAGGGTCTTGCCGGAGAGATCGCGGCGCGGGCGCATGCGCTGACCAACGCACCGGAGGCGGCGATCACGCTCTCCGAACACGGGCGCCTGTGGTGGAACGGCGGGATCGTCGCCAAGCTGACGAAGGGGCACGACCCGTTGATGCCGCGCATCGAGCTTTTGGCGGACGATCTGCTGTCGCCGACGGCGCGCGAACGGGCGACCGAGCGGCTGGAAGAAT
>JBGOVA010000184.1:0-8722 GCA_041477875.1 Micropepsaceae bacterium | reverse complement strand
TATTTGGCTGTCCGGAAACAGACGTTGGCAGCCAGCGGTCGTGAGGATGCAGGCGAGCGCAACAAAGACAAAACGAACTGCCCTATGTCGCAAACTTACATCCATGGCGCGGACGCGCGCCGTTTCGCTTCGAAGTCGTCGATTTGCTTTTCGCGGCGGAGCGTCAGGCCGATGTCGTCCCAGCCGTTGAGCAGGCATTGCTTGCGGAAGGCGTCGACGTCGAATTTGATCATGCCGCCGTCGGGGCCGCGGATTTCTTGTTTCTCCAAATCGATCGTGACAACCGCGTTGGCGCCGCGCGAGGCGTCGTCGAGGAGTTTGTCGATTTCCTCCTGCGGGAGGACAATCGGCAAAATGCCGTTCTTGAAGCAGTTGTTGTAGAAGATATCGGCGAACGACGGCGCGATGACACAACGTATGCCGAAATCGAGCAGCGCCCACGGCGCGTGCTCGCGGCTTGACCCGCAGCCGAAATTTTGACCGGTGACCAAAATCTGCGCCTTGCGGTAGGCAGGTCTGTTCAACACAAAATCGGGTAGCTCCTGCCCACCTTGCGTGTAGCGCATCTCCTCGAAGAGATGCTTGCCGAGACCGGTGCGCTCGATCGTTTTCAGGAACTGCTTCGGGATGATCATGTCGGTGTCGACGTTGAGCATCGGCAGCGGCGCCGCGACGGCGGTGAGTGTGGTGAATTTTTCCATCGTTGTTATTCGTCCTGAATGGGACTTTTGATCCGCTCCAAAATACTCGGGTTTAGCTGCAGGTACTTTTGGGTGCGATTCAGCTGGCTGGCAAGGTGGGATTTCAAATGCGGCTTCGCAGCGCTTGCGTCCAACCCCTTCAGCGCAAGAAAAACCGCCAAGGCAAAGATCCATTCCCTTTCCTTGATGTAGCCGAGCCGCGAGTACCCCCATCCCTGGGACATGTAGTCTTGATGCTGTTGGTACTGAAACGCAGAGTTGGCGCCAAAAATACCGAAGCCGAGATAGGTCACGGCCAAATCCGTCGCCGGTTCGAGCCCGCTGCCGCCACCGGGCGGCATTCGCCTTGGGTGTCCGATCAAGTAGTGGGCCAGTTCGTGCGCGAGGGTCGACACGAGCGCGACCCTATCTTTCAGGAGCGACGGCGAATAGCTGATCTGCGCTGCATTTCCGTCATGCATGAACGTCCCCGCAGGCGCAGCCCTGCGCACCTTTAGGGCCGTGACCGGATTCACCGTTAGACCGCCGGAATCTGGTTGCTCAATGAGTTCGCAGGGCCATTCCTGCATTCGCGCATGTCTCTTGACGTGCTCAAACACGCGATGCGCAAGGGCGGGGCCTTTTGCCTCCGTCGGCGGAAAAAACTCCCGCGTCGGCATGACCAAACACGCTTGCTGCAAATCGTCTTCGCCGCCTCTTTCGTAGAGCAGCCATCGCCAGGTAGCGATCTGCCACTCTTCCTCTTCGGGCTCGAGAATAGATTTAGCGCGAAACGGCCACATGAACTTAGCTACTCAGCTCGTACGCGGTTCAACAGACCATCAAGGCTGAGATCCTCGTCGATATTCGGCCAATGGATTCCTTGGCCGGCAGCAGCTACCTCCCAGACTTCGCGATCCTCAGGTGTTGCGGCGAGCAAGCGCGGAAACCACGAAAGCGGCGCGCTGATCCGGCGGCCGTCGCCCAACGCCACCTCGAGGCTTTCGCCAGTGACATGCACCTCTTTGACCAGCGCCATCTCAACCTCGATTTGTCTTGGGGCGACGTCTAAGTACGTCGCTGGTTGGCATGTTCGCTTCGAGCGCACAGTCCCATGACGCCATTTCTTGTGGAGTGAATTGGTCAAGCCATTCACCCACGATGCGTCTCGCCTCCGCTATCTTAGGTTCAACGACCGCTGACGAGATCTTGCGTGCGCACGTGCCAAGCAACGCGAGCCACGACCCACCAGCATCGAATGAACCCTGGCCACCTGTATGAAAGCCGCCACGCTTCAGATTTCCACCCTCGTCAACTCCGATCATCACGCCCATAACCGAATGCTCATTTGATGCCGCGGTGTGCGCGTGCGCTTTGTCAGCTAGCGCTATCGCCATCCGATGCACTTCAATCTCCGAGTCTTCGAGCACGTTGAGATCGTCTTCACGGAGACGCGTTCGATCACCCGTTCCAAAGCAACGTCGATAGGCGATGAGCGCTGAAGTTGTGAGCGCCCGCGTCAGAACGATTGCGCTCGGTTCAACCAGAGTGAGTGCCGATCGCATATCGCCGCATCTCGCTACGTGATCCAAGTCCTGCTGGATCGAAAAGAGGTCCGCAGCCGTTTGTGCGAGAGGATGACGAATGACGTGTGGGGAATACGTGTAGGGCATCGAGCTGTTTAGCCAAACTCCCGCACGTCCGTCAGGTGGCCGCGGATCGCGGCCGCCGCGGCCATCGCGGGGGACATGAGGTGGGTGCGGCCGCCGCGGCCTTGGCGGCCTTCGAAGTTGCGGTTGGAGGTCGAGGCGCAGCGTTCTTGCGGCTCGAGCTTGTCGGCGTTCATGGCAAGGCACATGGAGCAGCCGGGCTCGCGCCATTCGAAGCCCGCTTCGAGGAAGATGCGGTCGAGGCCTTCGCTTTCGGCTTGCTCCTTCACGAGGCCCGAACCCGGCACGATCATCGCGCCGACGTGGGGGGCGACGCGTTTGCCTTCGACGAGTTTCGCGACTTCGCGCAGATCTTCGATGCGGCCGTTGGTGCACGAGCCGATGAAGACGCGGTCGACCTTCACGTGCTTCATCGCCGTGCCGGGTTTGAGGCCCATGTAGTCGAGCATGCGTTCCATCGCGGCGCGGCGTTGAACGTCCGGCTCCTTCGCGGGGTCGGGGACGCGGCCGGTGATCGGCACCACCGTTTCGGGCGACGTGCCCCAGGTAACGAGCGGCGCGATACCGGCGGCGTCGAGTTTCACCTCGACGTCGAATTTTGCGCCGTCATCCGACTTCAGCGTGCGCCAATAGTGGACGGCGGCTTCCCAGGCGGCGGCCTTCGGCGCGTGGGGACGGCCTTTGAGATACGCGAACGTCGTTTCGTCGGGCGCGATCAGGCCGGCGCGGGCGCCCGCTTCGATCGACATGTTGCAGACCGTCATGCGGCCTTCCATCGAGAGGGCACGGATCGCCGAACCTGCATACTCGATCACATGGCCGGTGCCGCCGGCGGTGCCGATCTTGCCGATGATGGCGAGGATGATGTCCTTGGCCGTCATACCGGGCGCGAGCCTGCCGTCGACGGTGACGCGCATGTTCTTGGCGGGGCGCGTTTGCAGCGTCTGGGTCGCCAGCACGTGTTCGACTTCGCTGGTGCCGATGCCGAAGGCGAGCGCGCCGAAGGCGCCGTGGGTCGAGGTGTGGCTGTCGCCGCAGACGATCGTCTGACCCGGAAGCGTCATGCCTTGCTCGGGGCCGACGATGTGGACGATGCCCTGGCGGATGTCGTCCATCGCGAAATAGGTGATGGCGAAATCCTTGGCGTTCTTTTCGAGCGTCGCAACCTGGAGCGCGGATTCAGGATCGGCGATGCCCTTCGAGCGATCGGTCGTTGGCACGTTGTGGTCGGCCACCGCGATCGTGAGCTCCGGGCGGCGCACTTTGCGGCGCGCGAGGCGCAGGCCTTCGAAGGCCTGCGGGCTCGTCACCTCGTGCACGAGATGGCGGTCGATGTAGAGAACGGCCGCCTCGCCCGGCTCGTCGGTGACGAGGTGGGCGTCCCAAATCTTGTCGTAGAGGGTGGTTGCGGTCATGGTGGGTTCATAGCGCCTCGCGGCGCTCGTGAAAACGCGCTTCTTTGGCTGTGAAATGTACCCGACACTCAAGAGCGAGCGCTTGGTGCTGCGCCCGTGGTGCGAGGCCGATCTGGAGCCGTTCGCGGCGATCAATGCCGACCCGCTCGCCATGCGGCACATGCCGGGAACGATGACGCGCGAGGAGACGCGGGCGATGATCGGGCGGATCGAGGATCATCAGCGCGCGCACGGGTTCGGGATTTGGGCTGTCGAGGCCCCGGGCACGGCGCCGTTCATCGGGTTCGTCGGTTTGCAGCGCGTCGGCTTCGAAGCTCCGTTCACGCCGGCGGTCGAGATCGGGTGGCGGCTCGCGCCCGCGCACTGGGGCAAGGGCTATGCGACCGAGGGTGCCCAAGCCGCGCTTCGATTCGGGTTCGAAAACTTGAATCTCGATCAAATCGTCTCGTTCACGGTGCTCGCGAACAAGCCGTCGTGGTCGGTGATGGAGCGGATTGGTATGACGCGCGATCCCAAGGACGACTTCGACCACCCGCGCCTGCCCGTAGGACACGCGCTCAGGCGGCACGTTCTCTATCGGATAAAGCGCGCGGACTAAGCGCTTTCGGCGGCGTCGGTGGTGCGGTGGTCTTGGCGTTCTACGATGCGCGCCTTCTTGCCGGTCAGGCCCTTCAGGTAATAGAGCTTCGCGCGGCGGACGCGGCCGCGGCGGAGAACTTCGACCGAGTCCACCATCGGGCTGTAGACGGGGAAGACGCGCTCGACGCCTTCGCCGTACGAGATTTTGCGCACGGTGAAGTTCTCGTTCATGCCCTGGCCCTGGCGGCCAATGACCACGCCTTCGAAGGCCTGGATGCGCTCGCGGCGTTTGATCTGGCCGGTCTTTTCGTCCTTCGATTCCTCGACGACCTTGACGTTGACCTTGACCGTGTCGCCGGGCGCAAAGTCGCGCTTCTTGCCGCGGGTGAGCGCCGTGACTTGTTCGGCTTCGAGCGTCTGTAAGAGGTTCATGGGCTTTGTCCTTTCAAACTCTGATCTCAATGTTTCGTGACCGCACCGGCGCGACGCTGGTAGGCGTCCCACAGATCGGGGCGGCGGGATTTCGTGATTTCGAGGCTTTGCGCGCGCCGCCAATCGCGGATGCGCTGATGATGGCCGGAGGTCAGAACCGCCGGGATCTCGCGGCCTTCCCAGATTTGGGGGCGCGTGTAATGCGGGTATTCGAGCAGGCCCTGTTCGAAACTTTCTTCTTCGAGCGACGTGTCGGCGCCCACGACGCCGGGGAGCAGGCGCACGACCGCGTCGATGACCGTCATCGCCGCGAGCTCGCCGCCCGAGAGCACGTAGTCGCCGATCGAGATTTCCTCGAGCGCGCGGGCTTCGATGACGCGTTCGTCGATGCCTTCGAAACGGCCGCAGACGAGGACAGCGCCGGGGCCTTGGCTCAGTTCGTGCGCGCGCGCCTGCGTGAGGCGGGCACCGCGCGGGGACAGCAGGATCAGCGGGCGCTCGTTGCGCGCGACGGTGTCGATCGCGGCGCCCAGGATGTCCGCCCGCATGACCATGCCCGGGCCGCCGCCGGCCGGCGTGTCGTCGACGGAGCCGTAGCGCGAGGTTGCGAACTTGCGGATGTCGACGGTTTCGAGCGACCAGCGGCCTTCGGCCAGCGCCTTGCCGCAAAGCGAGTGGCCCAGCGGGCCCGGGAACATTTCGGGGAGAACGGTGAGAATGGTCGCGGCCCAGGTCATGACGCGGCCCTTTCGTCCTTGGCGCCGTCGTCGGCCGCAAGAACCGCGAAGCCCGATTCCGACAGAACGATGCGACCCTGCTCGACATCGACAACGGGTACCATGTCGTCGGTGAAGGGCACGAAGCTGGTGCGGGGCCCGCGCTTGATTTCGATCAGATCGCCGGCGCCGAAATCTTGGAAGCCGAACACTTCGCCGATTTCGCGGCCCGAGCCGTCCACCACGCGAAGGCCGATGAGATCGGTTTGGTAGAATTCGCCGTCCTCGGTTTCAGGCAGATCATCGCGCGTGATTTTGAGCTCTAGGCCCTTGAGCGTTTCGGCGACATTGCGGTCGGCGATGCCTTTGATCTCGGCGATCACGATGTCGCCTTGCAGGCGCACGTGTTGCAGTTTGAAGCGGCGACCATCAGGCGTGGACACCGGACCGTATGACGCGACGGCAAGCGGGTCCGCCGTGAAGGTTTTGATCTTCACCTCGCCCTTCAATCCATGGGGGCCCAGAATTTTGCCCAAAAGGATTTGCTTGTCGCTCATCGGTCCAACTCAAGCTGCGGCGGTTAGGCCGCGGCTTCGGCGCCCTTCTTCTCGGCCGCCAAGCGTTCCTGCGCCTTCTTGCGCGGGGCGGACTTCGACGGGTCGTTGAACTTCGTCTTCTTCTCGGCGAGACCGACCTCGGCGAGGAAGCGCGAGATGCGGTCGGACGGCTGCGCGCCCTGGCTCAGCCAATACTTCATCCGCTCCAAGTCCATCTTCACGCGCTCGGCGCTCTCCTTGGGCAGCAGCGGGTTGTAGTGGCCGATGCGCTCGATGAAGCGGCCGTCGCGCGGGGAGCGCGCGTCGGCGATGACGATCTTGAAGAAGGGGCGCTTCTTGGTGCCGCCCCGCGCCATTCTGATCTTCAGCATACGGATAGTTTCCTTCTCTGATCCAAAACCGATTTCATCTTTTGCCGCCGGGAAAGCCCGGCGGAAATTTCATGCCCGGCGGCAAGGCCGGCATCCTGCCGCCCAAGCCCGGCAACCCGGCGCCCGCCGGCATTTGCGGCGCGGCGCCGCCGAAAAGGGCGCTCATCAGGCCTTTGCCCTTGCCCATCTTCTTCATCACGTCCGCCATCTGGCGGTGCATTTTCAGGAGCTTGTTCACTTCCGAGACTTCGACGCCGGAACCTTGCGCGATGCGGCGGCGGCGCGAGCCGTTCAAGACGTCGGGCTTCGTGCGCTCTTCCTTCGTCATGGACAGGATGATCGCTTCTTGGCGCTTCAAGACCGTGTCGTTGAGGCCCGCGGTCGCGAGCTGGTCCTTCATCTTGCCGATACCGGGCAGCATGCCGAGGATGCCTTGCATGCCGCCCATGCGGCGCATCTGTCGTAGTTGTTCGGCGAGGTCGTCAAGATCGAAGTTGCCCTTCTGGATTTTCTTGGCGAGCGCTTCGGCCTTCTCGGCGTCGACATGTTCTGCCGCTTTCTCGACCAGGCTGACGACGTCGCCTTGGCCCAGGATGCGGCCGGCGATGCGGCGGGGGTGGAAGTCTTCGAGGGCGTCGATCTTTTCGCCGGTGCCGAGCAGCTTGATCGGCGCGCCGGTGATCGCGCGCATCGAAAGCGCCGCGCCGCCGCGGCCGTCTCCGTCGATGCGGGTCAAGACGATGCCGGAGATGCCGATGCGTTCGTTGAATTGTTTTGCGACGTTGATCGCGTCTTGGCCGGCGAGACTGTCGGCGACGAGGAGCGTTTCGGCGGGCGTCGAGAGGTCGCGGATTTCAGCGATCTCGGACATCAGGCCTTCGTCGATGTGAAGGCGACCGGCCGTGTCGAGCAGAAGAACGTCGTAGCCGGACAGCTTCGCCGCTTGCAGCGCGCGGCGGGCGATGTCGGCGGGCGATTGACCGGCCATGATCGGCAAGGTGGCGACGCCGGTTTGCTCGCCGAGGATTTTCAGCTGTTCCTGCGCCGCGGGCCTGCGCGTGTCGAGCGAGGCCATCAGCACTTTCTTCTTGTCGCGGTTCGTGAGGCGCAGCGCGATCTTGGCGGTCGACGTCGTCTTGCCCGAACCTTGGAGGCCAACCATCATGATTACGGCGGGCGGCGTGACGTCGAGCGAAAGTCCCTGCGCTTCTTCGCCGAGCGTGTCGACGAGGACGTCGTGGACGATCTTGACGATCTGCTGACCCGGCGTGACGGAGCGCAGCACGTCGCTGCCGATCGCGCGCTCGCGAACCTTGGCGAGGAAGTCCTTGATAACCGACAGCGAAACGTCGGCTTCGATCAACGCCAGACGCACTTCGCGCAATGCCGCGTCGACGTCGGCCTCGGTCAGCGCGCCGCGCCCCGTGAGGCCGTCGAACACCGACGACAAGCGATTGGTCAAAGCGTCGAACATTTCGTCCGTCTTAAGCCCTATCTGTTTCGCCAAATGCCGAACGCGCCCGCGGGCGCAACGCGCTGGCGGACGTTGACCTTGGGGAGCGGCCCCAAGGCGGATCGGCATCAGCGATCCCGGAAATCGGGGCGGAAGCTAGGGATGACCGTCCTTTGAGTCAAGCTGCGCTTGGTTAAGGTGCGGCTAGCTCGTCGGCTTTGGCTCGTTGGAGGCCAAGGGTTTCACGCAAAGACGCTAAGACGCAAAGACCCTTGCGATGTCTGAGACTGCCGGTTCGACTTATTGCGCTTCGCCCAGTTTGTAGTTGTTGGCAACGCGCTGGACGCCTTCCTTGAACGTGGCGAGGCCGAAATTCATCAAGATGCCGAGCGGCAGCTTCATCAGGCGCAGATACGTCAACAGTTGTTTGCTGTGTACCGGGGCTGCCTTCTCGATCGACTTTATCTCGATCAGCAAAAGGCCCTCGACAAGCAGGTCCGCGCGAAAGGCTTCCGCGAAGGTTATGCCCTCGTACTCAAATGAAATTGGGCGCTGTCGCTCAACTCGAAATCCGCGCTTTTGAAGCGCTTTCGCCATGAGCAGTTCGTAAACAGATTCCAGCAGGCCGGGGCCCAGTCTGCGATGAATGTTGAACCCGCAATCCACGGCTTCTCGCGCAAGCGTCTCGACGTCCATTGGCGCCCCCTTCGCGAAGCGATCATCGTCTTCGCGATCTTTTCTTCGCGTCTTTGCGTCTTTGCGTGAAACACGACTGTGGCGCAGTCGTGGCGTTGCAGAAAATGACGCTAATCCATCAGCTGCTGGCGGAAGTAGACGTAGACGAGGGCG
>JBGOVA010000220.1:0-6671 GCA_041477875.1 Micropepsaceae bacterium | reverse complement strand
CTGGCCGCGGTTGCCGATGAAAGCCATCAGCTCATCTTCGAGGACGAGGCAATGGCGGATGTCATCGCCATGGCCGATCAGATCGCGCCGTCGGAGGCGTCGATTCTGATCACCGGCGAATCCGGCACCGGCAAGGAAGTTCTCGCCCGCTATGTCCATCGCCGCTCCAATCGCGCCGACAAGCCGTTCATCTCGGTGAATTGCGCAGCCATCCCTGAAAACCTGCTCGAATCCGAACTGTTCGGCCACGAGAAGGGCGCCTTCACCGGCGCCATCGCGCGGCGCGTCGGTAAATTCGAAGAGGCCGACGGCGGCACGCTGCTCCTCGACGAAGTTTCCGAAATGGACGTCCGTCTGCAGGCAAAGTTGTTGCGCGTTCTCCAAGAGCGCGTCATCGACCGGGTCGGTGGCGGCAAGCCGGTCAGAGTCAATATCCGCGTCATCGCGACGTCGAATCGCGACCTGCAGCAGGCCGTTCGCGACGGCACATTCCGAGAGGACTTGCTCTATCGCTTGAACGTCGTGAACTTGAAGATCCCCCCGCTGCGCGAACGGCCCGCCGATATTCTCGCGATCGCCAATCATTTCGCCCGCAAATATGCCGATGCGAACGGCGTCGCTGTGCGCCCGCTTGCCGAAAGCGCCAAACGCACCCTGGCGTCGCACACGTGGCGCGGCAACGTACGCGAGCTTGAGAACACCATCCACCGCGCCGTGTTGCTGGCACACGGTCCCCAGATCGAGGAATCCGCGATCCGCTTGCCCGACGGCTCAAAGGTCACTGATGCCGTCGCGATCACGACGCCGGTCGCCATTGCCCGCGCCGCGCAAGCCGCCGAAGCGGTCAATCGCGAAATCGTCGGTCGCACGGTCGCGGACGTCGAGCGCGACTTGATCCTGCAGACGCTCGATCATTGCCTCGGCAACCGCACGCATGCGGCCAATATTCTGGGCATCTCGATCCGCACGTTGCGCAACAAGCTCAAGCTGTACGCCGACGAAGGCGTGCGCGTGCCGATGCCGGGCGGCGGTGAAGCCCGCGCCGCTTACTAAAACCGAACTCTGGAAGCACGAACCGCGATGGCCGAAACACTCACAACGCCGCGCGCGAGCGCCGGCACCGGGATATTCGGCGTCAGCCTTGACATGCTCAAGCGCGGCGACCTGTCGCTCGCGCTCGGCATCATGGCGATCATCTCCGTGCTGCTGTTTCCGATCCCGACCTTCCTGCTCGACACGGCGCTCGGCATCTCGGTCACCGTGTCGGTGCTGATCTTGATGACCTCGCTCTTCATCGAGCGCCCGCTTCAGCTCTCGACCTTCCCGACGATCCTCTTGATCTCGACGATGTTGCGCCTGTCGCTCAACCTCGCCTCGACCAAGCTCATCCTGACCAACGGCCACGAAGGCACCGCCGCCGCCGGTCATGTGATCGAAGCTTTCGGTAATTTCGTGATGCAGGGCAACTTCGTCATCGGCATCATCGTCTTCACGATCCTCGTGATCGTGAACTTCGTCGTCATCACCAAGGGCTCCGGCCGCATCGCCGAAGTGTCCGCACGCTTCACCCTGGATGCGATGCCAGGCAAGCAGATGGCGATCGACGCCGATCTCTCGGCCGGCCTCATCAACGAGAAAGACGCCCGCGAACGCCGCAAGAAACTCGAGGACGAAGCAAATTTTTACGGCGCCATGGACGGCGCCTCGAAGTTCGTCCGCGGCGACGCGGTCGCCGGACTTTTGATCACCGTCATCAACATCGTCGGCGGCATGATCATCGGCGTCGGCCAGCACGGCATCAGCTTCTCGGCCGCGGCCCACGCTTACACCCTGCTCACCATCGGCGACGGCCTCGTCACGCAGCTCCCGGCCCTCCTCGTTTCGATCGCCGCCGGTTTGATGGTGTCGAAGGCGGGCGTCGAAGGTTCGGCGGAAAAGGCGCTCGTCGCCCAGCTCTCCGACTATCCGCAAGCACTCGGCATGTCGTCGTTCGTCATCGGCGTCATGGCGTTCCTGCCGGGCATCCCGACCCTGATCTTTCTGGGCCTGGCGGGCGGTGCGGGCAGCCTCGCTTACATGATCGCGCAGCGTAAGGAAGCCGCGCGCGACGCCATTACGGATGCCGCGACCAGCGCCGAGAGAGCCAAGGCACCCGTCGACGAGCCCATCGCGACGGCGCTGGCGATGGACTATCTCAAAGTCGAGCTCGGCTACGGCCTCTTGCCGCTCATCAACGACACCAAGGGCCACCGCCTCACCGATCAGATCAAGGCGCTACGCCGTCAAATCGCGACCGAGATGGGTTTCGTCATGCCCTCGGTGCGCATCATCGACAACATGCAGCTCGCCTCCAACGACTACGTCATCCGCGTCAAGGAGCTTCAGGCCGGCAAGGGCGAGCTCCAGCCTGGCCAATTGCTGGTCATGGATCCGCGCGGCGGCCAGATCGATCTGCCGGGCCGCCCGACGCGCGAGCCGGCGTTCGGCCTACCGGCCGCGTGGGTCGACGAAAACCTGCGCGACGAAGCGTCGTTCCGCGGCTTCACCGTCGTCGATCCGGCGACGGTCCTGACGACCCATCTGACCGAGCTTTTGAAGGAGAACATGTCGGAGCTTCTCTCGTATGCCGAGACGAAGAAGTTGCTCGATGATCTGGCACCCGAGCACAAGAAGCTCGTCGAAGACCTGGTGCCCTCGCAGATCACGGTCACCGGCGTCCAGCGCATCCTCCAATCGCTCTTGGCCGAGCGCATCTCGATCCGCGACCTGCCGACGATCCTCGAAGGCATTGCCGAGGCGGCGTCGCGTTCGGCGACGACGCTGCAGATGACCGAGCACGTCCGCTCCCGCCTCGCGCGCCAAATCTGCGCGAGCAACACTGCGCCCGCGGGGTACTTGCCGCTCGTCGCGCTGTCGCCGGTGTGGGAGTCCGCCTTCGCCGAAGCGCTCATCGGCCAGGGCGACGAAAAGCAGCTCGCCCTCGCGCCATCGAAACTGCAGGAATTCATCCAGAGCGTTCGCGCGCGCTTCGACGCGGCGAGCAACGAGGGCGAGGTGCCCGTTCTCCTCACCTCACCCATCGTGCGCCCGTATGTCCGCTCGATCGTGGAACGCTTCCGCCCGCAGACCTTTGTGATGTCGCAGAACGAAATCCACCCGAGCACCCGCCTGCGCACTTTGGGCCAAATCTAGCCAAGCCCCGAAATCCGCCGAAAACACCGTTGCAGCCGAGCCACAAGCGCCGCTCTGTCGCCACAGGCATCGTTCCCCGCCCCCGCCCGGTTCGGTTACTCTTTCCCGACAACAACTCCCGGGGGAGGGAACGGAAACCATGATGATCTTGCAGGAAATGTGGGACATTGTGATGCGAGTCTTCGGCGGCGCCGACTCGATCTCGCTCATCATTATGCTTCTCGTGGTGATCGGTGCGGGCATGGCCTTGGGCCAGTTCGGCCGCATCGTCCAGGTAACCGTGGGGGCGCTGATCATTTTCGGCCTGTTGCGCATCGCCTACACGGTGACCCAAGGGGCCGAGGCGACGGCCTTGCCGACCACGGCATGGAACGACCTGAAAGTCATGTCGGTCGGCGATCTTGTGGTTTACTTCCTGGCCTTCGCGATCGTGATCGGCGTCGTTCATCTGATCCGCAATGCCGTCGGATCCGGCGGTGGCGGCGGCGGCCACTAAGACCGCGATTTGAAACGGTCCGGCCGCGGGAAAAAGAAGCTGCGCGGCCGGACATAACGTGTGACAGTATGCGTTCGCGAAAGCGGGCTTCTAGACCTGCGTCTCGCGCTCCAGATGGGTATTGGAAATGGAAAAGCAGTTCATCGATCTCGTCGCCCATGTGTTCACGCTTGAATGGGCGATTTGGGCCTTGCCCCTGAGCTTGCTTCTCTCGTTCTTGACGAAGCGCGTTTTGCCGGGCTTCGTGCTCGCCGCCCTGGCGGTTGCGATCCACCACGTCGGCCTCATCGCCCTGCCGGTCCTGATGAGCGGCGGCGACACGGGCGCCCTGCCCGATCAAATCGCGACCGCAGCCCAGAAACTCGAGCCCCTTTCGGTCGCCGCCGAGTACGTGGCCTATTCATTCCTGATCATCGTCTTGAGCCTGACCCGCCAAGACATGTTCCGCGAAAGCGCGCACTAGTCCCGATCCCGGTCGCGCCAGCTGTCGTAGGACCAACTGCCGGCGCCGAGCCCCACGAGCATCAAAAGCCCGCCCGCGATCGCCATGTTCTTGGCGAAGAACTGCATCTCCGTGCGCGCCAGATCCGCATCGCCCATCGTCCAGAAATCGTGCATCACGAAACTAACGGCGATCGTGAACGCAAACAGCACCAGCGCCATCAGCCGCGTGCGGAATCCTAAGACCAACCCAAACCCCGCACCCACCTCGACCACGATGGCCAGCGCCAGCAGCGGTTGCACGACCTGAACGCCGTGCTGCGCCATGTAAAGCGCGCTCGACTGCCAATTCTGCAACTTCTGCACGCCTGACAGAATGAACAGCGCCGCTATCATGCAGCGCCCGACCAAAGGCGCGATGTTCTCGCCGAACGACATGGGCTTGTGCCCCCTTGGCTCGAGTCTCGAACTGATACTAATACGGCGCCAGACCGTGGCAGCCACGCCCCTTGAGGAAAAGAATGCCGCCGGCCGACGAACAGCTCTGGATTTTGGCGGGCCTGGCCGCGGTCGTGCTGCTCTTGGCCGTGATCGTGCGCGGACTGTTGCGCGGCCGCCCCGAGCCCTTGCCGAAAGAAGGTCCGCTGCGCCTCTTCGTGCGCCCGTTGAAAGAGCTGCGCCCCGATCCGAACCACCTCTATCTCGGCACGACGATCGCGCGCGAACTTGCCGCCGCCTTGAAGAAATACGAGCGCCTCGACGCCACCATCGGCGACACCGCCGCGATCGTTTCGGTCGAAGGCACCGTGCGCAAAACCGGCCCGCGCCTCGTCATGAACATCCGCCTCCTGAGCGGGCGCCACCCGATCTGGCGCGGCACCTACGACGGCGCGATGAACGACCTGCCCCGGATGGAGGACGAAATCGTCGCCAACGTCACGCGCATGCTGCGCGTGGGCCTGCGCAAAACCCCGCCGACGCAAGTAAGCGCAACCTAGGTGTCGCTTAAGTCTTCGTCGGCTCTTCCTCCAGCGTGAAGCGCGGCGCCTTGCCGTGGCGCGAACCGTAGAACGCGTAGATCACGAGCCCGATGAAGAACCACACCGCAAGGCGTATCCATGTATCGCCCGGCAGCCAGACCATCATCGCGCCGCACACGAAGATCGAGAGCAGCGGCACGACCGGCACGAACGGCGTGCGGAACGGCCGGCGCAGGTTGGGCTTGGTCCAGCGCAGCACCATGACGCCGATCGAAACCAATACGAAGGCCGCCAAGGTGCCGATCGAAACGAGCTCGCCCAAAATGCTGAGCGGCAACACGCCGCCCAAGAGCGAGGCAAACACCATCGTGATCAGCGTCCCGCGATAGGGCGTGCGGAATTTCGGATGCACCGCCGCGAACAACGGCGGCAGCAACCCGTCCGACGCCATCGCATAGAAGATGCGCGACTGCCCATAGAGCAAAACCAGCACGACGGTCGCGAGACCCACGACGGCGGCGATGTTCACGAACGGCTCGAGCCAGGCGATCGAACCCGCCTGCTCGACCGCGAACGACACGGGATGCGCGACGCCCAGGTCTTTGTAGTTCGCAAGTCCGGTCACGGTCAGCGCCATCAGGATGTAGAGCAGCGTACAAATGGCCAGCGACCCCAAAATGCCGATCGGCATGTCGCGTTGCGGATTGCGCGCCTCCTGCGCCGCAACCGACACGGCGTCGAATCCGATATAGGCAAAGAAGATCACGCCCGACGCGCGCAGCACGCCCGACCATCCGAACTGCCCCCACGTGCCGGTGTTCTCCGGAATGAAGGGTGTCAGGTTCTCCATCTTGATCAACGGCAAGCCGAACAAGATGACGGCGAGCACGATCGTGACCTTGATCAGAACCATCGCATTGTTGAACCCGGCCGACGCGCGAATGCCCACGATCAACAACGTCGACAGAAACACGATCAGCGCGACCGCGGGCACATTGATGATCGCGCCCGTCAGCATCAATCCGCCGTTCGGGTCGATCGCAACCGGCGCCGACGACAGCGCCGCCGGAACGGTCAGCCCGTAGTCCTTCATGAACGCGACGAAATAGGCCGACCATCCGACCGAGACCGCGCCGCCCGCCGCCAGGTATTCAAGCACGAGGTCCCAACCGATGACCCAGCCCATGAACTTACCGAGCGTGGCGTAGGTATAGGTGTAGGCGCTGCCCGAGACGGGGATCATGGACGCGAACTCGGCGTAGCACAGGCCCGCGAACGCCGAACCCAAGCCCGCGATCACGAACGAAAGCACGATGCCGGGCCCCGCATACTGGGCCGCCGCCTGCCCCGTGATCACGAAAATACCGGCTCCGATGATCGCCCCGATACCCAGCGCCACCAGATGCCAGGGTCCGAGCGCGCGTCGCAGTTCGAGCGCGTCGCCCCCGTGCGTCGCATCCAGAATCTTCGCCTCGGCCTGTGCCGCCATGTCGATTTCTCCCTCTCTCGTCCGTCTTATTGGCATCGCCGCTTGGGCGGGGCGAAACAACCTGAGCGAGCAT
>JBGOVA010000127.1:0-13319 GCA_041477875.1 Micropepsaceae bacterium | reverse complement strand
CGCGCTGCAGGAACGCATCACCACGACGAACAAGGGTTCGATCACATCGGTCCAAGCGATCTACGTGCCCGCCGACGACTTGACCGACCCAGCGCCCGCGACCTCGTTCGCCCACTTGGACGCGACGACGGTGTTGAACCGTGCGCTTTCGGAGAAGGGCATCTATCCGGCGGTCGACCCGCTCGATTCCACCTCGCGCATCTTGGACCCGCGCGTGGTCGGCGAAGAGCACTACCGGGTCGCGCGCGAGGTTCAGCGCATTTTGCAACGCTACAAGTCGCTGCAGGACATCATCGCCATTCTCGGCATGGACGAGCTCTCGGAAGACGACAAAATGCTCGTGGCGCGTGCGCGAAAAATCGAGCGCTTCCTGTCGCAGCCGTTCCACGTCGCGGAAGTCTTCACCAACACGCCGGGCGTCTTCGTCGACGTCGCCGACACGATCAAAGGCTTCGACGGCCTCTGCCGCGGCGACTACGACCACCTGCCGGAGCAAGCCTTCCTCATGGTCGGCACGATCGAGGAAGCGGTGAAGAAAGCCGAACGCCTCGCGGCCGAAGCGGCATAGTTCATGCCATGGCGACAGGGTCCAATACGATCGAGTTGGCTATGAACGCACTGTTCCAGTTGTGCGTGCCGGCAGTTTCCGGAGGGGCGTTGCCGCAGACTTTTCCACCTGAACTCGTTGTTGAGCTGACCGCAGAGGAGCGGGCAGAAAACGGAGTCGCAAACGATGCTCACGCGTTCCGCATCAAGTCGGAACACGGGTTCATTTTGTTGGAGTTTGACGCTCCTTATTGCTCAGTCGTCACGGCCGATGGCGAGCCGGCAGATACTGTCTCGCCGTTTCTGCAGCGTCTGAAGGTGATGAAGGGCGTGGTGTTCGACGATCGGAACTCCGAAACCGGGCACGACATTGCGGGCAGAATTCCGCTCAACAGTGACAAGATAATCTCTGTTCTGCTCTCAACGCGCAAGGCAGACGACGCCGCGGGCTTCTACGGCTCTGCGTCAATGTGGGGAAAGAAAGACTAGTCATGGCCAAACTCCATTTTGATCTCGTCTCCCCCGAACGCCTGCTGATCTCGGCCGAGGTCGATCAGGTCGACGTGCCGGGGTCGGAGGGCGACTTCGGCGTGCTGCCCGGCCACGCGCCGGTGATGACCACCTTGAAGCCCGGCGTGCTGACCATCCAATCGCCGGGCAAGGCGGGCGAAAAATTCTTCGTCCGCGGCGGCTTTGCCGAGGTGACCCTCGGCGGCCTGACCGTGCTCGCGGAAGAGGCGATGCCCTTGGCCGAGCTCGATGCGGCGGCCCTCGCGCAACGCATTCGGGACGCCGAGGAAGACGTCGCCGACGCCAAGGACGACGCGACAAGGCGCCGCGCGCAGGAGCGCCTCGACCAACTGCGCGAATTGCGCGCCGCCCTGGCCGCGTAGGCGCTGGCGTAAAACCTTGCGGTGTGATGGCAGCCATAGGCAGGGTTTGCGCGTTTTGTTATGGTTGCGCCCGATAGGTGGCCTGCGAGGCACCGGGCTGGGGCGTGTCTTGGAACTTGGGAGTGGCCGCACATGAGCGACCATTGGACGCTTGAGACCATCGCCTGGTCGAAGTTCGACCGGTCGAAGCTCGACCCTGCCTTGCTGCGGGCGGTGAAAGCCGCCGCGCTCGTCGAATACAACGCCAAGGATTACGTCGAATACCTGCGCAAGGTCTTCGAGAACGACCCCGCGACGATGCAGGTGTTGGAGCGTTGGGGCACGGAGGAAGTGCAGCACGGCGACGCCCTCGGCCGCTGGGCCGAAATCGCCGACCCGACATACAATTTCACGGAGGCCTTCAAGCGCTTCCGCGCGGGCTACACGCCCGAGCACTTCCTCAACGCCGACGGCTCGGTGAGGGGCAGCCGCATCGGCGAGCTGATCGCGCGCTGCGTCGTCGAATGCGGCACGTCCTCGGGCTACACCGCCTTGCGCGACGCGGCCGAAGAACCGGTCCTGAAACAGATCGCAAGCCTGATCGCCGCCGACGAGTTCAAGCACTACCGCCTGTTCTACGACATGATGCACGCGCAAGCCGAAAAGCCGCCCGGCTTGTGGCGCCGTTTCTTTATCGCCGCGAGCCGCCTGCAGGAGGCCGAGGACGACGAGCTCGCCTACGCCTACTACTGCGCCAACGTGCCGGCCGAGAAGGCGGCCGAGATCAAATACGACCGCAAGACCTTCCTTCAGGCCTATCAGGCCCGCGCGATGTACATGTATAGGCGCCCCCACATCGAGCGCGCGGTGGCGATGATCGGCCGCGCCATCGGCCTGCACCCGGAATCGCTCTTCGTGCGGGCGTGCGGCCGCGCCTTCTGGGAAATCCTGCGCTTCCGCAACTGGGCCGCGGGCACGGCCGCCAAGGCCGCCTAACGCGTCACGCCGGCCAAGTGCCGCACGCATCGGCGAGTTTTTCGCTGCCGAGCTTGATCACCGCCGCCGCGTCGAGATGCAGCCTGATCCGCTCGCGCGCGATCGTCTGCAGGATGTCGCAGCTCGAACGCACATGCGCGGCCTCGTCTTCGTCGAACCCCGGATGGTGGTGTTCGGGGGTCCATTTGACGAGTTCGAGGTTGCGCTTCTCGTAAGCGTAGGCGTCGGAAAGTCTCTTCGGCTTCTCGGCGTCGGACAACGCCGCCGCCTCGCTCAGATAGACGTCGGCCAGAAGATGCGAGACCCAGCCCAAACGTTCCGCGCAAAACCCGTGCGGGCGGCTGTAGCACGCCGTGGCGCTGCCGATTTTGGCGTCCGGCTGATCCTCGGCGGCGGCGATGTAATGCTGGAACATGCGGATCATCTGCCCGCGGTTGCCGAGCTTCGCGTGCGCCTCGCCCGCGTAATAGAGCGCATGCCCGTTCTCGCGATCGACCGCGAGCAGCATCAGCGACATATCGAGCAGCGTCGCGTAATCCTTGTCGGTGTTGTAGAGCGCCCACAATTTGCGCGGCGCCACCGAAAAGAGCCCAAGGCGCGATTGCGGCGGCAGGTCGCGCAACACGGCGAGCGCGAAATTGTCGTGCGCTTGCCCGGACTTCTCCGCAAGCTCGAGACGGTCGCTCAAGTCGCGCGCCGCAAGCCACGATCCGACCGTGATCAGCGCCGCGACGATGACGCTCGCCAGCCACTTGGTGCGCGCTTCGGGCGAAATGATCCCCGGGATCGGCCCGAGGAAGGCGGCCAACCCCGCGCCGCCCGCGGCGAGCAGGGGACGCAGCCACGCCACCTCCCACAAGACGAAGCACACGGCGAAGATCGCGATCACGCCGATGAGCGACAGCGCCGACAGCGGCGTGAAATACCGCCGCACGAGCGCGAGGGGTTGGCGCCATGGTTCCGCGCCGAGAGAGGCCGCCGGCGCCGCTTCGGCGGTTGCGGGCGCCGCGGCGGCGGCGGCATCGTTCGTCATCGGCCGGCCCCTTATCCTTCGTCCGCGTGGATTGCATGCAGCACGCGGTGCAGCACCGGCGCCAGCACCACGCCCGTGACCGCGATCAACAGCAATCCCGAATAGAGCGCATAGGCGCCCGCAAAGAGCTTCGCCGCGTCGTTGTCCAAGTCGGCGACCGGTCCCATGCCGCCCAGAATCATGGCCGCATTGAGGAACGCGTCGACCGGCGAGAGATGGGCGAAGATCATGTATCCGGCGATCCCGCCGACCAGCGAAATCGCGATGAAGACGAAGCCGATGATCATCGACCAAACCACGCGTCCGATGAAGACCGCCGGGCTCGCCAGCTTCTGGCGCTTGTGTTCGAAGCGAAACATCCTGGCCCCTCTCCCGTGTTGCCCGCCGCTAGGGCTAGCCGCGCCGTCTGTCCCCGAACTGTACGGCACATGAACTCGCATTCAAAAAGCTCATGGCCTTGGCGAAGGCGGAAGTGGTGAGGCGCCGCCGTCTCGGCTGTTCCGGCGGCGGTGCCCGGCTCGGCTTAATGTGCGGGTTGCTTCACGCCCTTCGCGGCCTTCTCGATGAGTTTGGCCACCGCGTTTGGTTGCGACACGTAGATCGCGTGGCTGCCCTTGACCTCGACCACCATCGAACCGGCGCGCTTGGACATGGCGCGCTGGGCCGGCGGCGGAATCATCTTGTCGTCGGTCGCGACCAGGTACCAGCTCGGTTTCGTCTTCCACGCCGGTTCGCTGATCGTGCCGCCCAACGCGCCCGCGCCCCACGGCACCTGCGAGTCGGCCATGAACGCCGCCTTCGCCGCGCTCACGTCGGCCGCGAACGACGCGCGGAACTTGGCCTTGTCGAGAAACAGAAAGCCCTCTTGCGGCGGCAGGATCGGCGGCACGGGCGCGCCGGGCACCGGATCCTTGATCAGAGTGTTCACGGACTCGCCCTTGTCCGGCGCGAAGGCCGCGATATAGACGAGACCGGCGACTTTGGCATCGTTGCCCGCTTCGGTGATCACCGCGCCGCCGTACGAATGCCCGACCAGAATGACGGGTCCGTTCTGCGTGGCGATGATGCGCTTCGTTGCGGCGACGTCGTCGGCCAACGACAGCGTCGGATTCTGCACGATGCTGACGTTGTAGCCGTCCTTCTTCAGAACCTTGTAGACGCTCTCCCAACCCGAGCCGTCGACGAAACCGCCGTGAACGAGAACGATGCTGACTGCCAAGGCTTTTACTGCGGCCATCTGATGGTCTCCCTTCGCTTGATCGAGAAAAATACGTCGTCTGACGCCCACCGTGAACATGAGAACCGATTGGCAGCGAGGCACCGCTCATTGCCGTGCTCGCATCAAGTCGTAGCAACAGCGTCCGCGAACGCTACGTTCGCTTGAACACGCACCCGGCCAGCACGAGCGCGCCGTCGGTGAACGTCCCGCTTTCCGTCTTTCCGTCGTCGCTGTAGGTGAGCGTGAGCGTCGCGCCGTCGACGCGCCAGGTCCCGCTGTAGGTGCCGGCTCCATCGTCTTGGACGAACGTGCCGTCCGCGCGCAACTGGATGTCGACGATGCATTCCTCGGAGTCCCACCTGCCGGCGGGGTCGACCGTTGCCGCGGCACTGCCGGCCGCGGCAAGCGAGAGCGCGGCAGCCAGTGCCACGGTGCATAGGCTCCAACGCTTGCTCATCATCCTCGTGCCCTCGTTGACGTGATCCTAGCCTGCTTCATCCGTGGCGTCAGCGCGGCAATCTGCTAGCATGGCCGATATTGGGGCGTATTTGAGGGGGGTGAAATGAAACGCGCCGGTCTTGTCGCTGCCTTGATCTTCCTCGCCCCGGGTCCCGCGGCAAACGCCGCCGCACCGATAAACTTCTGCCCCGGTCACGTCGATTCCAAAACCTGCGTCACCTGCGTCGACAAGGAATGCCGCATCGGCAACGCGCAGGGCGACGGACGCACCGGCGTTTTCGCCGTCGACTTCCCCGTCGGTGCGACGCCCGGCAAGCAAGTGCGCGTCGAATTCGGCGAGGCCAATGTGCTCTTCGGCATCGAAGACGATCCCGACGCGTATTCGGCGATCGCCGGGTCCGCGCGCCACAGCGAAGACGACGGTCCGCTCGGCTGCCATGTCAATGTCTTTCGCCTGCCGCGCTTTGTGCCGCCGCCCGACGCACCGGCGGCCCTTGCTCAGCTCACCCGGAAAACGGGAATTTTGGAGCGCCGCACCACGCTGCGCCTCGGCCCCTACACCGCCTTGGACACGATCGCGAAGGACGACAAGGACGGCACGTTCGAGCTCACGCGCAGCGCCGTCTACCAAAACGTCTTCGTCGCGAAATCCTGCGGCTTCCGCGCGCGCCCCGATTTCACCAGCAAGCGCTGGAACGCGATCAAGATCACGATCCCGCCGCTGAAAGTGACGCTGTAGCCCGAGACTTGTCCGCCGAGCCTTGGCGTCAGAGGCTGCGCGCCTGAACTTGGCGAATCTGCCTTCGCGAAATAAAGTCAGTCATTCCGGCAAGTCGGAGATGACGTCCCAATGAGCTACGACCTCATGGTGTTCGACCCGAAGGCTCCGCCGGCGGACCGCGCTGGTTTCGAAGCCTGGTATCGGCAACAAACCGAATGGACCGAGGATCACGGCTACGGCGATCCGAACAACACGACGCCGGAATTGCGCGCGTGGTTCTTGGACATGATCAAGGACTTTCCCGCGATGAACGGGCCATACGCGTCGCGGGACTACGACAACGCCCGCGTGTCCGACTACTGCATCGGCCGCTCCGTGATCTACGTGGCCTTCGCTTGGTCGCAGGGTGAACCCGCATACGAGGCGACGTTCGAACGCGCGCGCAAACACCGCGTCGGCTTTTACAACGTCAGCGGCGCAAAGGGCGAAGTCTGGGTGCCCAAGGGCGAGAGCGAATACGTCTGCATTCACGCCGGCGCCTAGTCGGGACCGACCCAAGGACGCCGTCGCGCAATGTTCGACCGCGGCCCGTCCGCCATAGCTTTAGCGAAGGCGGATGGTGTGGGACGGCGAGGGGCCGGTCGAATTCGATGCGATCGTTGCGCAGACGACGGACGAGGACGGCCGTGCGCGCTTCACCTTCCACGAAGACACGCGCCTCAAAGTGGCGGTCTGCACGGCGCTGAAGGAGCACGACGGCGGCGGCATCTGGATGGAGCCCCGCGAAGACGACTTCGCCAAAGCGATGTACCCGCCGAAGTCGATCACGCTCGCCTCGCCGTTTCCGGGGCGCGATTACAAACTGACGCTAAAGCTCGAGCCGCGAAAGCAGACCGCCGATCAGGCCGCGCAGGACTGACGGCACGCAGCCCTTAAAAATAGACGCCTCCGTGCGCGCTCTGAAGCTCCGCAGTCACGCACCAGGTTCGTGGCTCCGAAGGGCGGAAGGAGCGAGCCCATGTCGCCGGAAGTGCGGGAAAGCATCCACTTGGGGAAATCTTTTCTCAATCGTGTTCGCCAGTTGACCATCGCGAATCGATGTGGAACATTTAGCGAACAAAGCTCTGTGCCGTCACATTGTCAATATCGATCTGCAATTGAGTGATTCACCGGGAGGAACCGCGTGCGGCCAAGTGCGATTGACCTGTTTTCAGGTGCAGGTGGAATCACGCTTGGGTTGTCCCAAGCAGGGTTCGACGTGGTTGCATGCTCTGATATATCGCCACCCTGCGCCCTAACCCACCGCCGCAATTTCCCGCACGTTCCCTTCTTTGAGGAAGATATCTCTGATCTTGAGGGTCGTACGATCGCGAGACGGCTCGGGCTTCGTCGCGGCGAGTTAGACCTTTTGATCGGAGGTCCGCCCTGCCAGGGCTTCAGCATTTTGGGCCAACGGAAAGCCAGCGATCCACGGAATGATTTGTTCATGAAGTTCCTTGGTATTGCCGAAGACCTGAAGCCGCGTGTTGTCGTAATCGAAAATGTTCCTGGGCTTGCGACCTTGGATAGCGGTTCCATGCTTCGTACTATTGCTCGGGAGTTTGACCGCGTCGGTTACACCGCAAACTGCGCCGAACTCGTCGCAGCTCAGTACGGCGTACCTCAAATGCGCTGGCGCATGTTCTTTATTGGGTGGCGCAAGGACCTTGGAGTCGAAAGTGGAGGGTATCCCAAACCGACCCATGGTCGTAGGGGCATCGGAGAATTGGTTCCGAACCGAACCACTTCGGAAGAAGACACACGCGGATTCTTGACGGTGCATGATGCAATTTCCGACCTGCCGGAGGTGCGGATAGGCGAACTAGTATCGCGCTACAGTGGGAAGCCTAGGACGGCGTTCCAAAAGGCTATGCGTAAGGGTCTCAAGGAAGAGTTGTTCAATCACTACGCGCCGCGCCTGTCGCAAGTGAACATTCGTCGAATTCAGAATCTGAAACCTGGTCAGGACTGGCGCTCGCTCCCGCGTCATCTTCTCCCAGCCGGAATGCAGCGGGCCTTGCTCAAGGATCACACACGTCGCTATCGCCGTATGACTTGGGATGGCATCGCGCGATCAATCATTACGCGATTTAGGGATCCGAAATCGGGCGAGTACATCCATCCCAGTCAAGAACGTACAATCAGCATCCGGGAGGCTGCGCGCATTCAGTCGTTCCCAGATAGCTTTGAGTTCATCGGCGGGTACTCAGACCAGTACGATCAAGTCGGGAATGCTGTTCCGCCATTGCTCGCCAAAGCAGTTGGCGAGGAAATAATCCGTGTACTGAGCGGTGAATCTGTCGCGACGCACCCAATTCGCTCGCGTTACAAACTCGTCGCTTGAATGGCAGGTAAGTCGGAAAGAGATCGTGGCAATTTCGTAAGTGAGTGGTTTGGCCACCGCGTGCACCCGCGCGTTATCTCAAATCCCAAGGCTTTAGAAGACCAGAAGGGCAAACGCTGTCCCTTTTTGACCGACGCCAAGGGCGAAGATACTGAGTGCATAAAGGCGGAAGCGTCAAAGGGTGTTTGTACGATCAGCAGCGTGAGCAACTTGGCTCGCCAGGACTGGCTCGCGTGCCCCTATCGAGCGATCGGCCCTCAACTCCTGAATGAGGCGGTGTCTCGCCTCTACGCGCTGCCGAAAAGCAGCGCTTTGGTCGTTCTCCCTGCCATTCGTTTGAAAGATGCATCTGAGCGCGAAAGCGTCACCAAGAGCGTGGAGAAAGGCGGTCGAGTGTTCATCTATTTTGACGCGCGATTGGGCGGTGAGCTTTCAATTCCGGCAACGGCGAAATCGCCGGAGTTGTCCTTCGACATAACCATCGTGGAAATCGTCTCAACAAATGGCGTCATGGGGTTAGGCCGATTCGGCGTGCTTGAAATTCAGACAATGGATTTTCACGGGTCGTATCGCTCCGCGGTGAAAAACCTTGTGGATGGATTGCGCCTTCATGGGGCAAAGTTTGCGAAGAACCTCCAGGAGCACCAGGAGTGGCTGGCCGAAGGAGTTGAAGGACCAAATATTGCGAACGTCTTCAAACGCACGTTCTATCAGATGATGTTCAAGTTTCAGCTTGGACCAAACGCGTCCTGCGCAGGGTGCATCCTTGCCATTCCAACATCAGTTTGGGATAGCTGGCAAAAGCATCTGGCGTCGCCAACTCTCAGCGACGAAGGCGACGGCGTGTCCGGACTTTTTCGGCCAGGGGCGGTGAAGCCCAAAGAAGTCCCAGCATGGATATTTGTCTTCGACACTGACAAGACAGGCTCAAACACACCGGCGCCTCTGGTCTTTGATCGCATCATCGCAACGGACGCTCCATCCGTTTCATATTTTGCGCTGGATGAAGCGCCACGAGAGGCGCTCAAGACCGTGCTAACAGAAGAAGGCTTCTTCGGCCTCATGTCCCGTCGCCTTCGAGCGATCTGGCCGGAGCTTGTGGCGCGCCCTGCAGTAAAGACCACCAAGTCGGGAAAGAAGGCATAAGAGAGTTTGTCTCAAGGGCAAGATCGCTGTCTTAGGCGCCGCCCGCGATCTGCCGCTCGTACTCAACCGCGTCGTAGTACCCGCACGACACGGCGACGAGCGCTTTGTCGGACAGAACCCACTCTTCCCAGCCGCCGACCTTCACGAAGTTGCGGGTTTCGCTGTGGCGTCCTTCGAGCGTCCAGACGAAGAGCGCGTTGTTTCCCGCCCATCGCATATCGTCCATGCGAACGATCAAATCCGGGAACGCGGCGTAAAAACCCTTCGCCATCTCGGCGATGGCGGCCCGTCCCACCAGCGGCGGGCCGTTGTTGATCGCGATTTGACCGTCCCGCTCATAGAACGCCGCGACGGCCTCGGGCGAATGCGAGCACCAGGCTTTCGCATAGCGCGCGCCGAGATCGCGGATGTCACTGCTTTTGGGCGGCACTCGAACCTCCATCGGTTTTGCGAAGACGCCTGCCAGTTCGAAAACACTATCAAACGAAACGGCCTAGCTAGCCGTTCAAACCGTGCACGCCGTAAGTCCGATCTATCCTCCGGTCTCGCGCGCGCGCAGTCGCGAGGTCCGCGTCGCCGCCTGACGCATCACCCAATCGCTTTTTCGCAAGTCCGCGGACATAGAACGCATCGGCCATGCGCAACCTGAACTGCAGCGCTGCGTCGCAATCGGCGATAGCCTCCTTCTGGCGGCCCTGCCTGAGGCGCAAAAGCGCGCGTGCTGTCAGTGCATCGACGCGTTCGTCGTCGGTTTTCGCAAGCGTGAACGCGGCTTCGCAGTCCCGCTCCGCGCGGTCGAGCGCGCGCCCTTCGAACGCGCGCACCTCGCAGCGCGCGGAAAGCGTCCACGCGTCTTTGGGATCGATGTCCGCGGCGCGATCGAGGTCGGCAAGCGCCCGCGCATAGTCGGCCTTGTTGCGATGAACCTGCGCGCGGTTGCGGTAGGCGGGCACAAAGTCCGGCTTAAGCCGCAGAACTTCGTTGAAATCGGCGATCGCGAGCGCATGCTCGCCTTTGTCGCTATAGGCGATCCCGCGAAGATTGAGCGCGCCCAGATGCGTGGGCTCGAGTGCGAGGATCAAGTTCGCATCCGCAATCGCGCGATCGTACTCGCCCAAGCTCCGCAACGTACTCGATCGTTGGTAAAGTGCCGTCACAAAATCCGGCTTGAGCCTGAGCGCCATGTCGAAATCGGCGACCGCGCGGTCAAGCTTGCCCTTGCGTCGATACGCGACGCCGCGGTTGAGATACGCTTCGGCAAAATCGGGTTCGGCCTCGATCGCCGTGTCGAGATCGGCGATGGCCCGATCATACTCCTTACGATCAGTATAGATCGTAGCGCGATTGTTGAGCGCCGTCCTATTTTTGGGGTCGCGCTTGAGCGCCTCGTCGTAATCGGCGAGCGCGCCATCGGGGTCGCCCAGGCCTGCGCGCGCAGCGCCGCGATTGGCCAGGAACGACGGCTCGCCGGGGTATAGCTCAAGCGAGCGGTTGAAGTCGGCAAGCGCAAGCGCGAACTCGCGCCGGTTGAGATAGACGATGCCGCGCGCGGCATAAGTTGCGCCGTCCTTGGGATTCAGCCGGGCCGCCTCGTTGAAGTCCGCAAGCGCGCGCTCGGTGTCGCCGCTGTCGTCATAGGCGCTGCCGCGGCAATAATAGACGTCCGAGAGATCCTGCCTGTGCGGATCCTTGAGCAGATCCGTGCACGAAACGATGCGCAGCGCCGGCGCCGCGTTCGCGTCGAAGCACACTTCGACATCCCGCTGGCTGGCCCCGTTCGCGGGCCGCAGCCCGCTTGTGAGTATGAGCACCGCAACGACCGCCGCCCCTAAGGCGCAGGCCGCCAGAGCCAACACACGCATCGCAATCCCCAAGTCTCAGGGACAACATTAGCACAGCGGCACTCGCGCATTTCACTATCGGATCCCATCGCTGCGCGTCGCACAGACTTGATGTGCCTGCCGGATTCTGATTGCGTTCATTCACGAATGTTCGCTATACGTTCTACTCCGCCGCCGGCCCTCCGGTGGCGCTGCGACTTGACAGTTTGAGACCTTGTTCGACGCCACGCGCGGCGATCCGCGTGACATCACATGTGATGGATCCGTGATGGCAGAAACGGCGGAAATCAGCCGATGTGACGCAGTGATGGATCGGATTACATCCGTTTTCTACCGGTTGCGACCGGGCGTCCGCCTCAACCGCCGGTAAGCGCGCCGAAGATATGCACCTCGCCCTTGGGGCTGACGCGCGCGCCGACCTCGGTCACGCGCGCGCCGTCGACGAAGATGCGCATGTGCTGGCGGATGCGGTTCTGCTCGTCGACGACGCGAAAGCGCAGGCCCGGGAAGCGCCGGTCCAAATGCGTAAGGGCGTCATCGACCGTGGCGCCCGCAGCCGTCACCTCGCGCGCGCCCGCGGTGTAGTTGCGCAGCTGCTGCGGGATGACGACGGTGACGCTCATGAGCCCACTCCCTGGGAGCGCGGGCGCCCCGCCCGCACTTTCTTCCCTTCAAGAGCGGGCAAGATGCCCGCGCTCCCAGGGATCACAGCCGTTCCACCGCCACCACCGAATAGATCTCCGGCAGATGCGCCGCGATCTGCTGGAAGCGGCCGCCTTCGTTCGTGCTCGCCCACACCTCGCCGCTGGTGGTGCCGAGATAAAGGCCGGCGGGCTTCACGCCGTCGCCGCAAAACGCCTGGCGCTTGACCGTGAACCAGCCTTGCTTCTTCGGGAAACCTTTGTCCTGGCGCTCCCAGCTTTGGCCCGCGTCGCGCGTACGGAACACGGCGGGCTTGCCGTCCGGGCTCGTGCGCGGCCACACGGTCGTGCCGTCCATCGGAAACACCCACGCGGTCGCGTCGTCGCGCGGATGCGGCACGACGGTGAAGCCGACGTCGCCGACCTCCTTGGGCATGGCGTTGCCGATGCGCTCCCACTTTTCGCCGGGCCGGTCGAGCCGGTAGATGCCGCAATGGTTCTGCTGCCACAGCCGGTCGGGGTTCGTCGGCGCGAGCGCGATGAAATGCGCGTCCTGCCCGAATTCGGGATAGGGGTCGGGCAGGAAATTCGCCTCGACGTTCTTGTTGAGCGGCCGCCACGAGCGCGCGCGATCGCGCGTTTCGAAAACGCCCGCCGTCGAGGTCGCGAGATACATGTGCCTCGCGTCGCGCGGATCGATCACGATCTGATTGAGCAGCGCGCCGTCGGGCGTCCCGGAATCGGGCGGACACCATTTCGCGTACATCGCGTTTTCGTTGAAGCCGTCGACGCTCTCCCAGCTCACGCCGTCGTCCGTCGAAACGAAAAGCCCCGGCGGCGAGGTCCCCGCCCACCAAACGCCGGGCTCGCTTTCATGCCCCGGCGAAAGCCAGAACGTATGCCCGACCGCCCGCCCGCCGTTTCCACCAGGGGCGCCCCCGCCGTTCACGGTATGAAACGCCGGCGGCTTCCCCGCTTCCTTCCAGTTCTTGCCCTTGTCCGTCGAACGAAAAATCGTGGGCCCAAGGTGCCCGGTCTTCGCCGCCATCAGCAGCGTCCCGCCCCCGCGCGTATCGCGCACGATGTGATTGATGATGTTGCCCAGAAACTGCGGCCCCTCCACGCGCCACTTCTTGCGCGACGCATCGCTGGAGAAAAACCACGCCCCCTTGCGCGTGCCGACGAGCAGCGTGACGCCCCTCGATGCCTTCTTGCGCGCGGGTTTGGCAGTCTTCGCTTTCTTCGCCGTCTTTGCTTTCGCCATGTCTCTCCCCATCGAGCTGTCTTCTGGGGCGGGAGTTATAGCGACTCCAAAAAACTTCGTCATGGCCGGGCTTGACCCACGGCTGTCCGGTTGAGTTCGAGCCGGTGGAGCGCGAACTCAATTATCGCACCGATTTGCTCGCCGCCGTCACTGTCAGGGACTCCAATTCCAAAAAAAAGATCGTCATGGCCGGGCTTG
>JBGOVA010000150.1:0-11303 GCA_041477875.1 Micropepsaceae bacterium | reverse complement strand
GTTGAACGTGGCGCCGGGGGCACCATCAACGCGCAAAATGCACGGTCCGGCTTTGACCGGCACACTCCACTGCATTTCCGGGTCCATCGCGGCGTCGTGCTCGGCCCCTACGCAAGCAAGGCGAAAGGACTTCACGTCGCCTTTGATTTCAGCAAACGAGAACTTGGAGCGCAGCAGCCGATGGCGCCAAACCGCCGGAGCGTCGAACAACGGATGCGTGGCGAGTTGGGCAATGGTGGCAAGGGGCTTTGGATCCTTCAACGCCGCATTGATGCGAGCAACAATTTTCGCCGCCTCACTTTCACCTGCCGCCGAAGGCGGATCGATCGATCGCAACTGCTCAAAGGCGCACAGAGCTTCGGCATAACTTCCGGTTCGCGCTTCGATTTCGACCTGCAGCGCGAGGGCAGGAACGCGTATGACTTTCTCAAGATACACGCCGTCTTCGATCGATGCATGTCGAATGTGAAAAAGCGCGCGTTGCCAATCCCTCTTTTCCGCGTACACGAGCGCGAGCACAAAGGACCCCATCGCTTCCTCGTAGAGGTTCAGGCGCGGCTTGAACGCCTCTTCGAGGAGCGCAATTGCTTCGTCGTATTTCTTGTCCTGTACGAGCTTACGGGCCCCATTGTATTTGCGGACGAATTGCATGTGGTCGGCCTCGCGACCGGAACCCTCGATGAGATACAGAACTGAACTCTGACGCAGAAACTGGTCTACGGGGGCGCCATTGCGCGTCGCCGGTTTGTAGCGCCATCGCGCGACCGCTTTCACACTCGCGTCGACAAAGTCCTTGGGGCCAAGCGCATCGACGACCTTGAGGTCGCGCACCGAACCGTCAGCTGCAACGCTCTGCTCAAGAAGGACCCAACCTTCGCTCCAGTTGGCGAGTGCGTCCCTCGGGTAGCGCGGCTTTGGCCTTTCGACGACCTCCGCAGCCGTGAAGCCGGGGATCCCGTCAATATCGAATCCGCAGACGGAGTCCTTTGTAGAGGGCGCACTGTCGTCGGCCGATGCTGGTGCAACACCGCTGAACGCGGTGAGAAGCAATGCGATGACCCTACACGTGCGCCTCATTTGCTCGCCCCCGTCGCTGCGCCACCATATCCCGTTCGCCAATCGCAGCCAAACGAGCGACGCTCGCGCGTCAGTTGTCTTTGAATTGAGGGGCGCGTTTCTGCAGCTGCGCCATCACAGCCTCGACTTGGTTCGCCTTTCCGGCGAGCGCATCCTGCTCGCGCGACTCTGCAAGTAGGCCTTCCTCATCGGAGACCAACGGCAAGGCGTTCAGCATGCGCTTGGCGGCGCGGATGGCGTCGGGGTTCTTCAGCGCGATTTCGCGCGCGGCGGCGAGCGCTTCGGCGCGCGGATCGGAGGTCAGGCGCGTGACGAGGCCCATGCGCTCCGCCTCCTCGCCGGTGAAGATGCGGCCGGTGTAGGTGAGGTCGCGGATGACGTCGTCGCGCAGCAAGTTGCGCATGATGACGGTGCCGGCCATGTCCGGCACGAGGCCCCATTTGATCTCCATCACGGACATTTTCGTGTCCGGCGCGACGTAACGCATGTCGGCGCCGAGCGTCAGCTGAAAGCCGCCGCCGAAAGCGACGCCGTGGACGGCGGCAATAACGGGCACCGGCACCTCGCGCCAGACCCAGACTGCATATTGCGGGCTGTTGGCGATGCCGTTGGTGCGCGGCAGAAGGCGCCCAGCCGGGCGCGGGTCGCGGCCGGCGTCGGCGGTTCGCTGGAAGTTGCCCATGTCGAGGCCGGCGCAGAAGGCCCGGCCTTCGCCCGAGATCACGACGGCGCGCAAGCCGCGCTCCGTCTTCAGTCGCGTGCCGGCTTCGATGAGGGCCCCGAACATCGCGTCGTCGAGGGCGTTCATCTTGTCGGCGCGCACCAGGCGGACATCGGCGATGCCTTCGTCGATGGTCACAGTCACGCGGTCGTTCATGGGTGTCGGTCCTTGTTCAATACTGATTGGCCAGGGTCGCGGAGAATTGCAGCGGCCGCAAGCCACAGCTTGGCGTTCGTTGCATGTGGATATCGCCAGGAGCGCTCCGATTCAGGGCCTCGACAGCCCGGGCGGCGAGGCCAATCCTTGTCGCGCGATTCCCTTGGGGATCACTGCCAGAGGGGCCTCCATGCGCTTCGCGCTTTTTGTTTCATCGCTGATCGTTGCCTTTGCCGCGCGGGCGGAGGCGCGGCCGACGCGGGTCGGCGGGTATGATTGGACGGGCTGGGTGAGTCAAGGCGGCGTCTTGGTCTCGGGCCCGGACTGCGTTGCGGCGGGCGCGAAACGCATCGACTGCTTCGCGCGCGGGCAGGACGGACAGATGCGGCGGCGCTGGTGGGACGGGAGCGCTTGGCAGCCGTGGTCGTCGGCGCCGGGCGTCTCGAACGCAGCGTTCTATCACGCGCGGCCCGAATGCGTGTCGTGGAGTCCCGATCACATCGATTGCTTCGTGCGGCGGCACGGCGACGGCGTGATGTTCCGGCGCACGTGGGACGGTGCGTATTTGCACTCGTGGGAGAATCTCGGCGGCAGCCTGACATCCGATCCCGAATGCGTGTCGAAGGCGCCGCAGCGCATCGATTGCTTCGCGCGCGGCGAAGACGGCGCGATGTGGCAAAACTCGTTCGACGGCAATATCTGGAACGGGTGGATTTCGCGAGGCGGAGAGATCAGCGACCAGTCGAAGCCCGCTTGCGCGTTCCGCGCCGGGGACAAGATCGACTGCGTCGTCGTGTGGGCGTCCGACAAGAAGCTGCGCCACTTCGCGGTCTATTCGCCCGGCGACGGTTGGAACGTCGTGTCGGGGAGCGCGATCGTGCTGCCGTCATCGGAAAACGTCGACGCGAGCCCCAAATGCTACGGCGCGCCGGACGACGCGCGCATCGACTGCTTCGCGCCGTTCGCGAATTCGAGCACGGGCTACCGCTCGCTTGGGCATTACAGCTATGACGGCAGTTGGAGCGTCAGCGACCTCAGCAGCGACTTCGGCCGGGCGGCCGCCGGTTCAGGCCAAGATCTCGCGCACTACGACTTCGACTGCGTGGTGGGCGCGAACGAGCGCTTCGACTGCATGGAGCTGGTCGTGTGGCGCCAGTATGTCGGTACGCTGAACGGTGGAGCGCGTACGGCACGCTTTCGCCACTTCGCCCATGCGGTTGGCGGTGCGCCCGCACAGTGGAGGAACGTCGCGCTGACCATGCCCGTGGAGGCGGGAAACGTGACGTTTTTGAAATGCCTCAGCATCGACGGTGAGCGCTTGGATTGTTTCACGGGCGGCAATTGGCTCGGCAATTCGACGCTGAACCAAGCGTCGTTCGTGTATCAGGAACGGATCACATTCCAGCCGATGAAGCCCGTCCATTGACGCTTTCCTTGTAGCGCGCGACGGCCCGCCTCCCATAGTCTCAGCCGTCGACAACAATGGCCGGTGGAGACTGTCCCATGATCAAAGTTCATCATCTGAACAATTCGCGTTCGCACCGCGTGTTGTGGCTTTTGGAGGAGCTCGGCACGCCCTACGAGATCGTGCACTACAAGCGCGACGCGACCACGCGCTTGGCGCCGCCCGAGCTGAAGAAGGTTCATCCGCTGGGCAAGTCACCGGTGATCAGCGACGGCGACCGCGTGGTGGCGGAGTCGGGGGCGATCATCGAGTACCTGACGAAGAAGCACGGCAACGGAAAGCTGTGGCCGGCGGAGAGCGCGTCCAACTGGGCCGACCATACGCACTGGATGCACTTCGCCGAAGGCTCGGCGATGCTGCCGTTCCTGCTCGCACTCTACGTCGGCATGCTAGGCGAAGCCGGGGCGCCGCTGCGCCCGCGCATCGAAAGCGAGATCACCAACCATCTTGCCTATATGGAAGGCGCGCTTGCCAAGCATGACTATTTTGCGGGCAAGGATTTCACCGCGGCGGATATCCAGATGTCTTTCATCCTGGAGGTCGCGGATACGTCCAAGCGCTTGGAACCCTATCCGCGCCTGAAAGCGCTGTTGCAGCGGTTGCGCGAGCGGCCGGCCTATAAGCGGGCGGCGGAAAAAGGCGGCCCCTTGGAATTGATGCGGCGCTGACCTATTTCAGTTTGACCGGGTTGGAACTATTCTAAATTTGGTTTTTGGAGGTTCATGATGGCTAAAGGCAGCAACGACTGGGCGCTCGATATCGGCATTTCCGCCGGCGAACGCAAAGATATCGCGGCGGGTTTGTCGCGCGTGCTCGCGGATACCTACACGCTCTATCTCAAGACGCACAATTATCATTGGAACGTCACGGGGCCGCAGTTCAACGACCTGCACGCGATGTTCATGGTGCAATACACGGAGCTTTGGAATGCGGTTGATCTGGTCGCCGAGCGCATTCGTTCCCTAGGACATTTCGCGCCGGGATCCTACAAGGCGTTCGTCGAGCTGTCGTCGATCAAGGAAGAGGACAGCGTTCCCGCGGCGACGAAGATGATCGAGAACCTGCTTGCCGGTCACGAGACCGTCGCACGCACATGCCGCGACGCGTTCCCGGCCGCGGAGAAGGCGCATGATCAGCCGACGATGGATCTTTTGACCCAGCGTCTGCAGGTGCACGAGAAGACGGCGTGGATGCTCAGGAGCATTCTGGGGCGTTGAACCAGCTGACTTGGGGCGCGGCCGCAGCGGGCCGCCCCCCGGCGTGCTTCTCAATCGAAATGCTTGCTCACCGTCGCGCCGTAGGTGCGGGGCGCGCTGAAGTAGCGGTTGCCGTAACCCAAGGTCAGTACGTTCAAGCCCTGGGTCTCGTGTTGTTCGTCGCCGAGGTTCTTGCCCCAGGCTTTGATTTCCCAACCGTCGGCGGCCGAGAATAGCGCCGCGCTGGCGTCGAAGGTCCAATAGCTGTCGGCGGCAATGATGGGATCGTTGATCGCGTCCTTGAAGACTCCGTCGGAGTAGTGCGTGCCGAGTTGCAGGCCGATAAACAGCGCATCGCCGACCGGGACGTCGTATTTCACGCGACCGCTGAACGTGACTTCCGGTGCATTCGGCATCTCGTTACCTTTGGGCACCGGGCCGTTCGCCGTGGAGAACGCGCCGAGTTCCGAATTGAGCAGGCCGAGGCGCGCTTCGATCGTCAGGCCCTCGACGTTTTCGGGGCGCCACGTCAGGTCGAGATCGGCGCCGTAGAGCGTCGCTTCGTCGACATTGCCGAGGCGCTGAACCGGTATCGCCACGCTTTCGCGAATGAAGGTCTGTACGTCGGAGTAGTCGTAGTAAAACAAGCTGCCGGTGAATTGCAGCGAGCGGTATTGCTTTTTCAGGCCGAGTTCATAGGCGACGAGCGTTTCGGGTCTGTAGGGCGCGAGCTGGAAGCTTGCGACCGCAATGCCCGAGAAGAAGCCGCCGCTCTTCACGCCTTGCGATGCGTTGAGGTAGATCAGCGTGTTGTCGTCCGGCTTCCAATCGAAGCCGACTTTCCACGACCAGTTGCGGTCAGTGATCGTCGTGTTGACCGATGACAACTGACAAGTGGTCACGCACCCGGACAGGAAGCTTCCCGGGGCAAAGGGCACAAGATCAATCGTGCCGCCGACGTCGCTCTTTTCTTCCCAGGTGTAGCGAAGGCCGGTGACGAATTTGAGCTGATCGGTCAACACCCACTCGGCGTGAGCAAAGGCCGCCGCGGAATCGGTTTCCTGATCGGCGAGCGTCAACGTGTTGGTGTTGAACAAATCGGCATGGAAGCCTGGCGTGTTCACCGTCACATGGTCGTGCGAATAGAAGCCGCCGACCAACCAGTCGACCAGGCCTTCACGCGTTCCGGCCAGGCGCAGTTCCTGGGAGATTTGATTGACCTTCTCGCTCTGGAGGAAATCCGTCTGGAAGAACGGCGTTGCGTCGGTGTCGATGTAGAACGCGCGCTCGAACTGGATGTAGCCGGTGACCGACGTCAGCGTGGCATCGCCGATATCGGCGTCCGCGCGCAACGTCGTGCCCCATTGATCGATGTTGTAGAAATGATCGCCCGACCAGTCGCCGGTGAACGGGTCGCCGTCGGTGTCGTTGTACCCGTGAAATTCGAAGCACGCCGGCGAACCGGGGCACGGGGGCGTGGGTCCGAACGCACCGAAGAATTCGCCCTGCCCCATTTCGGAGCGCGAGCGCTGGCCTTCGAATTTGAGGTTGAAGTCGAGGCTGTCGGTGGGCGACCACGCAGCCTGGGCGCGGCCCATCCAAAGATCGCGCTTGCCGATGTCGTCGCCGATCACGCGGTTGAACCAATAGCCTTCGTCCTGCTGGATCGTCTTGGCCGCGACGCGCACGGCGAAGGTGTCGCTGACCGGCACGTTGACCATGCCCTCGGCGTCGAAGGCCGCGAAATTGCCGTAGCCGGCCGACGCGAACGCCGCGAAGCCGTCGGGCGATGGCTTCGCCGTGATGACGTTGATGGCGCCTGCCGTCGAGTTGCGGCCGTAGAGCGTCCCCTGCGGACCCTTGAGGACTTCGATGCGTTCGAGATCGTAGACGTCGAAGCTCATCATCGCGAGCGAGCTCAAGAAGACTTCGTCGATATAGATGCCGGCGCTCGGGTTGTTGGTCGAGGAGAAGTCGTCGAGACCGACGCCGCGGATCGTGATGACGGGCATCGCGCCGGGGACTTGTTCCTTGACGTCGAGATTGGACATTGAACCGGTCAGATCGCGCACTTCCTCGATGCGCTTGTCGCGCGTGTCGGCGCCGGAGACGACCGAGACGTTCAAGCCGACGTCGAGGATGTTCTGCTTGCGCTTCTGCGCGGTGACGGTGACCTTCTCGACGTCGTCGTTCGCCTTCGCCGCCGCTGGCGGGGAGGCCTGCGCCGCTTCATCCGCGTAGGCGGGCAGTGCAACAAACGCCGCACCTAAGCCGCCGGCCAGCGCAAGCAGCGGCAGATATGACACGGAACTGAATGCGAGCCGGCGCGACCGGCGCTTCGATGCGAGCATGACGTCCCCTTCCCTTGGTCCCTCAAGTCCCGCGCGCGACCCGGGCCCCAAGCCCACATCGCGCCGGACTTCGAGCGTCACGGCGGTATTGGTCCGCTTTTTGACACTCGCGTATGTTTTGATCTCGCCATGGTCAAATGCACTTGTCAACAGATTTGACGTTGGGGTATGTCTTCTGGACGCGTATGTCAGGCCCGCCGGGCCAACGGGCGTTTGAAAATGGCTGGACGGAACCTCATGCTGGTGCCGATGAGTCGGAAGACAGCCAAAGCGCGCGCAGCGAAGGCCGCCGCGCCCGAGATTTTGCCGGAAAAGCGCGCGTCGAAGCGCGACACGGTGCTGGCCGAGGCCGCCCTTCAATTCAACGCGCGGGGGATTTCCGGGACGGCGCTCGCCGATATCGCGACCAAGCTCGAGCTGACGCGGGCCGCGCTCTACTACTATGTCGACGACCGGGACGATCTGGTGTTTCAGACGTATCTACGGTCCTGCGAAATCAGCGCCGACGACCTCGAGGCAGCTTACGAAAGCGGGCGCAACGGGCTTGAGCGCATCCTCGCCTATGTGAGCCGCGCGCTTGACGCCGAACGCGCGCCGGCGGCCGTGTTGAGCGAGATCACCTACCTGACCGGGTCGCCGCGCGCGATCGTCGAGAAGGCGCAGCGGCGCAACATAGATGCGCTGCAGCGCTTCGTGACCGAGGGTGTTGCGGACAAGAGCATCCGCGCATGCGATGCGCCGCTCGTCGCCCAGACGATTGTCGGGCTTCTATCGTGGGCGCCTCTGTGGCCGGACTGGCTGGGGGGCACGGCGCAGACGGCGCGCAATTTCCGCAACCGCGTGGCCGCGGCCACGCGCGAGTTGCTGACCGACGGGCTCGCGAGCGATCCATCGGTTGCGATCCGCTGTCCGATCAACGTCGAAACGTTCCGGCCACGGCCGGCGAACATGTTCGACAAGCGCGACGCGCAGGCGATGAAGATCGAACAGATCGCGATGACGGCGTCGCGGCTCTTCAACCGGCAAGGCATCGACGGCACGTCGCTCGATCAGATTTGCGACGAGTTGGGTGCGACCAAGGGCGCGCTCTATCACTATTTCGACGACAAGCAGGACCTTGTGATCCACTGCTACAAGCGCGGCTTCGACCTTTTCGAGCGCTTCGTGGAGACGGCGGCGCATGCGGGCAAATCGGGGCTCGAACGCGGCGCCATCGGTTTGCACCTGAATGTGCAGGCGCAGGCCGGCGGGTTGTCGCCTCTGATGCCGCAGCCCGGACTCGATGTCCTTCCGGCACGCCACCGCAACGAGGTGACGCGGCGCGCGCTTGCGATCGAGCAGCAATTCGAGGCCTTCGGTCGCCAGGGTCGCGCCGACGGCAGCTATCGCGACTGCGATCTCGATACGGTGGCGCTGGTCGGCGCAGGCGTCTTTGCCTGGATTCCCAAATGGTATGTCGCGGGCGAGGCACGTTCGCCGTGGCAGGTTGCCGACGAAACAATGGAACTCTTCACCCGCGGATTGCGACGGAGGTAACTCATGTCAGGCTCGACACAGCGCAAGGTTACCCTTGTCCCGCCGGTCAAGATCGAAGGCATGGTCGCGCCCGGATTCGAGCATGTGCGTGATGCCTTCGCAGCGAATTTTTCGCGCGGCGACGCGTACGAAGAGATCGGCGCGTCGCTCCATGTGCTGCATGCGGGACAGTGCGTCGTCGATCTGTGGGGCGGATATCGCGACAGTGCGTTCGGCCGCCCCTGGACGCGCGACACGCTCATCAACGTGTGGTCGACAACGAAGGGCGTCGCCGCGCTTGCCGTGGCGTTGCTCGTCGATCGAAAGCTGATGGCCTACAGCGATCCGGTCTCGCTGCACTGGCCCGAGTTTGCCGCGAACGGTAAGGGCGACATCACGGTCGCGCAGTTGCTGTCGCATCAAGGTGGCCTGCCCGGCTTTGCCGCACCGACCGTGGTCGAGGATTTCTATCACTGGGATCGCGTCGCGGACCGCCTGGCGGCACAGGCGCCGATGTGGGAGCCGGGGACGAAGAATTCCTATCACGCCATGACCTATGGGTTCTTGGCCGGCGAGCTTGTGCGGCGCGTGAGCAGCAAACCGATCGGACGGTTCGTGCAAGACGAGATCGCCGCGCCGCTCGAAGCCGAATTCTTCATCGGGCTGGGCGAGAGCTTGGAACCGCGCGTCGCGGAGATGGTCAAGCCGTCGGTGGCCGTCGATATGGCGGCGCTCAATCTGCCGCCCGAGGCGATCGCGGCGCTGACCAACCCGGCGGTCGAGGCGGACCGGCCGAATTCGCGCGCTTGGCGCGCGGCGCAGATTCCGGCGGCGAACGGTCATGCGACGGCCGGGGGACTGGCACGAATCTACGGCGCCGTCGCCAACGGCGGAGCGCTGGACGGCGTCAAGCTGCTTTCACCCGACACGATCGCGCGCATGTCGGAGGTGCAGACATGGCGTACCGATCTGATGCTGGGCTTCGAGCCGTGCTGGGCGATGGGCTTTGCGACGAACAAGATCGGCGTCTATGGCCCGAACGCGCGCGCCTTCGGGCACAGCGGTTGGGGCGGATCGTTCGGCTGCGCGGATGTGCACGCCAAAGTCGGCATCGGCTATGTGATGAACCGGATGGGTGCCGACCTCGTCGGCGATCCGCGCGCGAAGGTGTTGTGCGACGCGATCTTCAGACGCCTGTGACGCGCCTCAACGGCTGGGTTCGGGCGCGGGAGCGATCTCGATTTCAAACGCGCGCGCCTGGGCGCACGTGACATGACGCGCCTCGATCGAACAGGCGGCGCGCACGTGGCGGACGCCAAGCGCCGGGTCGGCGACCGACGCGGAGCAGACCACGTCGCATTCCTGTCCCGTAGCGCGGATCAACGCCGAGAGGATCGGCTTGTAGTCGTCGGGCATGACGCGACCGAGATCGACGCCCGCCGTGCTGCCCGTGTCGGGGCGCGTGAGAACGGCGTAGGTCGCAATCGACGCGACGATCAGCGCCAGCACCGCCAACGCCGCGTTCTCGAACCTGTGGCCGCTGCCGCCTGTCCACGCCATCGTCAATTCTCTTTCAACCGATAGCCGACGCCGGGTTCGGTCTCGATGATCGGCGCGCTGCGCGTGGCGTGGAGTTTGCGCCGAAGCTGGCCGATGTAGACGCGCAGGTATTCGGCGTCGGCGACGTGCGCGGGACCCCATACCTCGTGAAGGATTTGGCGCTGGGTCAGTACTTTGCCCGCATGCTTCACGAACAGTCGCAGAAGGTCGAACTCTTTCGGCGTCAGGTGGATCGTTTCCTCGCCGCGCGTGACGATGCGGCGCGGGATGTCGACCGAGAGATCGGCCAGCCTGAAGATGGGGGCTTCGCCTTGCTGGCGCAGCCGATGGCGCAAGGCGGCGCGCAGGCGCGCCATGAGCTCTTCCATACCGAAGGGCTTGTTGACGTAGTCGTCGGCGCCGAGATCCAGCGCCTCGACCTTTTCGGCTTCGCGCTCGCGCGCGGACAGGACGAGGATCGGCGTCTCGCTGGTCTTCCTGACGTCGCGAAGGACGTCCTTGCCGTCGCCGTCGGGCAGGCCCAGGTCGAGAATGATGAGATCGGGCTTTTCGGCATCGGCGCGGCGGCGCCCTTCGGCGGCGGTGCGCGCCTCGATCACCTCGAAGCCATTTGCAGTGAGGCTCGTGCGCAGGAAGCGCCGGATCTGGGGCTCGTCGTCGACTACCAGGATGCGGGGTTTGCGTTCGCTCATGGCGCCACAGCCTCCGCGAGCTCGCGGGCGGGTTGCGGTTCGATGGGGAACGTCACGACGAAGGCGGCGCCGCGACCTTCGTGCACGGGGCTACGGACTTCGATTTTGCCACCCATCGCTTCGACGAAGCCTTTGCAAATCGAGAGGCCAAGGCCGCTGCCCGCTGGCTTGGAATCGCCGCGCTGCACACGGAAGAAACGGTCGAAGAGTCTGTCCAGGAAGTCGGGCGGGATGCCGACGCCGTCGTCGACGACCTCGAAGGCGATGGTGCCGTTCTGCGCTTTCACGGAAGCCCAAACGTATTGCGCACCCTCACCGTGCTTGATCGCGTTGTCGAGCAGGTTTACGAAAACCGTCTCAAGCAACATGAAGTCCGCGCGCAACAGGGGCACGTCCGGTCCGATGCGCGTGTCGACGGCGAGGCCTTTCGCGCGCGACGCGACCCGCGCGGCGGCCGATTCCAGAACCTCGGCGGGATCGAGCCATTCCTTGCGCGGTTTGAGCTCGCCCGCTTCCAGTCGCGACATATTCAGGAGGTTTGTCACGTATTGGTCGAGGCGCTTCGATTCG